>JBPCNX010000039.1:0-102070 GCA_051000815.1 Pyrinomonadaceae bacterium
CAAGTTTTATGCGTCGCAAGAAGAGCACCCCGAACTTCAACCAGTCTGAGCCCGAGTTCTTAATTTCATGTCTTAACCGTCATCCCGATTGGGCGGTTATCGTTTGCCTAGTCGGTGGAGGGCAGGAGATCAATAGGGGTGAGGCCGGAATCACTGAGTGGATTAATGCTTTGAATCGCGCTTTTCCAGACTGGCATGTGTACGTATCCTCGCGACTGTCGGCGAATACGCGGCTGGACACGCATTGGAGCTATTGCGTTCGCACTCTGATGTGACTGTCAAAGATGAGTTGCACCTCGCCGTCTCGATGCGATCTTTTCGTGCTGAAAACGTTTCACTGCTAATCAAACAACTGCTCGATCTCGAAAAGGACGAAGCGGGCAAGACTTTGGCTAACGTTTCGGCGAGGTATCCAATCGTGCTCACGCGTGATCTTGCCAAAGCAAAGCGTTGGCTTAGAGAACAAGCACGAGGAACGGAGCGTTACGGAATTGTAGCATCGTCTCAAGCTGAAAGACTGAAGCCACACGCAATCAACGTAAAGTTTAAGATTGATCCAATTCATTGGTTTTTGGATGGAGCTGAGGATACTCGCTCATCTTTTTATCTTGAGGATGCTGCCACGGAATTCGACGTTCAAGGGCTTGAACTCGACTGGGCCTGCGTAACGTGGGATGCGGATTTCAGATACACACCGCAGCGTTGGGAACATAAGTCGTTTTGTGGCGATCGATGGAATCGGATTAATAAGCGAGAGCGACAGGCCTATCAAAAGAATGCGTATCGCGTTTTGTTAACGCGTGCTCGCCAAGGAATGGTCATCTTCGTTCCTCAGGGAGACTCTAACGACCCAACTCGGAAGCCAGGGTTTTACGATGCAACGTTTGAATACCTTCAAGAGATTGGCTTTAACGTAATCTGAAAACTTCGTCCGTGACGAGGCGTCCACCCAACATCTAACTGGCTGCTTCACATTCCTTCTTCATTTGCAGTATGGAGCTATCAAATAGCAGTAACCGCTAACGTCCGACTGAGGTTCATAGTCAGGGTCGCCATCAACCTTGTAATCGCCCATAAGTCGCTCCTTCTTTATTCGTTCGAAATGATAGCTAATGCCATCGATCAAGAGCTGAGTACTTTCTCTCTCTCCATCAAACTCCAGTGAGACCACAATGTTTGCGATTCCGTTGGATATCTCAACACGACGAAGATCGTCGAGCATAGTTTGTGCTCCTTCCGTTAAGCAGAACGTCTCTTGCAGGTGCAAAGAGTATGTGAGTCGCGAATGCAGGACAAAGGCTTTGATTAGGACTGCGCAAAGCGCGGCATGCAAGAGGGCTTTCCTAACAAGTCCAACGTGTGGTCAACCGCTAACCTTGCCGCGCTAAGCCTTGCCTGGGTAGCCTTGCCGGATGATCCCAATACTCGCTAACACTTACTTCTCTGGGGCCGGGCTGATGGACATCGGCCTCCAATCTGGCGGGCTGACGTTGCAGCAGAGCTTTGAGATTGACGCTCTTTGTTGCGACACAATGCGCCGGAACTTCTCTCATGAAGTCGTGCAATGCGATATCACAAAGAAGCTCGTTGAGTCTGAAAAGGAATGTCATGTGATGGTGGCGACCTATCCATGCACAAGGTATTCACCGATCGCTGACATTCATGGTGTGCGCACCGGCGACGAGTTGTTCCTGCATTTCTTCAGGCACGTTGCTATTCGCCGGCCCGAGCTTTATGCGGTTGAAAATGTTCCGGGCATGAAGAAATTCCCGGTCGTCATGGAAGCAATGACGAAGCTTCCGGAGTACTACGTGCACGTTGCCTGTCCGGTCAAATCTTCGATCTGGCTACCGCAAAAGAGAGAAAGGCTAATCATCATTGGCAGCCGGCGAAGTTTTCTCTGGCGCGAGCCTGCAGCTGAGAGGGCTGTCACGCTAGCAGAGATACTTGAGCCCGATCCGACGCCGCACATTCCGGACTATGTGGGCAAACGTCTCGACGGTGCGTATCGAGATCTACCGATTGTCAGCGATCCAAGACGCGGGGATATCGCACCCACTTGCGTTGCTCACTACGCCAAAGACTTGAGCACGAGACTCGTAGCGGACAAGCGATTTCCGCGCGGCGCGCGGCCGTACACAGTTCGAGAGTACGCCCGGCTGCAGGGAGTTCCTGACACATTCACTTTTGCAGGAAGCTATAACGATGCTTACCGAATGATTGGTAACGGTGTCTCCGTACCGGTTGGAGAGTGGATCGGTGCTGAGATTACGCGGTATTTCCAGTAGCGATCGGTTTTCTAATCGGTCCCACCGCCGATCTCCTCGTAGTAATCGTAGTACTCTGTCGCCCTTTCAGGTTGAGGATACTTGTGGTGGCGATCAAGGGGCGGCGTCCCGACAAATCGGGACTTGCCCTGGCTACCTTCTGTCACGCCTTCGGCGTGAAGAATGGTTAGGAGATGGCCCGGAATCGGCGCGCTGCTCACGGCCCACTGCTCACTATCCACTGCCCACCGCCCACTGCCCACAGCTCACTGCTCAGTGCTCACAGCCCACTGCCCACTACTCACTGCCCCAGCAGGATGCTGATGCTTCGGCTTTCGAGATTGGTGGTGACGATGTCGAGTTTGGTGTCGCCGTTCATGTCGGCGACTGCGAGTCGCCAAACCCCTCTTCCTGTCTGAAAAGGTGAGCCGGGCGCCGGCTTGAAGTTGCCGCGGCCGTCGCCCAACATGATCCGCACGCCCTCACCCGCCGCGGCAAGCGCATCAACACGGCCGTCGCGGTTCATGTCCGCAAGGACCACCTGAAAGGCACTACGGCCAAAGTCGAACGGCGAGCCGCCGGCTTCCGAAAAACGACCCGCACCATCGCCGAGCAGCACACTCAACTTGCTCTGGTCGTGATGAGTGGCCACCAGATCCGGTTTGCGATCGCCATTTACATCGCCCACGTCAGCAAACCACGGTTGACCGGTGCGCAAGGGAAGCTCGCTCCGGCGAAAGCCACCGCGGCCGTCATTCAACAGCAGCGTCAACGCAAAACTCGACGGTAGTTGTTGCGCGCGTTGAGGTCCTGTGGCAGTGGCGGTCGCGATAATATCGAGACGGCTGTCGTTGTTTACGTCGCGCAGGGCAAACGGATACGGGCTGGGACCAACGGCGAATGCGGCGGGAGCGCGTGTGAAGCGGCCGCGCCCGTCGCCAAGGGCGATAGAAATATCATTGTCCGCATTGTTGGCGGTGACGAGATCGAGTTTGCGATCGCCGTTCATATCGCCCAATGCCAAACCGTGTGTGTGCGGATGTTGGCCCTCCTTCATAACAATTGGGGAATTCGGTGCGAGCACCAGCCCGCCTTTGCCATCACCAAGCAGCAAGACCACGCCGTAACTGTCGTGACTATCGATCGCCAAATCCAGGTTGTTGTCCCCATTCACGTCGCCGAGCACCATGTCACCGGGACTATCGGGGAGTGAAACCGGATTGGACGCGCGAAATTGTCCGCCGCCGGTGTTTAGCAATACTGTCAGCTTGCGCTCTTCACCACAGGCGACTCCCGAATCAGCCTTGCCGTCGTTATTTAGATCGCCGACGACCACGTTGCCCGGCCCACACGTGACGGCGATTGGTGAACCCGGCGCGGGAGCAAACATCGACTGTTGCAGATTGGTAACGTTAGCCTGTCCAGCGCTACAGGAAGACAACGTGAGCACGACCAAAGTTGTGATACCCACGACCGCGTGATTTTTATAGTTTTTCAAGCAGCTCCTTTTGTCTAGTGACGTCAATTTTGTAGTTAGACGTAGAAGCGTCTGGATATCTTCCTGAAATAGTATGAGATTGAAGGCGGGCGCCCGGGCGCGCTCGGGACGATTAGGAACCGTTGGGAGTGAGACCCACCGTCGCGAAAGCAGAAATTAGTGAGTCGTTCGCCCTTTCAGGTTGAGGATACTTGTGGTGGCGATCAAGGGGCGGCGTCCCGACAAATTGGGACTTACCCCGGGCTACCTTATTTCGCGCCTTCAGCGCGAAGAGCCAGTGTCCCGTTATCCTCTCAAACGCAGTCGCTACCCTAACGAGTGAATGATTATGTCGCCCCTTCAGGGCGAGAGTGCTGGCGGCATGATCCAGGGGCGGCGCTTCGCTTGCCCCTGGCTATCTTATTTCGCGCCTTCAGCGCGAAGAGAATGTCGGCAAACAGCAAGAGCCCGCCTGACGGTCGGGCTCTGCTGACTGCCTACTGCCTAACTGCCTACTGTCTACAGCCTACTTCCCAACCTACGGCTTTCCTTTGCCTTTGGCTTTAGCGGCTCCCGCATTACCCTGCGCCTTGGCTGGCGGCGCCTGCTTGCTCTCCTGTTTCGCAGCCCCTTGTGACTGCTGCTTCGGCTGCGGCTGCGCCTTTACCGGGTTGCTTACACGCTCTCCCTGGGCCTGCTGCTTAGCCGGGTTGATTGCGCGTTCTGCCTGCGGCTGCTGTTGTTGCGCTTTGGGCTGGGCCTTTTGCTGATTGGGCTGCTGCGCGCGAATCTCCTTAGCTTGAGTTCGCGTGGCTCTTTGTTGCTTTTGCTCAATCTGACGCACCTGCTGCTTAGCTTCTTTATTACCCTTATTAGCCTCGGCGCTTAGCCGGTCTGCTTCTTGTTTGCGCGCCTGTTCCACCTGCTGCGATTGCTGGCGATTGTCTTTCGCAGTGGCATCTCCTGCATCTTTAGCCTTGAACTTCTGATTCTTCGCGTTGTCGGGAACACGTTCCACGCGTAGCGACTTCGCCAGATCTTTCTTGAACCATGAGCCCTTTGGATCGGTACCGACAAAAACGCGCGTGTCGTTCAATTTCTTCGCGATGCCCGGTGGCAGATCAATCTTGCCGCGGCCCCATGCCGAGCGGGTCACGGCGTTGCGGAGCGGAGTGTAAGTCAATGGATCGAGCGTTGGCCGAACTGATGCCAACACCTGCTGATCAATCCTTCTGAGATTGCGCGGATCGATAGGGCGACCGAAAGCATCGACAGGCACAACCGTGACTGCTCCAGGTATGCCGTAATTATAAAGTTTTGCAGGCATTACGTTCGTCTGTGATAAGTAGTGCGGCTGCCAGTTCTCGTCGTAATAACGCGGAGCATAGGGGTCGCCCGGCCCCAGCGGCACCCAGCCGATTTGGTTCGCATCGTTTAGCGGAACGTAAGCAACGAGGGCGGGAGCATACGCCGGCGTCGTGTTAACGGCGTCGGGAATCCAGTACCACTGATTATTCACGTTGGCCCAACGTCCGTAGTGATACGGCGCATAGCCCCAGGGTTCATTGGAAACCCAGGTCGGCCCGTAGGGATAATCGTTGACCCATTGACCCTGTTGATAGGGAACCCAACCTGAATCGACCCGCGGTCTCCAGGCATAGCCATACTGGTCAACATTCTGCCAGTCGCCGTAGGAATCCAGGTCGTTGATGCCCGGAATCATCGAACTCGCATACTGATAACTCGCGTTGCGACGGTAAGGATCGTAATAGTTAGGATCGCTAAGGTAAGCGTCGTAGTTGTTGTAACGACCGTCGTAAGAATCCGGATATTGATACCGGTAGTAATCGTCTACCTGATATCCGGCATCCTGAGGATTCATGCGCGACAACGCGACCTGGGCGGCCGTCTGGCCCAGAAGGGTAAGCATCTCGCCTTTATTGATCTGGCCGGAGCCCCCCAAGCCTACAACCTGCGCCAGTCCACTTAGCACTGAAACAAGAACGCCGCCATTGTTGTCAAAACCGACGTTGTAGAGTCCGGGCTGATCAAAGTTTACCGAACCGTTGGGCGTGGCTACTTCAAACAACTCGTCATCTTGTAAATACCCGAGGTCGAACATTGCCGAACCGTCGCGGAGGGCGAGCTGAGTGCGGCGTTCTCCCAGCGACACCACGTCAAGTGAAGTGTTTGGATTGAGCCGCGCGAAATTGCGGCCACTGAAGGCGAGCGAGGTGCGCGCGTTATCCCTGGTGTAAATCCGATCTCCGACTGAGAAGGGCTGATTCGGAGAAGCGGCGATCCACTCTGCATTGGCATCGCTGTTCGGGAGACCATCGCTGAAAGCGACTTCGCCGTCCACTCGTTGGATGCGAGCTGCATAGGGCAGCTCCTCCGCAGATGCGGTCTGCTCGTTCTTCATCCAAAACGCGACGCCTAAGCCCGCGATGAGCGCGACCACCACTCCCACGATCGTCATGTGCGGCCATACTTTAATATTATTCATAAAACTCTCCTTAAGTTGCTGAGGTAAATCCTCGCTTACTATTTTCGTTCCTGTGAAGCTACTGCCCTGTTTTTGCCTAGTTTTCTAAGAATAGTATGGCAAGGGCCATGCCCGCGGCCGGGTCTCAAATGTCAGGGTGTGAGCGTTGGATTAATGCTGGCGTATATGGTCGATTGGCATCATTTAGACACATACCAACAAGAAAAATGCATCGAAGGATTCGCGAGTGAAGCAAGAGGCCCTCCCCATTTGGGCTCAACGCGTACCCATACCGGGCACCTATGTTCGCGATTTCGAGGGGCTCTGACATCAGTGGGCAGTGAGCAGTTGGCAGTGGGCAGCGAGCGGTGGGAAGCGGGTTTGAAATTGGCGTCTCACCAAATTCAGTCGAGCCGTTTCGACCTTGCTGAGGGCCGTGTCATCACAAAGTCGTTGGTCCGGCACCCGCCCCTTACTCTAAGCTCACGCTTCATCTCGATCTACCCCTCGATCCCTACGCATAGAATCGGGAATTTGTATGAAGTGGCGTGCAGTAATTTGAAGAGTCTGAAGCCCAATTTCGTTCTCAGGCACGTCAGAGGATTTCGTGTTTGTCAGGCTAATGGAGTCTGCAACACGACGCACGCGCTACCGAGAGTGTGTGAAGAGGCTGGTTTAATAGCGTTGAGGAGTACCTCAAGCAATTAGCAGGTCAGGAAGGTGGACCCTGTCCCCGCTCGACGCAGCCTTCAACATGAGAACATAATGACAATGGTGAAAGGTATGACCTCTCTTATGAATGCCTCGCGGCTTTGCGGCGGGGACAGGGTCCACCTTCCTGACCTGCCAATTGCACCGACTTGCTCTTTACCGCGTAAGCATATTGCGTTTTCTCAGCACCCTTTGCTAGATGACTGAAAAGATAGATCAAGATTTCGCGAGCCAGGACGCCGGCGCCGGTCTGTGGCGACGCCGCTGGATGCGCCTGGCGCTCATTTGGGGAAATCTGGACCTTTATCGGAATCGTTTTTACCCTGCAGAGCTATTTCACATCCTACCGCTCGGAAAAGCCCGCACCGCTGTTTGATTCGCTCTACCTGCAAATGACCTGGTCCTATCTTTGGGCCCTGGCAACTCCCCTCGTGCTGTGGGCAGCGACACGGTTACCAATCGAACGAAACAACTGGATGCGCAGCGCGCTGTTGCATGTTCCCCTTAGCATCGTCCTCAGCGTATTCCTTACAGCGCTTGGCCACGTCGTACTCTGGGTTTACTGGGGCTGGAGCATGGGGAGGCCTTTTTCATTCGAAAGGATGGGCCGATTTGTTGTCGCGAATTTCAGCGAGGGAATCGGCATCTATTTGCTAATCGCTCTCACCAGTTATGCACTCAATTACTACCGGCGCTATCGCGAGGGTCAGGTCCAGACTCTTAAATTGGAGGCCCAGCTTTCTCAGGCACAACTTCATGCGCTAAAGATGCAGCTTCAACCCCATTTCCTCTTCAACACCCTCCACTCAATCTCCGCCCTGCTCAACAAAGACACTGAGTCTGCGCGCAAGATGATTACCCGCCTGGGAGATTTTCTGCGGCTCACTCTCGACAACTCCGGGTCTCAGGAGGTAACACTGCGACAGGAGATGGAGTTTCTCAGTTGTTACCTGGAGATCGAACGCATCCGTTTTCAGGATCGTCTGGTGACGCGTTTGGAAGTGGCCCATCAGACTCTCGACGCGAAAGTCCCGAAACTTATTCTCCAGCCCATCGTCGAAAACGCTATCCGCTATGGGATTGCGCCGCGTTCAACCCCTGGCCTCATAGAAATTGGAGTTGAAAAGCGGAATGGCACGCTCCGAATTCAAGTTCGAGACGACGGCCCGGGGCTCCCCGCACACCACACATCTGAGAATCTATCCCAGAAAGGTCTTGGACTGGCCAATACGGAGAAGCGGCTGGAGCAACTATACGGAGCGGCTCATGTCTTTGACTTGCGCGACAATCCCGACGGCGGGTTAGTCGTAACTCTGGAAATTCCTTTTCACACAGACAATGCCACTCCCCCCCGATCCGATACCCCGTAGTCTCCCACTCTTCGATCAATTCCTAAATTTTGAAAGTTTTTGCCAGAGATTGCCGCGCTGTGGTGTAACAACAATAAGGACTCCCTAAAAACTCGAAACCCTGCATCGTTTACGTTAGCAGTACCCATGACCGACGTCCCACTCATACGTGTGCTGTTGGTGGACGATGAACCGCTTGCTCGCGCGATGATGCGGGAAATGCTTCAGGGCGATTCGCAGGTTCAAATCGTCGGAGAATCTGTTAATGGCCGCGAAGCGCTGGAAGAGATTCATACTCACGCGCCCGATCTCCTCTTCCTCGACGTTCAGATGCCTGAGCTAGGGGGCTTTGAACTTCTGGCAAGTCTGGAACAAGGACAAATTCCCTACGTCATTTTTGTCACTGCTTACGACCAGTATGCGGTCCGCGCGTTTGAAGTTCACGCACTCGATTACCTGCTGAAGCCGTTTGATCAGGAACGCTTCAACATCTCCTGGCAGCGGGCCTGGGCGCGAATCCTGCGCGAGCGAAATGGCGGGATGGATCAACGCATTTTGGCGCTACTGGAAGATTTGAAGGCCGGTAACAAGTACCTTGAACGCCTCGTAATCAAGGCCGGCGGGCGCATCTACTTCCTCGACACAAACGAGATCGATTGGATCGAAGCGGAGGGCAACTACGTTTCAGTCCATAGCGGAAAGAAATCCCACCTGCTTCGTGAGACGATCAGTAGTCTGGAATCGCAACTCGATCCAAAGAAATTTGTTCGCATCCATCGCTCCTCTATCGTGCGCATCGCCAGCATTCGGGAACTTCAGCCCTGGTTTCATGGTGAATATCGCATCAACCTCGAAAACGGCACACAGCTAGCACTCTCTCGCAACTACCGAGACAAGCTGCAGGAAGCCCTCGGCAAACTTCCCTAGCTACGCGTTATCCCAGCCTCAAGCCCGTTAGTCACAAGAGCCTGCCTTCCCGTCATAAAAGAGATCCGACTCGCACAACTCGCGCGTATAAGTTGCTATGTCGATTCCGGGGATTTTAAGAGTCGCGTTGACCCAGGCGCACTTCTAAAAAACCTCTTCGCGTTGCTCATGCCCAAGTGCTCGCTCCCCAGCGGATCATTAGTCCGGACGAATTCTTAAGACTTTCGTTAGGAGGGACTTCCCATGAGGCTACGCGACTTTTTGATCGCCGCGACGATGATGTCTTTCGCATTGACTACAGTCCTGGCTAAACCTTCGCCGGCTCTTATTCGTAGCCCTGATTCTGAATATCACTCGAGGGCTGGCGATGCGGTCGGGAGTGTGCCCCTGCCGCCCCCGGTATTGATCTCAAGAGATAAAGTGCTGGAGTCGGCCTACTACAACACCCTCGCGATTCTGAGCAGGAGCAACCGTTGTAGCGACTTCTTCGGCAGCCCCACTGCTTCGATGGACGTTTTCAACCGGTTCGTAAGCCAGGTGCGGAAAGACTACATCTCCTCATCGATTGCTATGCGAATGCATGGGCCCACTATCAGCGGACAGGACGCCCGGACCAGCACGCGATACAGGCTGTTCTCCAAAGTCTCTATCAATGCCAACGGGCCGTTCTATAAGAGGGGGGATTCGCGCTCGGAGCGCACCGTGCTTGGCATCGGAAATTTCCGGCCAAACACCCACGAGGTTCGCGTGTTGATACTTCTGCATGAGCTCGGTCACTTAATGAAAGGGCAGGATGGGAAGTGGCTGCTGCCGGACGACGGCAGGAACGAGAGATTAAGCCTGGCCAACTCCCGAAAAATTGAAGAGGTCTGTGGGGAACAAATCAAGGGGCTGGGCGATGGCGACGCCTTAAGGAACCTCGCCAGGTGGAATCAACCCGATGAAGAGCTTGCTCTGGATGGCAACAATCCGGTCTCCCATTGAGCGCAGGGAAAATCAATCAGGGAATAGGAGGGAAATATGAAAACGACAGTTTGGGAGAGCGAGGGATTAGAGCTAAGCGCCGCGCCGCATGAAGGGAAGGAGGAATTGGTAACCGTCCCTAACAGCCTCACGAATCTGAAGAAACTGACTCTCCGGCTTCTTCGTGAGGTGCAGTGCATCGGCGAGGTTCAAACAATCAGTTTTGAAAACGGTGTCGACTTCTATGATGAAGTCAGTCGTTTCGAGATCGCCCTCATCAAGCGCGCATTGCTGCAGACAGCGGGGCATCAAGGGCGTGCGGCGAGACTATTGAACTTAAAAGGAACAACGCTGAATTCAAAAATCAAGCACTATGGAATAAGCCTGAACGGTTTTGCCGGCGGTTATCCGTTTTTGGAAACAAGCGATCACGAAACTCGCCAACATGCGTGAGACTTGGATCTGAACCGGCCCCCTCATTCACCCAGTCCGCCACTTGTTCAAGCGGGCTGGGTAATTTCGTTTTCAGAGTACTGGGCGCAGTTTTTGCTGCTTGCACAAAAAAAACCTCGATATGTTGCGTGAGGGCTGCCCATAGAGTTGGCGTGTTTACGCGCCATCCCGCAGGGCTAATAGGCCAGCCGTTCTACGGCTGGTTCACCATCGCGAGGGTGTCCTTGAGGCCGCTACAGCGGCCTTTCCTGTCCTGACAAGGCCGTTTGAAACGGCCTAAGGACCGATCGTTGCGGCACCCAACCAGCCGTAAAACGGCTGGCCTAACAGCCCTGCGGGCTTGCCTCGTGAACGAGGCATATCACCATTACAGAGCCTCACCTCACCGCCTGATCCCTACGAAAAACTGCAGAAACCCGCAGCGACAAACAGACTCTCTCGTCAGCAATATCCACGAACAGCAATTTGATCTCCGCCTGATCCAAATCTCGCAATATGAGTTTTGGCGACTGTGCGCCGAGTGGGACGAGGCGGGTGATGAGGCGGCCTCTCGGGAGTGTGAGCCAGAAGGCACGATCGTTGCACCTTCTGAACCGTGCCAACTCCCCGTTGCATCGTTGGCCATCCGAGTTCCTGGAATCTTGAACTACCCGAAGGGGCCGAGGAACGGCTTAACGATATATGAGTTTGAAGCTGCCGAATGATCGCGTGGAAAAAGGATCTTTTAACGCACTCCACGATCAGACGGCAGCTTCATTTCAGGGACAAGCGGTTCAAGAGAGGAAATTGATTATGATTAAGACGAAACAAGGAAAAAACGCCACTCGTGGCGGATTACGGTTGTTGTCAGTCGTCTTTGCACTGGCATTGACGGTTGCCACAACGCTGGCCCAAAGCGCGACCGGCGAAATCGTCGGGAAGGTAACGGACCCGAACGGGGCAGTCGTCGCAGGCGCAGTTGTCAGCGTGAAATCAGTGGACACTGGGCGCGAAGTGACTGCGACCTCTGACGAACAGGGTGGCTATACCATCACTTCGCTACAACCCGGGGTCTATGAACTCAGCGTGCAGGGTGGCAATTTCAAGCCCAGCAACCAACGAGTCCAGGTGACTATCGGATCAAAGGTATCTGTTGACACACAACTGGCCCTGACTGAAGTCACAGGCGAGACCGTCAGCGTAATCGCGAGCGATGGAGTCGAAGTTAATACCCAAACGGCGGAAGTTTCCAACATCGTTACGGGTACGCAAATTCGCGAGCTGCCAACTCTGACAAGAAACCCGTACGACCTGATCGGAATTGCGAACAACGTCTCCAATGACGATCCCGGTCCGGCAGTTCCAGGCGTCGGCGTTTCGGGTCGTGGCGCGGGTTATAATATCAACGGCCAGCGCGCGGCCAGCACGAACGTGCTACTTGACGGTGTTGATAATAACAACGTCTACTATGCCGCCCTGGGCCAGAACATTCCCCTGGACGCTGTGGGCGAGTTTCGAGTCGTCACCAGTAACTTTTCAGCTGAATATGGACGCGCATCTGGCGGCATCATAAACGTGCTGACGCGAGGTGGCTCCAACTCTTTTCATGGATCGGTTTTCGAGTTCAATCGTATTTCTCGTTTGGCCTCGAATGGATTCAACAATAATGCCAACGGTGTTGCCCGCGGAGTTTTCACACGCAACCAGTTTGGCTACACGATTGGCGGCCCTGCCATCAAGGACAAGCTGTTCTTCTTTAACAGCACTGAATGGACCCGCGTTCGGAGCACCGGAGAAGTATTGTCAGTGGTGCCGACCTCAGCATTGATCAATGCTTCCGCGGCTTCCACGCGCAACTTCTTCACCGCTCATTCGTTGCAGAGCACACCCACCGGGACCTCCTTTACGGTGGGGCAGCTCGTTGACACTTTCAACCTTCCGGCTGGCAACGCGTTCGCGGCACTAGATCCGAATCTTCGAGCTTTTGAACTCGTCAGATTCACCGAACCGACCAACCTCGGCGGTGGAGTCCCGCAAAACACCTATTCGATGGCCTTGCGAGTGGACTTCAACTTGAGTCGCGACACCCTAATCTATGGGCGCTTTGCTCGAGAGAGTAAGCTTTTCCCCAACGGCAGCTCGGCGTTCAGTCCGTACGTCGGGTTCGATACACCCGCCACCAACCTGAACAACAACTTCCTGGTTTCCCTGACACACACGTTTTCACCGAAGCTTGTGTCCGAAACCAAGCTTGCTTTCAATCGGTTGAACGGGAGCCAGCCATACGGCGCTCAACCTATTGCCCCAGGTCTCTTCATGTTTCCTGGCGCCACGGGAACGATCGGCGGACAAGCGATCGCATTTCCGGGTTACTGGCCATATAACGCGGCAAGCTCGCCTGCGGGATTCGGTGGGCCTCAGAACCTGGGGCAGGTGTATGAGGATTTGAGCTATACACTGGGTCGTCACCAACTCAAGTTTGGCGGCCAGGTCGTCTACATCCAGGACACCCACACCTTCGGGGCTTACGAGAATGCAGTTCAGAGTCTCGGTGCTCAGGGCAACTATGCCCAGGCGCTGGGTAATCTTGTCACCGGCAATATCAATCAGTTTCAGGCGGCTGTATTTCCGCAGGGAAAATTCCCGGGGCAGAATGTGAATTTGCCTGTCGGTCCGCCGGACTTTACGCGTAGCAATCGCTACAACGAATGGGCGGCTTACCTGAATGATTCGTTCCGCGTCAGACCCAACCTGGTTCTGAACCTGGGACTGCGCTACGAATATTACGGTGTGCAGAAAAACAAGAATCCGGAATTGGATTCCAACTTCTATTTCGGGTCGGGAGCTACTTTGCAGGAACGAATCCGAAATGGCAGCGTTCAGCTCGCTCAAGACAGCCCGGTGGGCGGTCTTTGGAAACCGGACAAAAACAATTTCGCGCCACGCGTAGGTTTTGCCTGGGACATCTTCGGCGACGGTAAGACGAGTCTCCGGGGCGGTTATGGGTTGGCTTACGAGCGCAACTTTGGCAACGTGACGTTCAACGTGATTCAGAATCCGCCGAACTATGCGGTTCTGTCTCTATTCAACAATGCCGACGTGACCGATCTGCAGATCACTACAAACAATGCAGGACCCCTGGCCGGCACATCGCCGCCCACCAAGGTTCTGCCGATCACCAGCTTGCGTCACGTGCGGGAAGACATAGTCAATGCCTATGCCCATTTCTTCAGTCTCGCGTTCCAACGTGAACTCGGACGAGGCAATGTGTTGTCTGTGGAGTATTCGGGATCACGCGGTGAGAGTCTCTATTCGATCTCGCCTCTGAACATCCAGGGTGCAGGAGCTTTCTATCAGGGAGACGCAAATCCCAATTCACGGCTCAACAACCAGTACTCCAACATCAACACTCGCGGCAACGAAGGCTACTCTCGTTACAACGCGCTGATCCTGGCGCTGGACGGCACCAGGTTCCGCAATACAGGAATGCAGTTCACGGCTCATTACACGTTCGCCAAGGCGAACGACAACCTGAGCTCAACATTTAGTGAAGGAGCATTCAATAGCAACCTGGGGCTGACGAATCCGTACGACCCGAGTTTCGACTATGGTCCGGCAGACTTCGACGTCAGGCATCGTTTTGTGGGCAGCTTGATCTGGACGATACCCTTCGCCAGGAACAAGACCGGTTTCGCAAAAGCCTTGCTTGATGGTTGGACGATTACGGGCATTTTCAACGCCCGTACTGGTACTCCGTTTACGATCTTTGATGGAACCAACGCGAACCTGTCCAGTCCGCGTCTGGTGGCGAACGGTCCGCTCACCGTGAATGTCACTGACACTGGCAATGCAAACTTCTTCAACTACATTGACCTCACTGGTCAACCGGTTGGAGCGTTTGGCAATGCGGTCTGCGGTGGCTGCTCGGACTTTGGTCCGTATCCGGCCGGGATGACGACACGTAATCAGTTTCGTGGTCCTGGCTATTGGAACCTCGACGCCGGGGTTTCCAGGAACATTAGAATAGGTGAGAGGTATACCCTGCAGCTTCGGGGTGAACTTTTCAATGCGCTTAATCATGCAAATCTTTACATCGCTCCCGGCACTCAGGACGTCACCAGCGGGTTCGTCGGAGGCCTTAAAGGCGTCACTCCCAACGGCAACATCGAGCGCCGAAATGTGCAACTGGCAGTGAAGTTCATCTTCTAGCTAGACAGGCGTAGGGATTGCATAACAGGCTTGCTGTAAGGCGCAGCCATTACGAAAGAGGGGAGCAGCGTAAGCTGTTCCCTCTTTTTAGTTACAACGATGTATCTTGAAATATTTGGCCTTCGGTAAGCTCGGAGTTTGCCCGATTCAGCGGGCTAGCCCGAAGGGAAATGAGGCCAGCGCTTGTAGCGCTGGTTAGATCGCCTCAAGGATCTGATGAGGGCGCTTTAGCGTGCTTACATCATCGCGTCGGAAATAATCAGGGAAGGCCGTTTTAAACGGCCTCGCGAAATATTTTGCAGCAATTAACCAGCCGTAAAACGGCTGGCCTAAACGCCCTGCGGGCTGGCCGCATGAATGCGGCACAGGGAGCCCAGCAAATGGCGTTCGTCCGCTCCCTGCTCACTGCTCACTGCTCACTGTTAATGTTTCAGGCACAGTGTGGGGTTCGACGTTGAGAGGTGGTGTCAACGGGTTTTCGTGTGAGGTCAATTTCTTCAGGTCTTCTGTTGCGGAAACTAGACCTGTGCGCCAGATGAATATTGTCGAAACAACGAGTGCCACGGTGCAGGCTATGCCACCTTCGATGCCATACGCCGCGCCGGTAAGCCACGGCGGTCCCAGGTCCGTTCCCACAAGCAACGGATTGGGCGCCACTCTAGTAATTCCGCTGACAGGCAAACCAAACAAACCTCCCAGCGCCCAGTTCCATGCCCAGTGCACACCCAGGGGAAACCAAAGGCTGCGCGTGCGTAGATAAGCAACTGCCAGCCAGACACCGGCGAGCGTTGTGTTGGCAAAAGCCAGGATGCTTCCCGCGTTTGGGTTCTTCAAATGGACGGCAGCGAATGGAACCGACGTCAGTAAAATTCCCAACCAGACGAGTCTCGCTCGCGTGAGAGTCTGCAGCGGGTAGCCGCGAAACAGTGCCTCCTCAGCCAGAGCAGCTACGAAGAAAAGCGCGGCCGACAATAGGAGCGTATTCGCAACTCTTGAGACTCCACTCGATGATAATGAAAAACTGAGCCCACCTCCCACAAAGGCGACGGCGGTGGCGAGCGCGAGAGACGCCACACCGATCGCCGCACCGATGAGCAAATCGCGCAGCCACTTCGAATGCAAGGTCAACCCCAGACTGCGCCAGGGTAAACCTTCAAGTACACGCGCGCAGGTGTAACCGGCTGCCAGAGATGAGACGAGAACGATGAAACGGAATACAAGATCTTCAACATGTTCGGGCGGAGTCATGTTTGGCGCGAGGTAGATGAGCGACCCGTAGATCAGGCGCCCGGCACTCGCGATGAAGAACGTCAGAACGATGTAGACGCCGATGAATAGAACTAGTCGCCAGCCGCTGCGCAGGCGGCCGGCGCTGTTGAAGAAGAGCTTTTGCAGAAGTGCCATATGGTTCGGGCAATTGTAACTGACGAAGTCCAAAGTCCAAGGTCCAAAGTCCAAGGTCTGTGCTGCCAATGGGGTCTTCTCATGATTGGTCAAGAACCCGCTGAGGAGTGTCTGAAGAGTTTTCGCGCGCGGACTTTGGGCCTTGGACTTTGGAGGTTGGACCGAAGCTCTGTGGCCGTTGGACTTTGGAGGTTGGACCGAAGCTCTGTGGCCGTTGGACTCTGGACGTTGGACGCGGTTCCTTGTGCTAAACTTTGGCCCGGTTTTATGAGTGATCAGACGCAAAATCCTCCTTTAGACAGGCGCCGGGTGAGTAAGCGCCGGCGCGTATTACTCTGGACCCTTGGCGCTACCGTGCTCCTCCTGCTTTTTGTAATCGTCTCGCAGCAACTGTGGCTCTGGAACATCGTTCCCCTCGAAAGCGCCTCCGACACAGTCGTGCTTTATGCCCTGTCTACGCTGAATTTCATCGCCTTCGTGGTCTTCTCCTTCATATTCGTTCGCAATCTTCTCAAGCTACGACGCGAAAGGCGGGCGAGTGAGCTGGGGTCGAAAATAAAAACCCGCCTGCTCGTATACTTCATCGGCATCAGCTTCCTGCCGATCATCGCCATGGCGGTTTTCTCCTACCTCTTCCTTAATCGCTCGCTGGAGAAGTGGTTCAGCAAACTTCCTGAGAGCGTCGTCACGGAGGCGCTGGAGGTGCAACGTGAAGCTGTCGATGCCCAATATAGAAGTCTGCGCGAGAGTGCGCTGCTGCTCGGTGTGGTTCTCAGTAAACAACCGGAAGTCGAACGTCAAGACACCCTGAATCAAATGGTGACCAAGGGCCAGCTCTCAGCCGTTGAGATCTTTGACTCGAAAGGGAACCGCGTGGCCCAAGGTCGGGCCAACTTGCCGGCCCCGGAAAGCGCTGAGCTCGAGACGTTGCTTTATCGCGCTCGCCAGATGCGAGGTGACATCGGCGGGTCGCTTGTTGACGGCGCCGGTTTCGATGTCGTCACCGTTCCGCTTTCTTCGGATCAGCTGTTAATCCTCGCAACCGCGCGTCGTGCCAACACTGACTTGAACAATACGATTACCGGATCCCAGAGTGAGTATCAGAAACTCGTTGCCCGGCAGCGGAAGGTGCGTTGGTTGGGAATCTCGACTCTCGGTCTAATGACCTTGATCCTGTTGTTTGTTTCCAGTTGGGTGGCGATCTACCTCGCTCGCGGCATCTCCACACCGATCAAGGGACTTGCCGAAGCCTCAAACGAAGTCGCGCGGGGAAATCTGGCGCATCGTGTGGTACCAGGTGCGGAGGATGAACTGGCGCTTCTGGCACATTCTTTTAATCAGATGACCGCGCAACTGGAAGAAAACCGCGCGCGCATCGACGCCGGATCGGCGGAGTTGCGAGATAAGAATCTCGCGCTGGAAGAACGGCGAAATTACATCGAGACTGTGTTGCAGTCTTTGACTACCGGCGTGGTCTCACTTGATGAATCAGATCGCGTGACAACGATTAACGCAGCCGCCGCGCGCATGCTTCGTCTCAGCGACGCTCAGCTTGCGAAATCTGTCGGCTCTATGAAATTGGAACAATTGATTGGCTCCGATGATCGAGTGGTTCTCGATCGCCTGCTGCGTCGCGCTCGTCGTGCGGGGAACGCCAACGAGCAGGCCCAACTGACTGGGGCGGGAACGATAGAAACGGGGCCAATTCCAGTCGCGCTGACGGCGACGGCGCTTCGCTCTGCTAATGGCACTGGGGGAGAAGGCGGTTCGGGACAGGGGGTTGTGTTCGTTATCGAGGATTTATCTGAGTTACTGGCTGCGCAACGAGCCGCGGCCTGGAGTGAAGTTGCCAGGCGCATGGCGCATGAAATCAAGAACCCGCTGACGCCGATTCAGTTATCCGCGGAACGCATCGCCAAGAGTTACCAGCTCTACGGCTCTCGCGAACAGCAGAATGGCGGCGATCAAATTGGAGCAAATGGTAACCGCGCAAGGGTGACGATGCGTGAACGGGCCGACGACGACGGGATTGGGGCCGTGATTGCTGAGTGCACGGAAACGATCACTCGTGAAGTGGCCGGACTAAAGGCAATGGTCGATGAATTCTCCCGGTTCGCTCGCTTGCCCCTCGCGAGGCGCGAGCCTGCAGACCTGAATCAGGTGGTGCTCAACGCCGTAGCTTTGTATGAAGATAGACTCAACGGCGTAGAACTGCGCACCCAACTTGATCCCGAGGTGCCAATTGCTTCTCTTGATTCGGAACAGCTCCGGCGTGTCTTTGTTAATCTGATCGACAATGCCCTGGCAGCGATGGCTGAAGTGTCAGGCCAGCGAACCATTACGATTGCGACAAAGCATGACCGAGCGCGTGGAGTATTGAACGCTGAGGTTATTGATACGGGACACGGTATCCGCGCCGGAGATTTCAAACGACTTTTTCAGCCTTACTTCTCGACGCGTGGCAGCGGCACTGGTCTGGGCCTTGCGATTGTGCAGCGGATCATACTTGAGCACCACGGGCGGATTCGGGCGGAAGCGAACAGTCCGCGCGGTGCGCGTTTCGTGATTGAGTTGCCTGTGAGCGGTAGTCAATAGGAAGTGAGCAGTGTGCAGTGAGCAGTGCGGAGTTCGAAGGGCGAAGGCACAGTGTGGTTGCCCGATTTATCGGGCTAGCCCTAAGGGCTGTTAGGCCAGCGCTTTTAGCGCTGGTAAGGCGAGCCTAACGATCAATTAGCGCGCTTTAGCGTGCTTACTAGCGGAGTTTGGAATTAATTCAGGGAAGGCCGTTAAAACGGCCTCGCGAAATATTTGGGTCGCGCTTTACCAGCCGTAAAACGGCTGGCCTAGTAGCCCTGCGGGCTAGCCGCATGAATGCGGCAAACAACGCTCAAGCGTTGTAAGAAGAACAAAGTACAAAGCACAAAGTACAAAACTCCAAAGACCCAAGCCCAAAAACCAACGACTAAAGTGGAATCAATCTTAATAGTTGACGACGAACGCGGCATACGCGAAACGTTGAGCGCCGTCATGGGCGACGAAGGTTTCGTTGCCGATGCGGTGGCCAGCGGCGAGGATTGCCTGAAGGCCGTCGAGCGTCGCGCTTACGACTGTATCCTGCTCGACGTTTGGTTGCCGGGAATCGATGGGCTCGAGACACTTAAGCAGTTGCGCGAGGTTGGCGCCGACGCCGCAGTAGTAATCATCTCCGGTCACGGGAATGTGGAAACTGCCGTGCGCGCTACCAAGTTGGGCGCCTTCGATTTCATTGAAAAGCCTCTTTCATTGGAAAAGACTGTACTCACAGTCCGCAATGCGTTGCGCCAGCGGCGCCTGGAACTCATGAATGCTGAGATGGCTGCGGAGCTGGCGAAAGAGTACACGATGGTCGGCAATTCCGTGGGAATGCGCGCCCTCCGAAAACAGATCTCAATCGTCGCACCGACGGAAGGACGTGTGTTTATTTATGGCGAATCGGGCACAGGCAAAGAATTGGTCGCCCACGCGATTCATGCGCAATCGGCGCGAGCAGGGGCACCCTTTGTCGAAGTTAATTCAGCAGCGATCCCCGAAGAGTTGATTGAGTCAGAGCTGTTTGGACACGTTAAGGGCGCTTTTACGGGCGCGACAACTGCGAAGAAGGGAAAGTTTGAACTGGCGGATGGCGCTACTCTGTTTCTCGATGAAGTTGGCGATATGAGCGCAAAGGTCCAGGCGAAAGTCCTGAGGGTGCTGGAAGAACAGCGGTTCGAAGCGGTAGGGAGTTCGACCGCGATTAATGTCGACGTCAGAGTGATAGCGGCGACCAATAAGCGTCTCGACATCGAAATGGAACAGGGAAAATTTCGGGCCGACCTTTTCTATCGACTCAATGTAATCCCATTCGAATTGCCGCCCTTGCGCGACCGGCCGGAGGATGTGCCGTTGCTGGTCGAACACTTCAATCACCACTTCTCGATTCCCTACGGGAAAGTACCGAAAGACTTTTCGCGCGAAGCTATCGAGGAATTGCAGAACTACTCCTGGCCAGGCAACGTTCGAGAGCTGCGGAACACAATCGAGCGAGTTGTAATCATGCATCCGGGCGTGAAGGTGGCTGCAAGTGATTTGCCGGTGCGCGGGAAAGAGGAGCCTCCGGTCACCTCATTCAGGTTCCCATCGTTTAAGGAAGCCACCGATGCATATCATCGCGAGTTCATCCAACGGAAACTCGAAGAAGCCGAAGGAAATGTTTCGCGCGCGGCTGATCTGATGGGTGTTGACCGCAGCCATCTCTACCGGCGGATGCGGTCTTTGGGAATCCATATCCGTGGCGAGCGGACCGCATAGAGATGGTCTTTGGTCTTTGGCCTTTGCACGTTGTTTCCTGAATTAGTTCGCTCTCTGCTCTACAAAGACCAAAGACCTAAAACGACATCGAAAACTATGCTCAAGAAACCTTTTTGTATCCTTTTGATTATTTCGGTGTTCCTGCTGGGTACCAGTTTGGCTCAAGAAGCATCAAAGCCCCGGCTGGTTGGAAACTTCACGAGAAAAGGTCTGGGAGACGGTTGCGGCTGCTACTTCAGATTTCGGGGTGCAGGAAGAGATTCGGAGCAGTACATTTTTGCCGAACCGGTTGACGACGAAAAAATCGCCTGGATGAATATTGGTGGACGCAATGTGCGGCTAAAATTGGTGAAGGAGCAAAGCGCAGGCGATCGGGAACGAGTAGGCAGCAGGTGGACAAGGACTTTCGTGAGTAACGACATCACCGTCACTAGTACTTATGTGGCAACTCGGGTTTGCGCTCCGGAGGATGAGAGCTGCGAGTCGACAGACTACACCGCCACGTTCGTTGTTCGGAAAGGTAAACTCGCGCAAACAGTGAAGGCGCTTGGTTATTGCGGGTGTTGACAGGCCGACTGAGCGGGTCCTTACCCAGGACTCCAATCTCAGTTAGTCCGCGAAGCGGACGACTGATAATAGCGTGTGCCGAGGATGTTCGACGACTGGAGGGTGAAAGTCCCTCGCCAACCTGATGGAGGTGAAGGATAGCAAAGCGCAAGGGCGTTGTCGCGAGGCAAGGTCCGAAGGAAGCGTGGAGCAAAGGTGCGAGCCGATGAACAAGAACCGCATAAGAGGCGTGAGTGTCGGACGAGGAAGCGCTAGATTGCGAAGTCCATATCCATCAAGGACACAGAGCGTAGATGCGGCGGCTGTGCACTGAAAGAGTGCTGGGCTATTAACAGTCGTCAGCTACGCGGACTGATCGAATTGAACGCGTTAGACTAAAGAGACTTGCGTTGACTAAAAGACGCGGATGCCGTATCAGTTAAGTTAGGTAGTCTCGACGGAGACAGAGGCACAAATATTCGAGTGCCGAGTTTTGAGGTCATTATGGATTTTACGACGAAAGAATTATTGAAACGCTACGCGAAGCTGGCCGTGGGTCAGCCGTTTGCTCCGATCCTGCTCAACATTCTCGTGACGTCGGTTTGCGATATGCGTTGCACTCACTGCTTTTTTACGGATGAGCTCGACGATCGTCCGCGCAAGAAGCTGCAGATGAAGACTCATGAGATTGAGAAGATTTCCGAAACACTTGGCGGCAATCTTGGCGTGCTGATTTTAGCCGGCGGCGAACCTTTTACGCGGAAAGACCTGCCGGAAATTGCCAGGGCCTTTTATACCAACAACCGGCTCGAATCGATCTACATCATGTCCAACGGGCAGATTCAGAAGCGGATCTTCCCCGATGTGACGCGAATACTCGAGGAATGTCCGAACCTGAATGTGACCGTGGCCCTGGGGATTGACGGTCTCAAGGATCAGCACGAGAAGATTCGCCAGAAGGCGGGTTCATGGGACATCGCAATCGAGACAGCGCGTCAACTGCAATCGATCAAAAACGAGTTTCCGCGACTCGATGTGCAGACCTGTACTTGCTTCATGAATTCCAACCAGGACACCATTTTTGAGTGGTACGACTTTTTAAAGTACGACCTAAGACCCGACAAAGTGAACTTCAATTACATTCGTCCGCCATCAGCAGATCCAGTGGAGCTGAATATTGACCACTCCCGCTACGCGAAGCTGGCGACTATGATCGATGACGACTCGCGTCATGCAGCGTTAAAGAATAACTACGGGGGCAAGGCCGGGTTTTTCAAGGCGGCGATCGATATTTACATGCATGGACTGATCGCGAAGACGCAGGAGACGCAGCAGGCGCAGATGACATGTTACGCGGGAACGGCGGGCGGAGTGATTTACGATGAGGGAACGGTTTCCTCGTGCGAGAACCTTGCTCCCATTGGCAACCTGCGAGATTTCGATTGGGATTTTCAGAAGCTCTGGTTGTCGCCGGCCATGAAAGAACGTCGCAAGAAAGCGGCCGACGGTTGTTTTTGCACGCATGAGTCCAATAGCTACTATCCGTCGCTACCTTTCAATCCGGGGCATCTGATCCAGATTAAGAAACTGGAGCGTGAGATGAAGAAAGCGCGAAAGGAAATGGATCGGGCTGGAGCGGCAGTGGATGGAGTCACGGTGAGGGCGTAACTGGATTTCCGATTGCCAATTGGCGATTGCCGATTGGAAAATTTGGTCTTTGGACTTTGGTCTTTGTTCGCGGAGGTGACGTTGAACTTGCCATCCGAAGGATTTCCCAAACCCAAAGCCAAACCCAAAACCAGAAACAAAGTTCAAAGACCAAAGACCAAAGACCAATTGACAATGCCTCAAGGACGCGTTCCTAAAATTCTCATCATCTCGTCTGACACTGGCGGTGGCCATCGCTCGGCGGCGGCCGCTATCGTTGCCGGCGTGCATAAGTTTTTTGAGGGACAGTCGTACGCAGTCCGCGTCGTTCGCGCGATTGAAGATTCTCACGCCATCACTGACAAGCTGGTGCGTTTGTATAACTGGTTACTGCGGAACCGGCAGAACTGGATGAAGTATTTGTACTGGGTTGTGAATCGCTTTCGCCCGGAAACGCGTGAGTTCTTTCAGAAGCGCTGTATTGGTTATTGCGCCGAGATATTTGAACGCTGGTGCCCGCATGTGGTCGTCAGCGTGCACCCCCTGACGCAGCACATTTTCGCGCGTGTCTTGAAGGAACTGAAACTTGCCGACCGAGTTCCACTCGTTTCCGTGGTTACTGATCCCTCGTATGGTTTCTGGAAAGGCTGGGCTTGTGACGATGTGTCGCTCTACCTCGTGGCCAGCGAGGGCGCCAGACAACAACTACTTGACTACGGAATATCGAGCGAGCGAATCAAGATCTCAGGAATGCCGGTGCATCCGAAATTTGCCTATCCGGGAGAAGAAGCAGCACGAGCGGCGCGACGGGCGCTGCAACTAGATCCGGAAAAATTCACCGTCTTCGTCAACGCCGGATGGGAAGGCGGTGGAAACGTGCCGCAAATATTTCGCGAGCTAGTGCAAGGGAGACTCGACGTTCAGGCTATCTTTCTTGCGGGACGGAACCTCGAGTTGAAAACCGAAGCTGAATTTCTCGCAACAAAGGCGATGTTTCCCGTTAAGGTAATCGGCTATTCGGAACACGTGGAGCAGCTGATGGGCGCCGCCAACGTAATGATTTCCAAACTCGGCGGGTTGACCACATTTGAAGCCCTGGCCTGCAGGCTACCCATAATCGCTGATGTGATAACACCTCCGATGCCCCAGGAAGCAGGCACGGCGAGCCTGATCACTAAGCGCGGCGCGGGGATTCTGCTGGAGCGCGCGTCTGATATTGTTCCTGTTATTCGGCGCATGGTGGAAGATACGGCGCACTATTCGGCGCTGCGTGCCGCGACGGTTGGCCTGGCGATTCCAAACGCCACAAAATATATCGTAGAAGAGATTGTCGCTCTGATTCCGGCGCCCGCCAGAGTGCCGGAAGAAAGCATTCTCACCGAGGTCGTGTCAGCCTGATGGTTTAGCTCGCGTTTTTGAGAAGGCAACGCGGCTTTCCACAAAAAAGTAACAATCTAGTCCGCAACGGACTCAACTCAAAAGGCCTTTTGAGCAAAGCCTGACTGTTGGCTTGCCAGTGAAAAGTGACTAGTTGCGATACCGGGCCATAATCAAACAATTCCAACGCGTTGACTGCGGGTGCTTTTCAGGCTTTAATTCCTTATCAACGAAATAACCCAAAAGAGATTTGCCCGCTTGCGCTTGTCGAAGCGGGCTTTTTAGGAGACTGATAACGGTGAGCTTGCTCCTTGAAGGAAAGCGCGCGTTCGTAACCGGCGGAACTCGAGGGATTGGCGCCGCAATCTGTGAAGTGTTCGCGCGTGAAGGCGCCGACGTGGCGTTCAACTACAACTCGAGAGACGATCTGGCTGAGGAGATTCGTCACAAGATTGAAGCCTATGGTCGCAAGGCGTTGAGCTACAAAATCTCGGTAACCGATCGACTGGGTCTGAAGAAGTTGGTGCGCGAGCTCGTTGAGAAGTGGAGTGGGATCGACATTCTAGTCAATAACGCCGCTATCAACCGCGGCGACAACTTCGCTACGACAACTGACCGTGCATGGGATGAAGTGATCAATACCAACGTCGGCAGCCTCTTCGCGGTAACGAAACCGATCTACAAGCAGATGATTCGCCAGCGGAAGGGAAGTATCCTGAACATCACTTCCATCGGCGCTCTCCGCGCGCTGCCTACGGCCGTGCACTACGCCACTTCTAAAGCAGCGATGATTGGATTTACAAAGTGCTTGTCACGGGAAGCGGGTACGTTTGGCGTAAAAGTGAATGCGATTGCTGCAGGAATCTTCGACACGGATTTGGCGCAGGCCCTGCCCGAGAGACTCTTGCAGATGCATGACCTCTGGGTGTCTGCCGGACGCATGGGTCGCCCGGATGAACTGGCGGAGTACGCAGCTTTTATGGTGAGCGACCGCAATAGCTTTATGAATGGTGAGGTTGTGATCGTAGATGGCGGCACGGTTACTTAATTCGGGTGTAAGGGGTCGGGTTTAAGGTGTCGGGTGTCAGGGCGGCTTTGCTTTAAGAGTCACGCGCTATGGCAGGTTCGGCTTTGCCCATGGTTTATTGGGCCAAAGGCCGCTCGAGGGGCAGAGCCCAAATGTAACATGCACGCGTCCGGCGGGGCACAGCCACAGCCTCACATCGGGCGGCAAAGCCGAAACTACGCGACCTCCGGCTTTCTAGGACAAAGTTGTCCAGGGCGCTTGGAGAGCGGCAACTGGTTACCGCTTTGTTTTGCGCTGACCAGTCAGCGAAGTGAGCTGTCATTCGCCTGCTTTCGAAGCCTCAACCTCAGTCAACCGTTTTTCCAAATCGCGCAACGTCCGCTGCATCTCACCCAACCGGCGAAAAGCTGCAGTCGACCGCAGCCAATCCTTGTTGTCAAACGCCGGTATTCCGGAGATCACTTTCCCGTCCGGAACATCGTGACTGGTAGCACTCTTTGCTGTAATCACAACGTCATCACCAATTTTGAGATGCCCGGCAACCCCAGCCTGGCCGGCGAGAATCACGCGGTTTCCGATATGGGAACTGCCGGCAAGGCCCACCTGCGCGCACAGCAGAGTGTCCTCACCAATCGTGCATGAGTGACCGATTTGAACCAGGTTATCGATCTTCGTACCGCGGCCGACTCGAGATTCTCCCACTGACGCCCGATCAATAGTTGTACCGGCGCCGATCTCCACGTCGTCTTCGATCACCACGCGACCGGTTTGTGGAATCTTGAGCCAACGACGCTCTTCATCCTTTGCGTAGCCAAAACCGTCGCACCCAACGACTACATTGTTATGAATGATTACGCGGTCGCCAATTTGTGAACGCTCGCGGATGACGGTACCGGAATGAATCACTGTATCTCTGCCAATCGTGACGTTCTCGTAGATGGTTACGTTGGGATAGATGCGGACCCCTTCTGCGATTTGAGCACCGGAACCGATAACGGAGCCGGCGCCAATCCACACGTTGTCCGCGACTTTTGCAGTGGCATCGATTATAGCGGCGGGATGAATCTCGGGATTAATCTCAGGTTCATGATGAAAAAGTCGGAGGGCGCGCGTGTAAGCCAGGTAAGGATCTTTGGCGCGCAGAATCGGAATGTCACGCTCGATCCGGGCTTCCTCAGATGCGTAAATTGCCGAGGCCCGCGTGTCAGTGACTCGCGGCGTGTAGCGCGGGTTAGCGAGGAATGTGATCTGACCAGACTTCGCGTCGTCGAGTCCGGCGGCTCCGTCAATTTCTGTGTTTGGATTACCTTCGACGCGCGCTCCTGTTAGCGCAGCAAGTTCGGAGAGTTTCATGTGCGAAGTTTAGCGCATAGCCTTGCGCGGCGCACGAGAAGGGCAGTCGATGGATTAAGGCGCGCGAACTGACAGGGCGCTTACATAGGCAATGCTTACATTATCGAAACAGGATCGATCTCGAGATTTATCGAGCGCAGGCTGATACCGCGACTTGCTACGGCCTCCAATCCTTTATCAATAACCTCACGTAACTGCCGCCGGCTGCGACCCTTCACCAGCAATTGAATTCGATGCTCCCCCTTTAACCGCGCGAGAGGGGCGGGCGCTGGTCCCAGTATGCGACAGGCTCGATCCTCGTTCGCGAGATCCAATTGCTTACGGAGCTCGACGGCTTCCGCACGTGTGCGTTTGGGGTCGGAACCATGAACCAGCAGAGAGGCCAGCGAAACAAAAGGCGGATAGCCATGGTTCTGTCGATGGCGGATCTCCTCGCTATAGAATCCTGCGTAGTCCTGCGACCTGGCGTGTTTCAGTGCGTAGTGAGCGGGATGATAGGTTTGAATCAGAACCTGGCCTGGTCGCTCGCCGCGTCCGGCGCGCCCGGCGACCTGGGTAATCAATTGAAAGGTTCGCTCGGCAGCGCGAAAGTCCGGAAGCGCCAACCCAGCGTCGACCGAAACCACGCCCACGAGCGTCACGTTGGGAAAATCGTGACCCTTCGCCAGCATCTGAGTTCCAACCAGCATATCGATCTCGCCGGCGCTGAAATCGAGTAACGACTTCTCAAAGAGGCCACGCCGCGTTGCGGTATCGCGATCAATCCTGGCGATCCGCAGGGTAGGGAAGAGACTTTTCAGCATCGCCTCAATTTGTTCCGTACCCTCGCCCACGTAATAGATGTATTTGCCATTGCACGTGGGACACTGTTGAGGAGCGGCCTGCCGGTGGTTGCAGTAATGACAGATGATTACTTTTTCGCTGCGATGATAGGTGAGTGTGACGTCGCAGTTAGGACATTGAATCGTTTCCCCGCAGCTGCGACAGAGAACAAAACTCGAATAGCCGCGTCTATTGAGCAAAATGATTGACTGCTCATTTTTCTGGTGAGTCGTCTCAATTGCTTCGAGCAGATCATCCGAAAACACACGTGGCTTTTTGTAGCGGTCAAATACCTGACGCATGTCTACGATGCGCGCGGTAGCCATTGGCCTATCGCCGATTCGCTCCGGTAGTTGCAGGTAGTGATATTTACCTGTTTGAGCATTATGGAAAGACTCCAGCGAAGGCGTGGCTGAACCGAGGATAACAACCGCGTTCTCTTTCTGCGCACGAACAATAGCGGTATCGCGCCCGTTGTAGCGCGGAGAATCCTGTTGGCGGTAAGTTGATTCGTGCTCCTCATCGACAATCACCAGCCCGAGTTTGGCGATTGGTGCAAAGACCCCGGAACGCGTGCCGATCACGATGCGAGCCTCGCCATTAGTAACTCGCATCCATTCGTCAAAGCGTTCACCCTTCGTCAGCGAAGAATGAAAAATTGCGACCTGATCGCCAAAATAAGCGCGCAGCCGTCGAGAGAACACCGGAGTGAGAACGATCTCGGGAACCAGCATCATTGCCGAACGCCCGAGTTCCAGGCAGATGCGCATAGCCCGCATGTAGACCTCAGTCTTGCCGCTTCCGGTGACGCCGTGAAGTAGAAATGCAGCGTAGGTACCGCTTCGTATCGGCCGCTCGATTTCAGCGAGGACGCGCGTTTGAGCGCCGGTCAGTGTGTATTCCTCAAGTTGAGGAAAGGTTACTCGGCCGAGTGGATCACGTCTCAGGTTTTCTTCTGAAATTTCGATAATCCGCCGCTTCAACAAGGTTTTGACGACTGAGCTGCTTACATCGGCTGCGCGGAGCAAGTCCGGCAAGGGCAAGGCTGCAGTTAGCCTGAGGGTTTCGATGATTCGCTGTTGGGCCGTGGTCGGCTTCTTCGCCAACGCTGCTTCTCGTTGTGAGTGGTCTTCCAGAAGTCTAACTACGCGCTGTGTTCTCGCTTTGGCTGCGGAAACTGTTGGTTTGTAATGCGTTTCTAACGATCCTTCTAGTATCAGTTCCTTTACGGCGCGAGTTGCTGGAGCTTTCGCCAATGTCTTAGTAAGCGAATCAAGACTTGTCTCTCCGGCGTCAGCAACGGCACGCAGCACTGTGGCCTTTGAGTTTGATTGGCCGAATTCTTCAGTCGCTTTAAGTCGGACTTCGCCCAAGGGTGTAATTCTTAGAAACTGTCCGATGGTGGGGCTGATGCCTGGGGGCAACGCTCCTTTAATTACTTCGCCCCAGGGAGAGCCATAGTAGTCAGACACCCAACGAGTGACCTCCAAAACCTCGCGTGTGATGAGGGGCGTGGCATCGAGAAGTTTTACGATCTCCTTGATGTCTGCATCAGAAAGACTCGTGTTCGGGCGCAGTTCGTTGAGGAGTTCGACAATGTATCCGGTTGTCAGACCAGAGCCCAGTGGCACCAGAACTCGGGAACCTACTTTGGCAATCTCACGTGCGGACAAGGGTAGGCGGTAAGTAAACGTATGAGAGACGTGGAGCGGAACCGCCACCTGGACGTATTGGGGCGAGTCGGATTCCGGCGCGTTAATGGCGAGGGAAGGTGTCGCGGATTGAGAAGAACTTCCAGACTTGTGCTGCACAGGGAAGAAGTTAGCGCGAAACCGGGAAATGCGAAAGCGGGTGCACATCGATTGGCACCCTTCGTTTATCGTGCTCTTCTTGCAGTGCTGTCGAGGTAATCACGGACCTTCTTCAGGTCTTCCCAGGTTTCCCTTTTCTTCGAAGGATCGCGCAGCAGATAGGCAGGATGAAACGTCGGCATAACCTTGATGCCCTTGAAGTCCTGAAACTCACCACGCAGGCGGGTAATTCCGATTCTGGTGTCGAGAAGATTCCTTACCGCCGTATTTCCCAAAACAACGATTACCTCGGGTTGTACGGAAGCAATCTCGCGCAGCAGAAATGGTTTGCAAGTGGCGGCTTCGTCAGGCAAAGGAGCTCGATTGCCTGGCGGCCGGCAGCGGTTGACGTTACCTATCAGAACGTCTTCGCGCTTAAAACCAATGGCCTCGATTATCTTCGTCAGCAATTGTCCGGCTCGGCCGACGAAGGGACGCGCCTGAGCATCCTCTTCAGCGCCAGGTGCTTCACCCACAAACATCAATCGGGCTCGACGATTCCCCTCGGTGTGAACAATATGGGTGCGCCCTTCATGGAGCGGGCAACGAGTGCAGTCTTTCAGCTCAGCCCAGATTTGCTCCATTGTCTCGTCTAGAGGGGCCTTCGGAACGACCGTCGGCCGAGCCATCTCGAGTTTGATAGCGGCGACGCCAAGTTCCTGGAGGTAGGCTGCGTGTTCCCTGGTTTGCCGAATCAGTGTGGCAAGTTCTTCTGCGGAGGATTCGCTGGTCATCGAGTTCCGGCCTGTCTCAAGCGAACGACCTCATCGAGAATGTGATGCGCAGCTTCGAGTTTAGACATCACGGGCAGCTGTACGGGATCCGCTGCCCCCCGAGCGATGATAGTGATCGCATTCATGTCGCTATCAAAGCCAGTGTCTTCCCGGCTTACATCGTTTGCGACAATGGCATCGAGATTTTTGGATTGAAGCTTGGCCAGTGCATTGGGTATCACCTCATCCGTCTCGGCCGCAAAACCCACAACCAATAGTCCATTGGTTCTGGCTGTCGCTACGTCGCCCAAAATGTCGGGTGTACGTTCCAGACTGAGGTTGATAGAGGAATCAGATTTCTTGATTTTTCTTGCAGCGCGACTTACCGGGCGATAATCAGCCACAGCTGCCGCGGCTATGAAGATTGAAGCTTTACCAATTTCTTTGATAACGGCCGCATGCATATCAGCAGCAGACGTGGCCCGAACAATTCGAACGCCTTCTGGGGGAGTGGCGCTGGTAATTCCGGCCACTGTTGTAACTTCGGCGCCGCGATTTCTAGCCGCTTCCGCGATTGCGAAACCCATTCGGCCCGAAGATCGATTCGAGATAAAGCGGACGGGATCCAACTCCTCGCGAGTTGCACCGGTTGTTATTAACAAATGCTCGCCCGCCAAATCCTGGACAGTACGCAGCTCGCCCTGGGTCAGCAACTCCAGTGCTACTGCGACGATACGTTCAGGCTCTCCCAAGCGCCCGGGGCCGATAGTGCCGCAAGCCATTTCGCCGTCATCGGGTTCGATAACGTGGACACCATCCTGCCGCAGTAGCTGAATATTGCGCTGGGTGGCCGGATGTCGCCACATTGAAGTGTTCATAGCGGGCGCGATCAGCACTGGGGCGGTCGAAGCGAGGTAAGTTGAGGTCAAAAAATCATCAGCCACGCCGTTGGCGAATTTGGCGATAATGTTGGCCGTCGCCGGAGCCACGATAAAAAGATCAACTGTCTGAGAGAACGTGATGTGGGCTATTGGATCAGGGTTATCTGGTGCATAATCGTCAACGATAACGTGAGAGCCGGACAGTGCTCGAAACGTCAAAGGCTGAACAAACTCACAGGCTCGTTTTGACATGGCAACCCTGACGTCGCAGCCTGCGCGCTGAAGTCCCCGGAGTACTTCGGCGGCTTTGTAAGCCGCGATTCCCCCGCTAACTCCCAGCGCAACTCGTTTGTTCGTTTTGCTTTTGTTATCAACCATTGGGAGTGGCAATTAGCTCCACGAAATTATGCTCAATGTAACACTGCTGAAACGGCTGCGCAATCAAGTGAAAAAACTGGAACGGCTAGAATCGATTCAGCCACTTTAGCCGGTCCCACTTTCGTGATCATGCAAGGAAATTCTGACGCTGGAGGAACGTGGGCTTGTCTCCTGAAAAGGGATAGCCTCGTAGCGCTTTGGGCTTGTTCCAGGATCTGCGCCCTGATGGTTGCGGTCATTTTCTCAGTGCTACCGGCGGTATACGCACATCAGGAAGAGGAATTTGGGCCAGTGGTCCGGGCATACCTTGGCTACCTGCGAAATGAGCAGGAAGTAGTTGATGACCGGGCCAGTCGCAATGAAGTAAGCGCGGCGTACTACAGACACAATTCAAATCGCATTCGCGCCTTGCGTCAGATGGCGATTCGCATCGCGCGGGAAACCGAGAACGATTACCTTCCGGAACTAGAGGCTGTTTCGCGGCAGGAGTTAAGGCTGTTGTTTGAACAGCCTCCACGAGTGGAAACGCTTCGCGTTGGGGAGATCGTCCGAGATACTTTCCGGTTTTTGGGTATGGTTAGATCCGGTGAGACTTTCTATGTTTTTGCGCGTCTGGATCCGTATGAGCAATCCGAGTTGATGGAGAAGAACCCGGCCGCTCCGAAGGCTCCTGCAGGTCAGGACACCGGCCCCAAGGCTCTGACACGGACACGACGAGCGACGACCCCATGACGATGGGCGCTACGAATTAGGCCCTCACAGGGCAAATAAGAGAGTAACCAAGGCCTTACTCGCTCTCTTTCAAGTAATTAAGCGAAAAACCAACTCTTAAGAACCGGAAAAGTTCTGGACGGGCCCACCACCCCATTCGATCTCGTCGACTTAACGCAAAAAAGCACAGTTTTGTGGCAAAGTCGGGCCAAATGATCGTTGACAGAGGAGTGATATTCGTTTATAAAAAGTCTGTGTTAAGCGCCTGCGAACGTTATTCGCGCTTCTAGCGTTCAGCTTAGTGCATCTTTTGAGACGGGAATTCAAACGTGGTTCGTCTCATCCTCTGGTTTTTACCGTCGCGCCAGCAATCAAGATTCTTGTTTCACATTACGGGAGGAAAGTTAATGATCAGCAAAACCTTGAGCCGCAAATTCATCGCGGCCGTTGTCTCAGTTGCAGTCCTGAGTGTCTACTCAATGGTTGCATTGGCGGCGCCAGGAGCTAAGGTCGCTTCGGGAGTGCTTTCAATCGCCGGTCAAGTGACGGTGAACGGCCAAAAAGCAATTTCTGGTGGGACACTCTTTTCGGGAAGCACGATCGTCACGGCAGACCAGAGCAACGCAATCGTGAACTTGAGTAAGTTGGGCCGCGTAGAGCTGGCACCTAACTCCAGCCTAATTCTCAATTTCACTGAAGAAAGCGTCACGGGGATGTTGGACAAGGGCGAGGCGAATGTATCCACGTTGGCCGGTGTCTCTGTTAACATTACTACCAAGGACGGCGTTGTGGTTGTAGATGGCAGTGAGGCGACGTCATTTACGGTTAGCACCAGACGAGGCAACACCATTCTTTCCACGGAAGCCGGTCTTGCTGAGTTACGTGCCGCTGGCGCTTCGCGGCAAGTCGCAGCTGGTGAGAATGCAGTTGCCGGAACACCACAGGGAACCACGCAGGACGGTTGCAAGTACGGAGATTGTCCGGATACCGGAATCAGCGGTGGCGCCCTTGCTGTTCTTTTGGCAGCCGCGGCCGGTGCGGTAGTCGCTGTCATCCTGGCAGGAAGGCAAGACAATGATTTTCAGTTCGGCGGCAACGCAATAGTGATCAGCCCGGCTCGATAAGTCTTTGGCTTGGCCTACAAAAATACTGCGGTGTGATTCCTCACTGCGGTCATTAACTCTTAACTTTGCGGGTCACGCGACTCTCGGTCGGCGTGACCCGCAAAAGTTTGTTTGAATCTGAGATTATTCCCGCCTGGAATTTCTAAAGGTTTTCAAATGCATATTGCAGTTATCGGCACCGGTTACGTCGGTTTAGTCACGGGCGCGTGTTTTGCAGAATTTGGTGTCGATGTCACCTGTGTGGATGTCGACACTGAAAAAATCGGCCGCCTCGAAGCCGGGATTATGCCGATTTACGAGCCTGGACTTGAGCAACTCGTAGCAAAAAATGTTCAGGCCGGCCGCCTGCGGTTCACCACCGACGTCAGGATGGCGGTGGAACAGGCGCTAGTCATTTTCCTTGCGGTAGGCACCCCTCCTCAGTCGGATGGCTCTCCGGATCTCAGTTTTGTCGAGGCCGCGGCTCTGTCAGTGGCCGAATACATGAATGGATACAAGGTAATTGTCACCAAGTCGACAGTACCCATCGGCACGGGTGAACGCATCAGAGGCTTAATTCGAAAACATCAAAAGGCAGGCCTTGCATTTGGTATTGTTTCAAATCCGGAATTTCTTCGCGAGGGAGCCGCGATTAACGATTTCATGAGGCCGGACCGTGTGGTAATCGGCAGCGCTGACGAAGAGGCAATTGCGATCATGCGGGACTTGTACCGACCGCTTTATCTTATTGAGGCGCCGGTTGTAATTACCTCCCTCGAGGCGGCGGAGCTCACGAAATATGCAGCCAACGCCTTCCTGGCTGCTAAGATTTCGTTCATCAATGAGGTGGCCAATCTGTGCGAGAAGATTGGTTGCGATGTTCATGATGTGGCCCGGGCGATGGGGATGGATAAGCGTATCGGTAACAAGTTTCTACATCCCGGCCCTGGCTTTGGGGGCTCATGTTTCCCCAAAGACACCCGGGCCATGGCTTCAGTGGCGCGGCAGTTTGGCTCCGATTCGCTGATAGTTGACGCCGTCATTGAGGTTAACCAGCGGCAGCGTAAAGCAATGCTGCCGAAGATTGAAAAACTGGTTGGGACGCTGACCGGAAAGACCATTGCGGTTCTGGGACTTGCCTTCAAGCCAGAGACCAACGATATCAGGGAGGCACCCGCCCAGGAGATCATCCGCGGATTGTTGGAAGGCGGCGCGAAAGTTCGGGCGTATGATCCGGTGGCGATGAGCGAAACTGCGGAAGTAATCTCTGAAATTGAGTATGCGGCGGATGAGTACGAAGCGGTCAAGGACGCGGATGCGCTCGTTATTGTCACAGAATGGAATCAGTTTCGCGCGCTCGATATGAGACGGATTAGAGATTTAATGAAGAGCGCCAAAATTGCAGACTTACGGAACATTTACGAACCAGCCGACCTGCGTGAACTCGGCTTCGATTATGTGGGCGTGGGGCGATAAGTAGCCGCGCGCTTCCAGTCAATTAACCAGGAGCAGCAGTTTCATGGGCCTTTCAGGAATCGCGTTAGTCACCGGCGGAGCCGGTTTTATCGGTTCGCATATCAGCGCTGCACTTTTGGCAAAAGGCGCCCGGGTGCGGGTTATCGACGATCTCTCAACGGGTTATCTGGATAACTTGCGCGAAGTGGGTGGGGACGTTGATTTCATTCAGGCCAGCTTAGCCGACGAAACGGCTCTGCGAAAAGCGCTGGAAGATGTCGAACTGGTCTTTCATGAGGCGGCAATCCCTTCAGTTCCACGTTCAGTTGAGGATCCACGCCAAACCCACATCGCCTCAGTGGATTCCACTTTCTCATTACTCCTTGCTTCCAAAGAGCGAAAGGTCCGGCGCATCGTGTACGCGGCGTCCAGTTCAGCTTATGGAGATCAACCCACTCTTCCAAAAGTTGAAGACATGCTGCCCGATCCGCTCTCGCCTTATGCGGTGGCAAAGCTTGTGGGGGAGTATTACTGCCAGGTCTTTACTCGGGTTTATGGTCTTGAAAGTGTTTCGCTCCGATACTTTAATGTTTTTGGACCGCGACAGGATCCGAGTTCCCAATATTCCGGAGTCATTTCCCGTTTTATTGCAGCATTGCTAAGTGGGAAGCAGCCGGTCGTTTACGGCGATGGGGAGCAGTCTCGCGACTTTACCTATATCGCCAACGTCGTTGACGCGAACCTCAAGGCTGCCGAGACCAGTAAGGGCATAGGCTCAATCATCAACGTTGCCAATGGGGAACGGATTACCCTGAATCAGTTGCTCCAGGAGTTGAAAGCTCTGACAAATCGAAACAACGCTACTGTTGACTATCAACCGCCACGAGCAGGCGATGTGCTGCACAGTCTCGCCGACGTCACACGTGCTCGCGAGTGGTTGGGTTTCCAGCCTCAGGTGGGGTTAAAAGAGGGCTTGCAACTGACGATTGACTGGTGGAAACAAAGTCGATTCTCCACTTCCAACTAGTATCTCAAACATTCGAACTCGTAGCCTTGTCCTTCACCAGAATTCTCAAACTCTCCGAATAGGGTGCGCGCGCCACTCCTCGGTCAGTGATGATCGCGGCAATCAACTCATTTGGCGTCACATCGAACGCCGGATTGTGCACGACAACTCCGTCCGGGCCTAGTTGTTGCCCGCCAATGTGGGTTATTTCAGAACCATCTCGCTCTTCAATCGGAATCTCGTCACCCGACTTCAACGAAAGATCAAGAGTCGTTATTGGCGCCGCAACGTAAAACGGAATGTTGTTCTTCTGTGCCAGTACGGCAACCATGTACGTTCCGATCTTGTTCGCGGCATCGCCATTGGCTGCAATTCGATCGGCTCCCACTACGACACAATCAACCTTACCCGCCTTCATAACATGTCCCGCCATGTTATCGGTTATCACCGTGACCGGGATCTCATCTTTTGCCAACTCCCAGGCCGTCAGGCGCAAGCCCTGGAGAAAAGGTCGGGTTTCATCTGCAATGACGGCTACGCGTTTGCCTGCGTCGCGAGCGGCCCGGATTACACCGAGGGCCGTTCCGTAGTCTCCTGCCGTTGCCAATGCGCCGGCATTGCAATGCGTCAAAACCGTAGCGCCGTCCGGAATGAGAGGTTCGCCGTAGTGTCCGATTGAGCGATTGGCTTCAAGATCCTCCTTGAAGATCGCCAGAGCTTCCGCGACGAGTTTTTCTTTTATCTCTTCAACATTGTCGGTGCCCGCCTTCTCACGGCGAAGCGCGCCGCGCATCCGTTCTATGGCCCAAAACAGGTTGACGGCGGTGGGCCGTGTCTTGCCCATCACTTCGCACATGTAATCAAAGTCGTCTTCCAAATCTGCAGTTGATGTTCCTACAGATTGTTTCGCGCCGAGCGCTAAGCCAAATGCAGCAGAAACGCCGATGGCCGGCGCACCGCGCACCACCATTTTTTTGATAGCCTCTGCCACTTCCTCATAGGAGCGGAGCATTAGGTACTTTTCCTCGGTGGGCAAGAGGCGTTGATCGATCATGCGCACACCTTCGCTCGTCCATTCGACAGTCTTGATCATTCTGTAGTGGTTCCTCGTTGCGTGGAGAATCGGAGGGGAATCTTACTGGACACGAACCGGCTAATCAAAGCGCATCCGGTCCTTGAGTCGCCCGACTTGAACTAATTAATCGCGTTTGACACCCCCTGAAACGCGTGATACTGTCCGGCGCGGTTCAGGAAATAGATTGTTCTTTACACTTCAAAGCCTCTGGGTGCCCCCGATTTGCGGGGAGAATAGGGAAGCGGGTGAGAATCCCGCGCGGTCGCGCCACTGTGATAGAACTTCGTTGCCCGCTTGCGGGCGGATGAAAGCTCTTAAGCCAGGAGACCTGCCCACGTTGCTTTGCAGCCTTGTGAATGCCTCGCGCATAGGTGTTCAGGCCGCACGGATCAGATCTCTTTAGAGTCTCGCCGATCGCCTGTTTCCTTATAGCGTGGAAACAACTTTGGTGAGACTTTTCTTGTTTAGACACCCTGGAAAATTCAAGTCAGTCCGTGTAGTCGTATTCCTTGTCGGCACTGCACTCGTGTTAGCCAGCTCGTGCTCTACACCGCCGGAAGCACCAACACGAAACAACGCTGATTTGCGACAGGTCACTGATGAGGCCGGCAGGAAAGTTAGCGTCCCCGCGACGATCGAGAGGTTTATCTCGCTCGCTCCGAATCTAACCGAGATTGCTTACGCCATCGGTGCCGGAGATCGCCTGGTCGGGAACACCACTTATTGCGATTACCCCGAACAAGCTAAAACCGTTCAAAGGGTTGGCGACACCTTGCAGCCGAATATCGAGCGCATACTAGCGCTGCGTCCCCAATTAATTTTGATCTCTACATCTTCTCAACTTGAAGCCTTTACGAGGCAATTGCAGGAACACGCAATTCCGGTTTATGTCACCGATCCACACGATCTCGAGGGCGTGTTCCGCTCAATCCAGAATCTGGGCCAGCTTTTGGACCGTCAAGCGCAAGCAGAACAGCTGGTAGACAAACTCCGAAGCAGAATCGCCGTGGTCGAGGATGCCGTCAAGAACCGCAAGCCTGTTCGAGTGTTTTATCAACTTTCGGCAGAACCACTCTACACAGCTGGACGGGATGCTTTTGTAACGGACTTGATTCGGCGCGCAGGTGGCTTATCAGTCACTGCAGACGTGCCGGAAGCATGGCCGCGGTATAGCGAAGAGTCCGTTGTCGCTGCGAGACCAGAAGCGGTCATCCTTCCGGCAGGTGGCTCAATGGGCGCAGCAAACGCCGATGTAGCCTCAGGTCTAAAAAAATCTCCGGCCGTTTTGAACGGCAGGGTTTTTAAGATCAATGGAGACTTTCTGGTGCGGCCGGGACCCCGGGCTGTTGATGGACTAGAGGCAATTGCCCGGGCTATGCATCCGGAAGTTTTTAAGTAAATGTCGCCAACCAGCACCGATGTCATGGGCCGGAGAGCCGCTCGACGGGGAATTAGTGCCGCGCGGGTGACCCTGCGAAGCGCGTTTGTCACGTGCGGTCTGCTTCTACTCCTTTTGTTAGCTGCAATTCTTTTGACTTCCTTCCTGGGCAGCGAGCGTCTTCCGGCGCGGGCCACAATGTGCGCACTCTTGTCTTTGGGAAATTCGTCGTGTGGACTGACATCGGAACAGTCAGCGATCCTTTTAGAGATTCGCCTGCCGCGCATCTTGCTTGCCTCTGCAGTTGGCGCTTCGCTCGCAGCGGCCGGCGCGAGTTACCAGGCTCTGCTGCGCAACCCCCTTGCGGAGCCATATCTTCTGGGAATCTCCAACGCGGCGGCTGTGGGCACCATGATCGCCCTCGTCTTCTTCGGAACCCTTGAATGGAGTCGACCGTTGATGGCCTTTATTGGTGCTCTGCTCGCCACCCTGGTTGTTTACCGTCTCGGACAGGGACGAGCGGGAGCGACTCCCGAACGACTAATACTTGCCGGCGTGATCGTCACTACCTTTCTCTCATCCGCGATCGTCTTCGTGACAACGTTGATGGATGCGACGCGAATTCGCTCGTTCACATTCTGGTTGCTCGGCGACCTCTCCGGCGCCACGACAAGTCTTTTAATGTTGGCGATGTTCGTCGCCGTAGTCGGAACAATCGTTTTGACGATGAACGCTCGCTCGTTGAACCTCCTGATGCTTGGTGAGCGTGATGCTTTCGATCTCGGCGTCGAGGTCACACGGGTCCGTCTAGTGGTCTTTGTTGCGGCGAGTTTGTTGGTTGGAAGCTCTGTAGCCTCAGGCGGCTCTGTCGGGTATGTCGGACTCGTTGTGCCGCATCTGGTTCGCCTTTCATTTGGCAGCGACAATCGATTGACGATCCCGGCGGCGGCGTTGGCTGGGGCCCTGTTCGTCGTCGTCGCCGACACAGTTGCCCGAACCATAATCGCCCCGCGGGAGCTTCCGGTAGGCGCCATTACGGCGCTGATTGGCGCACCGTTGTTTGTCTACCTTTTGAAGCGACGTTGATTGCAGGGTTGGTGGACTTCGCAAAGATCAAACGCCTTCTGCAAGAGAGCGCCCGAGTTGGGGATCCGCAGTTATGAAATGGTTCATCTACAGGGTGCACATCTGGCTCGGCTTGATTGTGGCTGTTCCGGTACTGGCCTGGGCATCAAGCGGATTGCTGTACGCGTGGCCCAACGCAGTTGAAGGCGGCAGGATTGAAAGCATAGCCGCTGAACAAGTACAGCTAACGCCGGCAGAGGCATTGCAGCGTGCCAATGAGTTGGCCGGAAAGAAACTGCCGATCACCGCTCTAACTCTGCTGATGCGGGATGGGCAGCCGTTTTACCAGGCCGTCGGCGGTATGGGTGCGGATTCCGTACTGATTAACGCTCACACGGGAGAGGTAATAAAAACGCCGCCGCCAGGTTCTTTGACGCGGTACTTTCGCCAGGCGCATTTCTATATTTTTGCGGGAAGCTTGCAGATCCCACTGCTCATTTCAATAACAGCCCTGGCGTGTTTGTCGGCGTTGTCGGGAATCTATTTGAACGTGATCCATTGGCGTACCAGGCTGGGAAAGCGTTCTCTTCCGAGGCAGACGTAGGCTCGAATTCATGCTGGAAGCGCGAAATGTCGGCATTAACTACGGTGAACGACAGGCTGTCGTAGACGTATCTTTGCGCGTCTCCCCGGGAGACATGACGGCCATTGTCGGCGCGAACGGCGCCGGCAAATCTTCACTGTTGCACGCATTGAATGGTTCGATTCAACCCTCGCGCGGGGAACTTCTGCTGGACGAGAAGCCGCTCAGTTCTTACTCGCGCAGAGTGGTTGGCAGACGCATTGCAGTCGTGGCGCAGGAGACTCAGTTAGCGTTTCCAGTTTCAGTATTGGAATTCGTGCTCGGCGGCCGATACCCCTGGGCCGGGCCAGGCACGTGGGGCTGGGAATCGGCTCGTGATTTGGAGATCGTTTATGAGGTATTGCGCGAGACTGAATTGGAAGATTTCCACGCGCGTTTGATGAACGAATTATCAGGAGGCGAACGTCAGCGAGCAGTTTTGGCACGGGCACTTGCGACCACGGCCGGAATACTCCTGCTGGATGAGCCAACGGCAAACCTCGACCTTGGACATCAAGCTTCAATGCTGCAGCTTGTTCGCACCCATTGCGACGAGCGTGGCGCGGCCGCAGTTATTGTTACTCATGACATAAATCTGGCAGCGGAATTTGCGAATCGCGTTGTGCTGTTGAAGTCCGGACACATGATCGCTGCAGGCACTCCCCATGAGGTTTTGACTGAAAAACTCTTAAGCGAGGTTTTGGAGATCAGGATTCTAGTGGATGCGCACCCTCTTTCAGGTGCGCCACGCATCACTCCGGCGCACGAAGCGCGCCGGTAATACGGGAGTTGCGGGCGCCCGGGTGCCTCTCTTCTCTCAAACACGGGTGACGGCAAAAGGGAAGGCGGTCAAAATCCGCCACTGCCCGCGCAACTGTAGGCGACGAAGACACTCAGGCACGCTTTGGCCACTGTTCCAAAAGAATGGGAAGGCCGCCGGAGCTGAGTCGCGAGTCAGGAGACCTTGCCGGCCTTTAGTAAAGCTCGCACTGCGACGGGCAGGAGACTTACAAATGAGAACTACAGTTCAAGATCGAAAGAAACATCTTTGCTCAAGAAACAGCCGCCCACTCACTCTTCTGGCGCTACTACTTCTTCTCGGTCCTTTATCAACCCATTCTCTCGCACAAAACAGCGCCCCCGGTGCGCAGATCACTGTGCGTGTATTAGATCCCCAGGCCGCGGTCGTACCCCACGCGTCAGTGACCCTCTACACGCGTGACAATCGCCTGCGGATCAAGGGTAAGACGGATCAAACCGGCACGTGTCGTTTCGAGCGGCTCGCGCCGGGTGAGTATTTGATTGAAGCTGAGGCGATCGGTTTCGCGCGTTCCCCTGCGCAATCTCGCCGGCTCGAGCGAAACTCTGAAGCGGTCCTTGAAATTCAATTGCCCGTTGCAGGTGTTAACGAGCAAGTGGTCGTCACTGCGCAAGGGACCGCACAACCAGTCGATGAAGTCTCGAAAGCGATAACCGTGGTGGATCGCCAGGAGATAGATGAACGCGATGAGTCGACTATTGCTGGATCGCTGCGAACAGTTCCTGGGTTGCGAGTGCAACAGCTCGGCGGCCCTGGCTCGTTCACTTCAATTAAGATACGGGGACTCCGCAATGAAGACACAGCGGTCTTGATCGATGGACTACGTTTTCGCGACGCTGCGGCTCCGCAAGGCGACGCTTCAGGTTTTTTAGAGGACCTGATTGTGACCGGCGTAAGCCGTGTTGAGGTTCTACGCGGGTCGGGATCTTCACTCTATGGATCAAACGCTATCGGCGGAGTCATCAATCTTGTGACCGACGAAGGAGGTGGGCCGTTTCACGGCAGTCTGCTTGGGGAGGGCGGTGGCCTGGGCATGTTTCGCGGTCGAGCGCAGGTGGCAGGTGGCACGCGCGGCAATAGCGTGGTCTACAGCGCCGGCTTTTCACACCTTAATGTGGCGCGAGGTGTGGATGGCAACGATGAAGTTCGGAACTCGAACGGACAGGGGCGAGTTCTGTTTCGGCTTGCACCCACCAGCACGCTTTCAGCCAGAATCTACGCGGCCAATTCTCGATTGCAACTGAATAATTCCCCGGAGGGCATCGGCAATCTTCCGCCAACCGGAATTATCGAAGCGATTGCGCTGTCGCCTGATGAACAGCGCCGCTATGAAGCAGGGGTACCCGCTTCACTACTGAACATTGGCGCCGCTACTTTCGTTTCCGCGGCCAACGATCCCGACAACGTGCGTAAGGCGAACCTCTTTTCCGGGGCTCTTGTATTCTCGCAACGTGCAACTGAAAAGTTCGGCTACTCCCTTAACTACCAGGGTTTGGTCACCAACCGCTCAGGCATCAACGGTCCTTTGGGTGTTGGATTTCAACCGTTTGGCGGCACCGAGCAATCAGATTTCAATGCTCGCATTCATACCCTCAGTGCGCGTTTTGATGTCCAGGCAGGACAGGTCAACTTCCTTACGGGCGGTTACGAATTTGAAAACGAGAGCTTTCGGAACCTCTCATTTCAAGTTAATCCGTCTGACGATTCGACGGTGGACGTGACGCAGAGAAGTCACACGTTCTTCATTCAGGATCAATTGCGGTTACTGGAAGACCGGCTGCAACTCTCGGTGGCATTTCGTGCGCAGTTCTTCAGTCTGCAAACACCGAAGTTCACGCCTGTGACTTCCGCGCCGTACGGCGGCATTGTTTTTCATTCGCCACCCACAGCGTACACGGGAGACGGATCTCTCGCGTACATGTTCCGCACAACAGGCACAAAACTGCGCGCTCACGCTGGCAACGGCTATCGTGCCCCCTCACTATTTGAGCGGTTTGGCACTTTCTTTGGAAGCTTTGGCTATTCTGTTTTTGGGGATCCCCGCCTGCGGCCGGACCGTTCCATCGCCTTCGACGCGGGCATCGATCAAACGCTCTTCAGGAACAAGGCGCGCGCGTCAGCCACTTACTTTTACACACGGCTTCAGGAAGTAATCGTCTTCGACTTCTCGGGGACCATCAATCCGGCCACAGATCCGTTCGGACGCTTCGGTGGCTATCGCAATACAAATGGCGGCATCGCCCGGGGTGTCGAAGTGAGTCTGACCGCCACACCTGGCAGTTCATTGAATTTCTCGGCTGCGTATACCTACACGAAGAGCTTGCAGCGAACGCCGCAGGTCGCGGGCGTTCTGCGCTCCTTCGTTATTCCTGATCATCAATTCTCACTGGTGGCCAGCCAACGCTTCGGTCGCCGTGTCCTGGTAAATTTTGACCTGGGGGCAACGAGCGATTATCTGGCGCCGATCTTTGATCCAAACACTTTCGCCAGCCGTGCTTATCGCTTTCGCGGCTCGGCAAAGGCTGATTTGGGGCTTAGCTACACACTGCCATTTAACGAATCACGTTCGCTGCGCTTGTTCGCGTACGTGGACAATGTCTTTGACCGGGAGAACTTTGAAAGCGGTTTTCGTACGCCGCGCCGCACGGGTCGGGCGGGCGCGTCGCTTAGTTTCTAACTTTGGCAGAAGGATTGGAGAGGTAGGTTGTGACGACATGACTTCAGGTTGCAAGACCGACTGGTTGTGGACGCAATTGCGTCACTTACCGAACCAGCAGTCTTGCAACCTGAAACTGAAAGGCACGCAGGGAAGGATTGCGTGCTGAAACTATTTTTTGGTGAACAAACCCCCAGCCAGAAAGATGGCGCCCAGTAAGAGGTGCATACCGTGTTCCGTCATGCCCAGCTTTAAGGGCCCTACCGTCCACACCTTTCCCGGATCCACGCCCAGGACCATTCCAAAAATACCCAAGGCCAGGTACAAGACCCCTAAAACGAGGCAAAGACCTCTGGCGCCGGACAGTGATCCTGCAAAGCCGAAGTAAAGGGCAACCACTCCGGAAACGATAAGGAGCATGTTGTGAGCTGGGGTTGGACGTGCGCCCACGGCGTCAAGAACTTGAGTAAATCCCAACAGACCAACCAGCAATAATACCAGGCCTAGAATCTTGCAAACAGTCTTTGCCATGATTTGTGTCTCATCTCCTCTGTGAAAGGGTTGATTACCAAGCGGTCGCAGAACCGAGGGTTGAACTGCGCATCCGCCAAACCCGGGCAAGGGAAATTGTTCTGTTGTCGAGTGTATACCAAACCGACCCGCACCTGGCAAAGATTTTTGGATTTAAAAACACTACACCAACGGCCCTCTCTGGATTCAGTTAATAGTTCCCATCCAAATTAGATCAAACCCAATCCACGAATTACACGAAACTTGCACGAAGATGGTTTTTAGTGTCTGTTCGTGTGACTTAGTGGATCCTTCTGTTCCTAAACAGCTTTGTGGACTGAGGTGGCCCTTGGCAGTCGATTTTTCGGCGGTGTTATACTGCGTTCGCTCATTAATCTGACGAATTGAGACTGTCGTAATGCACAACGGTTGGGAAACGATTATCGGACTGGAGATTCATGCTCAGCTGAGTATTGAGTCAAAAATCTTCTGTTGCTGTTCGACGCGTTTTGGCGATGAGCCCAACGCGAACACCTGCCCAGTGTGCCTCGGTCTTCCCGGCGCGCTTCCCGTACTGAATCGCCGCGTTGTGGAGTTGGCCGCCCGGGCGGCCTTGTCGCTGGGCCTTCAAATCAATCAGAGGTCCATCTTCGCGCGCAAGAACTATTTCTATCCTGACCTTCCTAAGGGCTATCAAATCTCACAGTTTGACCAGCCTTTTTCGGCAAACGGGGAACTCGAGATCATGACGGCCGAGCGGGATGCGGCTGGACATCCAGTTGAATGGCGGCCCAAGACAATTAAGATCACACGACTGCATCTAGAAGAAGATGCGGGCAAGAACGTGCATGAAGGTCTGCCCGATGTTGATCGCTATTCCTACATCGACCTCAATCGCGCCGGAACTCCGCTCGCTGAGATCGTAACGGAGCCGGATTTTCGAACTTCCTGGGAGGCCTACGATTATGTCAACCACGTGCGACGGGCCCTGCAATGGGTGGGCGCATCAGAAGCTGACATGGAAAAAGGCAACCTGCGCTGCGAGGCGAATGTTTCCGTGCGGCGAATTGGTGATGAGAAGTTTGGCACGAAGTCGGAACTGAAGAATCTGAATTCTGTTCGTTTCATGCAGCGAGCGATTGAGTATGAGGTTAATCGTCAAATTGGCGTGCTGGAATCCGGGGGCACGTTAAGGCAGGAAACGCGGCTGTGGGACGACAGGTTGATGGAAACCCGGCCGATGAGGTCGAAAGAAGAAGCCCACGATTATCGTTATTTTCCAGAGCCTGACTTACCGCCGCTCGTGGTTAGCGCGGAGTTTATCGAGCAGGTGTCCGCTTCAATGCCTGAACTGCCGGAGGCCCGCCGCAAGAGATTTATGGAGCAGTATGGGCTGACGTTTAGCGACGCTTCGCAGCTTACTTCAGAACTCTCGCTGGCCGACTACTATGAAGCTGCCGTGGAGTCGTCCGGCAACGCACGAGCGACTGCAAACTGGCTCAGGTCCGAATTGCTCCGCGAACTTGAAGCGGCAAACCTGTCCGCCAAAGACTCACCGATCGCAGCCGCTCGAATGGGCGCCCTCGTTCGCATGATTGACGACGAGAAGATCAGCGGCAAGCAAGCTAAGGATGTGCTCGTGGAAATGTTCGCAACTGGAAAGAGCGCCGAAACAGTTGTTGCTGAACAGGGTCTGGTTCAGGTTAGCGATACTGGCGAGATCGATCTGATTATCGATGAGGTGATCGCCACAAACGCCAGGCAACTCGCCGACTATCGGGCCGGGAAAGACGCGTTGTTTGGGTTCTTCGTCGGACAGGTGATGAAAGCCTCCAAAGGCAAAGCGAATCCGAAGATCGTCAACGAGCGGCTGAAAGAGAAACTAAAAGTTTAGCCTCCGGGGGAAGGTTTTGCCTGACATGGAGCTCACCGGCAAATCAGCGATCGTAACCGGCGGAACGAAAGGAATCGGACGCGCGATTGCCGAAGCGCTTGTGCAGGCTGGAATCGACGTCTGCATTAGCGCACGGAAGCGAAGTGAGATCGATGAAACTGTCGCCACGCTCGGCACTCTGAAGAAGGGACGCGTGACCGGAATAGCCTCCGACGTAAGAGATCATTCACAGGTCAAGACGGTCCTTGAAGGTTGCGTTGCTCAGTTTGGCGGACTGGACATTCTGATTAACAACGCCGGCATTGGAGCGTTTGCTACTGTTGAGGAAATGCCTCCGGAAGATTTTCGCGCCGTCCTCGAAACAAATCTTTTTGGTGTTTACTATTGCTGCCATGAAGCCATTCCCCTGATGAAACTCAGAGGCGGTGGTTACATCATTAATATCTCTTCGCTCGCCGGAGCCAATCCTCATCCGCGAATGGCTGCTTACAACGCATCGAAGTTTGGGTTGAACGGATTCAGTGAAGCTCTAATGCAGGAGGTGAGGCACGACGGCATCAAGGTTAGTTACATCATGCCCGGGTCTGTAAACACCGAATTTGGCGGCGACACGCCCAGCGAGGAAAAGAGCTGGCAGTTACAGCCTTCCGACATCGCTCGCGTAGTTATCGATTTGCTGCGCCACGACGAGCGCAGTCTCGCGAGTCGGGTTGAGATAAGACCAAGCAAGCCGCCAAAAAAATAGATCAAGAACTTGACTATGAGACTCAGAGTTTTAGCGCTACGTATTTGTTTGCTGGCGGCAAGCCTTTGCTCTGGTAGCGTGCTATCTGTGGGCGGCAGCGGTGTTCATTTTCAAAATTCAACCTCCGAATCTCGAGAACTTGTAGAAGCGAGAGAGCTGACCAAGGCTTCCGTCAAACTCTATAACGACGGCAACTATAAAGAGGCTTCGAAGGCCGCGAAACGCGCTTTGCAGATTCGAGAAACGGTGCTACCAGCTGACGACGGACGTGTCGTAGAGGCGGTTTCCAATCTCGCTGCCGTTCAACTGGCACTTAACAATCTCAAGGAGGCCGAAGGACTCTATAAGCGGGTTCTCGCCACCGCTCAAAAAGGCGGCGACGCCGGCAGCCTGCAAGCCGCGAATGCGTTGGACATGCTCGCCTGGCTGCATTACGTGAAAGGCGATCCGCAGCAGGCCGGGAACGACTACAAGCAGGCGCTTTCCCTTAAAGAAAAGTTCGCGGGTTCGGAAAGCAAAGAAGTAGCACAAACCCTCCTCAAGCTAGCTCAGTTATATCAATTTGAGGGTGAACTCACGAAAGCGGAACCTCTATATCAATGTCTCATTGCTTTCAACATCAAGACCTTCCCAGAAGCCAAAGTGCTCGTGGGCGACGGGCTGAACGCATATTCCTGTTTACTGCTGAAGATGAAGAAGCCGGAACAGGCTGAAGAGTTGGAAAAACGCATTGAAGGCCCTGCAACGACTCCAAAGGTTCCTGGAAAAACAGAAGGTGTCCTGAATGGGAAGGCACTGAGGCTGGCGCGACCGCCTTATCCGTTCGAAGCGCGCCGAAGTGGCGCGTCTGGAACAGTTGAGGTGAGGGTGACGATCTCCGAAAAGGGGGAGGTCATTCATGCTTGCGCGCAAGGTGGTCATCGCTTGTTGTGGCAGGTTTCGGAGAGGGCGGCATACGGATCCGAATTCGCCCCCACTCTCCTGGAGGGGACGCCCGTCAAAGTAACCGGTATCATCACTTATAACTTTGTGCGACAAAACTAGTTGTGATGCGAGCAGTGGTTCAGCGCGTAACGCGCGCCAGGGTTACAGTCGAGGGCGACATAGTCGGCGAGATCGAAAAAGGTCTCGTCGTTTTGTTGGGAGTTGCTACTGACGATGCACTAGCAGATGCTGATTACCTTCTTGACAAGATTACATCACTACGCATCTTTGAAGATGGAGATGGCAGGATGAACCTGTCTCTCAAGCAGACTGGCGGCGGATTGCTGGTGGTTTCACAGTTCACGCTCTACGGCGACGTACGGCGCGGCTTGCGGCCCTCATGGAGCGATGCCGCGCCGCCCGAAATCGCGGAACCACTCTACGAGACCTTTGTTGCTAAAGCGCGCGAGCACATAAGCCAGGTGGCCACTGGCAGCTTTCGCCGCATGATGCAGGTTGAGTTCGTGAACGACGGCCCAGTCACGATCCTGATCGACAGTAGGAAGTACTTTTTGATGTACAAGCTGGAGTTCATCACGACCCTGTTGGTAGCTCTGATGCTGGCCATGTCATCTGGCTGCGCAAAGAAGACCGATGGAGACGACGAAACAAAAACGGTCATCATCAAAACAGGAGTAAAACCGCTTGCTGACGGCCATGTAGCGGTCATCGAAACTGAAAATTACGGTGAGCTGGTGATTGAGCTTTATCCAAATCTCGCTCCGCAGATGGTCGAGCGTTTCAAGAAACTTGTTCATGAGGGCTTCTACGATGGCACGACCTTTCATCGGATCGACGCTGTGTCGGGATTGATCCAGGGCGGGGACCCCTTATCCAAAGACAACGATACCCAGAACGACGGCGATGGTGATTCACCTTATGGAAATGTTCCTGCAGAGTTCAGCGATGTTCCTTTTGAACGAGGAAGTGTTGGCGCCGCGAGAAGGGAAGCCAGTCCGGAGTTTGCAGGCGGGCCGGGTCTGACGGATGAACAGGCGCGAGACACGGCAAACTGCCAATTCTTCATCACAATGAGGCGGGAGCCGGATTACGATGAGGACTACACGTTGTTCGGACGCATCATCGTGGGACTTGGGAACGCGGAAATTATCATGGGGGCGCCGGTTGAGCCTGAAACCGAAACGCCCGCTGAAAAGATCATTATCAAGAGAATCACTCTGCAGGAGCACGCTAAATACCCGGCAACCACTCAATAGCACTAGATTGTATCGTTGCTCGTCTTTGAGCCTTCATCCAACTCAAATCTTTCTCGGTCTCGGCGTTCAATCTTGTCGATGAACTCCAACTCTTCGTTATCTTCATAATTGACGCCGAGAGCGTGCGCGTTCTCCTCGACGTCTGATTGATCAGGTGTGGGATTGTCGCCGGCAACAGTTTCAGAGCCGCTCATGTTCACTTCTTCCCAGGATGCGTCCAGATCTCCCCCGGCGTCGCTCGGTGATGCTGCGGTGTTATCGCGCAGTCTATGCGCGAGATGCTCCGGATCTTTTGGCGCTCGCGAAATCTCGCCCTCCATAAACTCTTCTATTTCCGGATCGGGCACGTAATCTGGATTATTAGCCAGGTAGTTAAAGTCTTGAGCGGTTTTCTTTGTCATGGTCGCCTTTCCTCGATGCAGCCAAGGGCACTGGTTCGGATTTGAGGTGAAAAAAAGTGCTCCTCATCCGAAGATCGATAGCCGAGTTAAGGGGGATTACGACGCGACTATAGCAAAACGTGGGAAAGGCGAGCAATCCAAAACGGCAGGAGGTGTCCGCTCAGGGTCGCCTTTCAAGATTGCCAATTACTCATTGCCGATTGTCGATTAATCACTTGCGCAGAGGCCAATTTGGCAATGGGAGATCGACAATTGGTAATAACACGACCCACACGCTACCGCGTGGTCGTATTGACCTGACTTCGATAATGCATTACTCCTACGAAGTGCCCTCGCTTGACGATTCTCAGCCATAATTCTAAACTTAACCTTGTCACAAACAGATGCAAGTCCGAACAAACTAGCGAGATGCGACCAGAGAAGCGCATCTGATCTTCGCTAGAAGTCTGCTCAGCTTCCTATGCCTAAAAGCCCCTTTAATTCGCTTCAGCAATTCAATCCCGGCGCCGGCCTATCCGGCCAGTTTTATTCACTTCCGCAGCTCGAAAAAGACAACGTTGGACCCGTCTCCAGGTTGCCCATCAGTATACGAATCGTCCTCGAATCGGTTCTTCGCAACTTTGACGGCGGGCGAATTAACGAAGAGGACGTCCGCGCGCTGGCTAACTGGCAGCCAAAGGCTGAAAGGACCGACGAGATTCCTTTTGTTGTGGCCCGAGTCCTTCTGCAGGACTTCACCGGTGTTCCCTTGCTGGTTGATCTCGCAGCAATGCGGTCTGCGGTCGCACGTTTGCGCAAGAACACAGGCGTGATTGAACCCCTCGTACCGGTTGATCTCGTGATTGACCACTCGGTTCAAGTTGATTTCTCGAGCACTAAGGATGCGTTCCAGAAAAACATGATGATGGAGTTCAAGCGAAATAACTCTCGCTATCAATTCCTTAAGTGGGGGACGCAGGCGTTTGACGGCTTTACGGTGATTCCACCGGGAATTGGCATTTGTCACCAGGTAAATCTGGAATACCTGGCCAAGAGCGTCGTCGACAAGCACACAGTTTATTACCCTGACACGCTGGTCGGCACTGATTCGCATACGACCATGATTAACGGTTTGGGAATAGTTGGCTGGGGTGTTGGCGGTATCGAAGCCGAAGCAGCGATGTTGGGCCAGCCAGTTTACATCCTCACTCCTGACGTTGTGGGTGTGTGTCTCAGTGGAAGTCTGCGTGACGGCGTGACAGCGACCGATTTGGTCCTGCGCGTCACGGAAATGCTGCGCCAGGCGAAGGTAGTAGGAAAGTTTGTTGAATTCCACGGAGACGGTGCGGCGAGCCTTTCGGTTACTGATCGCGCAACCATCGCTAATATGGCGCCGGAGTACGGCGCCACGATGGGATTTTTTCCGATTGACGAAGAGACATGTCTGTATCTCAAGGCGACGGGGCGTTCTGACGCGCAGGTGGATGCGGTGCGAAACTACTACACCGCGCAGGGAATGTTTGGCATTCCGCGAAGGGGCGAGTGCGATTACAGTTCGTTGCTCGAACTCGACCTGGCAGATATCCGTCCGAGTGTGGCCGGCCCCAAGCGTCCACAGGACCGCATCGAACTGCCAAAGCTGAAAGAACAGTTTGCGGCGCTCTTGAAGAAACCGGCGAATGAAGGAGGCTACGGAAAGACGCACGAGGAAATTACTTCTCGTTATTTCACCCGGATTGGAACGATCGATATTGCAAAGGCGCCACTCGGAGGTGGCGGCGAGCAGAAGCCGGAGAGCATCCCCGTCGCCGCTGGAGGCATAGTAACGCCGAGCAATACGAGTGTGTGGACCGAAACTGAAATGGTGAACAATCGACCAACACCTGATCGATTGGTGGAAGTTCATCCGGAAGAGTTTCCGCACGGCGAAGTTGATCTAGGCCATGGCGACGTTCTCATCGCAGCGATCACGTCCTGCACAAACACTTCAAATCCCAGCGTTATGCTCGCGGCAGGACTGCTGGCAAAGAAAGCGGTGGAGCGGGGCCTGACGGTCAGGGCGTCCGTGAAAAACTCTCTGGCGCCCGGCTCGAGGGTTGTCACCGAATATCTCGCGAGGACTGGTCTGCAACCGTACCTCGATACGCTCGGGTTCAATCTGGTTGGCTACGGCTGCACGACATGTATTGGCAACTCCGGTCCGCTCGACCCGTCCATTGAGCAACTCGTCGTCGATCACGACCTGATTGCCGCGAGCGTTCTCTCGGGCAATCGGAACTTTGAAGCGCGCGTACATCAAAGCATCAAGGCAAACTTCCTGATGAGCCCTCCGCTTGTTGTCGCTTTTGCTATAGCCGGTCGCGTGGACATCGATCTGACGCAAGACTCCCTGGGAACAGGGTCTGATGGGCAACCCGTTTACCTGCGCGATATTTGGCCCAGTATGGAGGAGATTTCCGGCCTCCTGCGCTCCGCCTTTGATCCTGAAACCTACCGCCACCTTTATGGAAACTTCGCGGAACAGAACCCCTACTGGAACGACATTTCCACGGGTACGGGAGATGTTTATGAGTGGGACTCGGAATCGACCTATATCCGCGAGCCTCCTTACTTCGAGAATTTCAGCAACGAGGTGGGAACCTGGCAGAACATTGTAGGAGCTCGTCCGTTAGCGATTTTTGGCGACTCAGTCACCACCGATCACATTAGTCCGGCTGGGGCGATCAAAGCCTCGTCACCCGCGGGACTCTATCTTCAATCCAAAGGAGTGGCGATTGAAGACTTCAACAGCTATGGCGCGCGACGCGGAAACCACGAAGTGATGGTGCGCGGCACCTTTGCCAATGTTCGCATCAGGAACCTGATGGTGCCGGGTGTGGAAGGCGGCGTTACTATTCACCGGCCGAGCGAAGAGCGCACAAGCATTTACGACGCCGCCATGAAATATCAGGAGGAAGGCGTGCCCCTGGTCGTGATTGCGGGGCAGGAATACGGGACGGGAAGTTCACGAGACTGGGCCGCTAAGGGAACTCGTTTGCTGGGTGTCAGGGTAGTGATCGCTCAGAGCTTCGAACGGATTCATCGTAGCAATCTTGTCGGCATGGGCGTCCTGCCGTGTCAGTTTCCCGAAGGTGTTAATGCCGCGTCGTTGGGACTCGACGGGACCGAGATATTTGATCTTCTTGGTCTTGAGGCTGGTGTTAGGCCTCTTCAGGAAATCATTCTGGTAGTACATCGAGCAAATGGGAAAAAGGAAGAAGTGCCCGTTACACTCCGCATCGACACGCCGATTGAAATTGATTATTACCAGCACGGGGGGATCCTTCCCTTTGTGTTGCGACAATTACTGGCGGGAACGACTGACTTCTGAAGTAACGCGGCCGACGGAGTTTATGTCGGTTGCCAGAAGCCATCACCGCCGCTAGCCCGTCCTGCTCTAAGGCAGTAGACAGTTACGAGGAGCAAAAATATGTCATCCGTACAACCGGCCGAAACAAACACCCCACGGAAATATCAACTTTTCATCGACGGGAAGTGGGTCGACGCCGAATCCGGCAAGACCTTCAAGACCCCGAATCCTGCTACCGGCGAAACGCTCGCCGAGGTTGCAGAAGCTGACAAGGCGGACATCGACAAAGCAGTGACAGCAGCGCGCCGTGCCTTTGAAGGCAAGTGGTCGAAGATCAGCGCTCGCGACCGCGGCCGCATGCTTTACAAACTTTCCCAGTTAATTGAAGAACACAGCGGCGAGCTCGCGGCGCTGGAAACGGCGGACAACGGCAAACCAATCAGGGAGTCGTCTTTTGTTGATCTGCCGCAGGTAGCCGAAAACTTTGAATACTTTGCCGGCTGGGCCACGAAGATTGAAGGTGAAACGATTCCGGTTCCGGGGCAGATGTTCAATTACACGCTCCGCGAGCCGATTGGAGTTTGCGGTCAGATTATTCCCTGGAATTTTCCACTCCTGATGGCAGCCTGGAAGTTGGCGCCTGCGTTGGCGGCGGGTAACACCGTCGTGTTGAAGCCAGCCGAGCAGACTCCAGTCAACGCAATGGAGTTGGGAAAGTTGATCGCGGAAGCGGGCTTCCCCGAAGGTGTCGTTAACATCGTCCCTGGTTATGGTGAGACGGCCGGCGCGGCATTAGCCGCTCATCCAGGGATTGATAAGGTTGCATTCACAGGTTCAACGGAAGTCGGCAAGCTGGTCGCGAAAGCAGCAGCAGACAACCTAACCAAAGTATCACTTGAGCTCGGCGGCAAGGCGCCCAACATCGTGTTTGCAGATGCGGATCTCGAGCAGGCAGTTAACGGCGCGATGATGGGGATCTTCTTCAATCAGGGCCAGGTGTGTTGCGCCGGTTCGCGCCTCTTCGTCCAGGAGGATGTCAAAGACGAATTCCTGGGCAGGCTTAAAGAAAAGTCTTCCCGGATCACCGTCGGTGACCCGATGAACAAAGCTACCCAAATGGGTCCACAAGTCTCCGAAGAGCAACTGAACCGTATCAAGGGTTACGTTGATATAGCTCATAAGGAAGGCGCCACCGTCTTAGCCGGTGGCGAATGCCCCCAGCTCGAAGGCGCGTTCCAGAAAGGTTACTTCTTCCAGCCCACGATCTTCTCGGACGTTAACAACAAGATGCGCGTGGCCCAGGAGGAGATTTTTGGGCCAGTGGTATCCGTGATTGCTTTCAGTGATGAGGACGACTTGATCAAACAAGCCAACGACACTATCTACGGTCTCTCAGCCGGACTCTGGACGCGCGATATCACACGTGCTCATCGCTTCGCGAAAGAAATTCGGGCCGGTGTGATCTGGATCAATACCTTCAACATGTTCAATGCCGCTTCACCCTTTGGCGGTTACAAACAGTCGGGCTACGGCAGGGAAATGGGCAAGCATGCTCTCGACTTGTATACAAACACCAAGAGCGTTTGGGTCGACCTTTCCGGTAAACCGATTGGCTGGTTTAACTAGTGTGGTTCAGCACAACTCGCGGAAAACGGTTTTCGCGAGTTGTGCATCTCTGTAACGCCGCTTCTTCTCGAGCATAGTGGTCCGAATGCGGCGCTCTCCCTCGAAGGAATCTCGTTTATAAAGGAGACGCGTATGCATTTAGCAAAAAGAGCGGGCTTTGGTTCTCTAATCTTAATCGGGGCACTCCTCCTTACTGCCTGCCCGAACCAGGAAACAATTTCCAGAATCAATGCCGATCCGGGCCGTTACCGGAATAAGGAAGTCGGAATCGTGGGCACGGTTACCGACAGTTACGGTGTGCTGGGTAACGGCGCCTACGAGATCGACGATGGCACCGGCAGATTGTGGGTAGTAACGACTCGTGGCGTGCCCTCGCGCGGTTCACGAGTTGGAGCCAAGGGTAAGGTCTACACGGGCTTTAGTTTTGGCGGCAGAAGCTTCGGCACCGTCCTGCAAGAAACAGATCGGCGAGTTAAGAACAGATAGTGACTTGGGCCGCGCAGCTTTGCAGGCCAGCTCAATTGCACTTGGAGTGCGCTGACTTGTCAGCGCTTTCCAGCTCACTGCCGTAAGACTTTCCCCAATGAGGAACTTCCACCCTGCACCGACGCAAACCCTATCGACCGTGCCCGTGCGGACGATAGTAACCAGTTTCGAGCAAGAGTTCGTGGGGCTTGATCTCCGCGCACGGTCCCTGGTCAATACCACTCCGTTCGAAATCTTCTACCACGCGCCGGATAAAACAGTCCTGACCTCTCCTTCGGTCGGTGAACTGGTTTTACGCGGCGCCGGAGTTGTGGAACAGACCTGCGGTGGCCTCACGGCAAACCTTTGGGACGACCCTTTCGAGTGGACCCTGCCGGAAACACTTTCAACGCCCGCTCGCGTATATGAATATTTGGATGAGGTTGAGCAGACCCGAAGAAATGCATTCGCCAGGTTTCTCAACGATCGCGACCTGGAGAAGTTGATCGCGACCCCTGCCGGCGACGCTCAGCCACTCGTTAGTTTACTTTTGGACACCCTGCTGAGAGCGGGTGGCTATCAGGCACGCGCCGCTGTCATACTAACGCTGCTGGTGAGAGTGAACTCGCCCGTCGTCTGACAACTTGCACGAAGCAGGAGATCGCAGAATGTATTGTCCTCAATGTGGCCAGCAGCAGCTTTCAGACAACCTGAGATTCTGTTCGCGTTGTGGCTTTCCGCTTGAGGCCGTGGTGCAGATCCTCAACACCGGTGGAATGCTTCCTCCGGTTCAGCAGCATCGGGGAAGCACAGAACCATCACCCCGCCGCAAAGGGGTAAAGCAGGGAGCGATGTTGTTGCTGCTGGGCGTGATTCTTGTTCCGCTTTTGGGAGTCCTGAATAGCTTTAATGCCGGCAACCTTTTCGACATCCTAACTCCAATGGCCGCGATCTTCTTCTTTGTGGGCGGGCTGGTGCGCATTTTGTACGCTGGGCTTTTTGAAGAGGGAGCACCCCAGTATCGTCCGATGATGCAGACATACGCTCCGCCTCCGACGCAGTTTCAATCAAACCCGCGGGCAGCTGCACTTCCACCGGTTCCTGCTCCGCAGCCAACCAGCTGGAGATCGCGACCCAACACCGCTGAAATTCTACAGCCGCCAAGCATCACGGAAAACACCACACGTCTGTTGGACAAGGACGATCCGGCCAGACGGTAGCGTCGATGTTGTCTCTAGCCGAACGCCTGCGCGAGCGCATTCAACGCGAAGGGCCACTCTCTTTTCACGACTGGATGGCTGCGGCGCTCTACGACCATGAGCAGGGTTATTACTGCCGGCAGCGAAGCCGTTGGGGCAGGGGAGGCGACTACCGCACCAGCCCGGAACGCAGCCTCCTTTTCGCCGCAACGTTCGCCCGCTACTTCGCTAAACTTTACGTCGAACTCGGTTCACCTCCTCAATGGGCGTTGATTGAAGTTGGTGCCGGCTCAGGTGAATTTGCCGAGGTGGCGCTGGACACGCTTCGGCTGCGATCGCCCGAAGTTTTTGCGGCAACCAGATACGTTATCGATGAACTTGGCCCGGACTCCCGCGAGCTCGCTCGTGGCCGGCTCGCGCGTTTTGGTTCTCAAGTGCAATTCGCGAAGCTTGAGACACTGGAAGGTCTGGCGGCGGGAGTAATCTTTTCCAACGAATTGCTGGACGCTTTTCCGGTTCATCGTGTGACGATGGAACAGGGAGTACTGCGCGAGTTCTTCGTTGCTGCGTCCGACGCGGGGACGTTCGGATGGAAGTTATTTGATCCCTCAAAGGAGCGACTGAAGAAGTATTTCGATGCGATCGGAGTGGAGTTGGCTGAAGGCCAAATCGCGGAAGTGAACCTGGAAATCGATGACTGGGTCAGGAGTGCTAGTGAAAAACTGGAGCGAGGCTATCTGATAACCGTCGACTACGGAGCAGAAGCTCACGAACTCTACTCCGCTGCCGCACGTCCTGAAGGGACCCTGCGAAGTTTCCACCAGCATAGATTCTCTGCGGACCTTCTTGGGAACTCGGGCGAGCAGGACATTACGAGTTCCGTTAATTGGTCGCAGGTAAGGCAGTCTGGTGAAGCGCTGGAACTGCAGACGATCGAGTTTGAGAGACAGGATCGCTTTCTTATGAACGAAGGACTGCTTGATGAGCTGGAACTGAGAGTGGGTGAATGCAAAGATGAAGGAGAGAAAATCCGTCTGCGCACCAGCGCCCGAGAGATGATCCTGCCGGACGGTATGGCCGCAAGTTTCCAGGTGCTTGTGCAACGGAAGCAGGGGTAGTGCTGCGGCGATGCTCACAAAGTGTATGGCAAACAGAGGTACGGTTGGTCCGGCTTGTCGTTTAAAGTAAACAACGCAATCACACCAGGCGGGCGGTAGTGCTCCGTTAGTGTGTTGCTATTCTGGTGGCCCTCTGATTTGGTTCGCTCTGCCAAACTTGAAGGGCGGGCGTTTGTGACAATGAGGAAAATCACCAAGCTTCACAAGGAAGTTATCGATCCGATGGTCGGCGATGCTTTCACGTTTGTTGGAATTGAGCGCAACACAAAGTTAATCCTAGCTTGGCACTTAGGTATCCGCGACACCACCAACACAGAGGCTTTCACTGAAAAGCTAAGCCACGCTACGAGTGGACGGTTTCAATTAACGACCGATGGCCTTGCTACCGATCCTGATGCCGTTTCCTATTCGCTGGGCACTCGCGTTGACTATGCTCAGTTAATCAAAGTCTACGGAAAGAACGATCACGAAGGGGAGCAGAAGTATTCGCCACCTGAGGTGGTAGACACAGTTACGAAGCCTTTAATCGGCAACCCTGACCCTAGCAGAATATGTACGTCAATAGTTGAGAGAAGCAATCTCAGCATCCGTACAAGTGTGCGGAGACTTACCCGTCTAACAAACGCTTTTAGTAAGAAGTGGGAAAACCTGCACGCTATGATGAGCCTGTATTTCGCGTTCTATAACTTTTGTCGGATTCATTCTTCGATTCGTTGCACTCCCGCAATGGAGTCAGGAATCACCAAGCATGTATGGAGCCTGCGAGAACTGTTAGCTTAAAGTCGTTAAGGGTTGGGAATGACACCTACCCTGACTAGAAAGGGCTCCTTGTAAGCTTGTTTGCCGTTAATGAAAACCCGCAAGTAGTGTAGGCCTACGTGACTAAAAATGATTGGTGCAAAGGCAAAGCCCGCTACCCCGCCATCGGTTCCCGTAATCCCAGGAAAAGCTATTTCGTCGCTGGATATTAAGGGTGTCCCATCAGGATTAACTACCTCGGCCTTCATCGTTACCTCATCGCTAGGGCCTCGCAGTCCGACCACAAACATCAGAACTACATTCTTACCTAACTCACCCACTGCGACGTTGACATCCGGCAGCACGCCAAAGAAGCCAAGAACGTTTAATTTGTTGTTGATTTCTCGGCGAATACCCTCACAAATAAAAGCATAGCCAACGCTTGGAATGGGCATCAGTTATCCCCTGGGATAACGATTCTACTCGTTGTCCCCACACGTTGAGACAATCTAGAAAACTCCAATGTCATAACAGGTTGAGTGCCTGACAAAACAAATGCCGCAAACGTGGCCGCGATGCCCACAAGACGGAAGCTATCAGTATGAACAAAGTTCGTCCTACAGACTTCTACACTATTCGGAATAGACATGGTTTGCTTGACCGCAAAGCGTATTCGCTTGTCAAGAAAGCGCCATACAAGGTAAGCAAGACCGCCACCCAGACTTAGCGAAACCACTCTGGCTAAAAGGCTATTAGTTCCGATGTCTAGCACAAGAAAGTAAATTAGCGTTGTTGGAATTGAGCAGAGGGCAATTCCCATAAACTGCAAGAACAGTTTAATTAGGTCACGCCCAAATGATGCCGACTTTTCCATACCAGATTCCTTTCACGCCGATTTGTACTATTTTGACAATCATCAAAAATAATGCTGCGGCAATAAGCAAAAACAAACCATTCAATTCGATATTTATGATGATGCCATGTTGCTCTGGGAAAAGGAAACCAGCGTAAAGGATTAGGAATTTGAAGATAGTTAAGGCTGCGGCATCCGCAATGAGGTACCTGACTAAGATTCGCAGTTCTTCAATTGGAATCCAGCTTAGAATCCGGTCTGAAACGTGCATAATACTTTCTTGGGGGGTAAGGTAAGAAGCCGCCCGCTTTATATCACCGGCGGCATTAGAATAGCAACACACTAACGGAGCACTACCAGGCGGGCTGGCGATAGCGCGTTAGCAAAAGCTATTCTGTCGCGCCGCTTCGCGGGCTCTTAAATCATTTAACGCTCGGCGACCTGAGGCTCACGCCCCAGGCTCTATGCTTTCACCTCTGTCGCAGGTTCATTGAAGTGGCTCAGACCTAAGCAGTCTCTTCTGCGTTGGACACAGCGATTGGCTTTTACTATCCTCTTCAGCCGAATCCCTTTTTCCATTTAGTTTGAGAGGAGACACCCCATGCCCTTGAGTGATGCATTATTGCCGGAGTTTGATCTCGAAATGGCGAACACGCGCAAAACGCTCGAACGTGTTCCCACTGACAAATTGGACTGGACGCCGCACGCGAAGTCGATGACGATGGGCGGGCTCGCCACACATTTGAGCAATCTTCCCAGCTGGACCAACTACACCATCGATGAGGACTCGTTGGACCTGGCGCCAGGCGGTGTACCGCTTCCCCAGGCGACCCCGGTTACATCGTCCGCTGAACTGCTCGAAGTTTTTGATAGCAACGTGGCGAAAGCGAGGGCGGCAATAGCGGGAGCCAGTGATGAAGATTTGTTCAAGATGTGGGCCTTGCAGCGCGCCGGCACCACACTGATGACTTTACCGAAGGTTGCCGTGCTGCGAGGCTTCGTGTTGAATCACAACATTCACCATCGCGCCCAGCTCGGGGTTTATCTGAGGCTCAACGATATTCCGGTCCCGTCCATTTACGGTCCGTCGGCGGACGAGAATCCATTCTAAAGGTTAGAACAGCTCGAACTTGATGGTCAGATATTTTTTAGGGTTTTGGCGGAAGTCGTAGATCAGCTTCACACCTTCAGACGAAAGTTGATTGACGTTGGAGTAAAGCGCTTCGTCGGTGAGAAGTTTTCCCACAGTGCCCTCGCCGCGCTGGGCTGCTGAGACCATGGTGTCGATTCGCTCAGCGGTGGTGTTAAAACGAGCGATGGCGGAGCGGGCGTCGTTATACATTTGCTCATCTTTAATCAACTTACCCAGCGTGCCGCGGCCGGCATTAATGTCGGTGATCATCAGGTTGATCTGATCCACCGAACGATCGAGCCGATCTGCCGTGCGGTTGATGCGGTTATAGAGTTGATCGTCCGTCAGCAGTTTACCCGCCGTGCCACGTCCGGCACGCAAATCCTCCGCGATTAGCCGCAGCTGACCGGCAATGGTATTAGCATTGTTGTAAAGCTCAGGGTCATTAATGAATCTGCCTGCGGATCCTTGGCCCGATCTAATCTGACGCAGCATATCTTCAGTCTCACGAATGGTGGCGTTGAGATTGTTGTAAAGGGCTTCGTCCGAAAAGAGACGTCCAACAGTTCCTTTCCCATCCTTCACATCGCGGACCATTCCGTTAATCTCGTCTGACAACTTACTAAGGCGCTGAGCCAGATCTGTTCCTGAAGTGGCAAAGTCGTTCACGGTGTTGGACGATGAAGAAGGCAGTATTGCGTAATCCTGAACCGGTTGACCAAGAGCGCTTCCCGGAGTGATGTTGATCAGCATCTCATTGCCGAGCAGGCTGGGTGAGCCTTGCTGAGCGGTTGAGTCAGTCCGGATTCGTTCATTCGCCGGACGGCCATCAATGGTGGAATCAATTATCATCAACGCCTCGACCTTAGGCGCATTGGGCACACCCGAAGGCGCTAAAAGGGTGATCTTGTCGATCTTTCCTACGCGGACACCGGCAAGTCTGACCTCGGAACCGTCACGAAGCCCGTTGGCGTCACCAAACTGCGCCTTCAGATGTAATTTCTTGCTAAAAGGATTGATATCCCCTGAGGCGTTAAGAATCAGAAATATTAGAACCGCGATCGAACCCAGAACGAGCAGGCCGACGCGAAGCTCCCTGAACGAAACCGTTTTCTTTGATGGCGGCATGACTATCTCCTAGCGACCTCGTAGAAACTTCTTAATATAGGCATCGTCACAATTACGTAAACTCTCATCCGTGCCACTGAATATGATCTTTCCCTCTCGCATCATCATAACCTTGCTGTTAACCAGGCAGAGTCGTTTGCCTTCTTCTTCAAAAACCACTTCGCCTGCTTCGTTAACCACGGCGTATTCGGAACAGAGATAAGTGAGATTGTTCATTTCATGAGTTACAAAAATCGATGAGACGTCTTCAAGATCGCGCAGCTTCATCGCCAGTTCGCAGATCGTGCGAGCGGTGGGAGGATCGAGGCCAGCGGTTGGCTCGTCAAACAAAACAATCTTGGGATCCCCTATGAGCGCCCGGGCGATGCCCACGCGCCGCCGCATGCCGCCCGATAATTCAGCCGGCATTTTGTCGATTGCGTCTTCGAGATTGACGAACCGCAGCATGCGCCGGACTTCAGGTTCAACCTGGTCCTCAGGCACACCTTGTTCGTGGAGGCGATAGGCGACGTTGTCATAAACAGAAAGCGAATCGAAGAGTGCGCCTTCCTGAAACACCATGCCGATGTTTTTGCGCACTTCCATCATCTGCGCTTCGTTGTGATTAGTGATGTCTTCGCCATCGACAAGCACGCGTCCCGCGTCTGGTTTGAGCAACCCTAAAACCAGCTTGATGATAGTGGATTTGCCGCCGCCGGAACCGCCAAGAATGATCTTGGTTTCACCTCGCATGACCTTGAAGCTGAGATTGTTCAGGACGGGGCGATCGTCGAACGAAAGGTCAACGTTTTGAAATTCAATTGCCGGGGTGATCCGGTTGTGATCGTCCACTTCAGCAAAAGTCGACCCAGCCGCTTCGTCGCTCATGTCGCCCATGGGTGCGTGAGCCGGCGGAAGGTGTGTTTGTAATTCCGACATAAACTTTCAGGAAGTCCTAAACAGTCTGCATCCCGAGAAGGTATTGCAAGCCGCGAGAGAGGAAGAAGTCGGCGATGATTACCACGATCGACGCCGTTACTACTGACTTTGTGGTTGCACGACCCACTCCCACGGTACCGCCGTCGGTGCTCAAGCCTTTGTAACAGGAAATGGACGCAATGATGAGCGCAAAAAATATCGGCTTGATTACGCCGCCAATAATATCATCGGTTGTAATTCCCTCGCGAACAGATGTCAAAAATTGATCCATCGACAAGCCGTAAAGACCTGTGGCGACAACACCGCCGCCAATGATTCCGACAACGTCAGCGATCACGGTAAGCAATGGCAGGCTGACCAGCAGGGCTATCAGCCGAGGTCCGACCAACTTGCGGATGGGGTCTGTCCCCAGCGCCCGCATGGCGTCGATTTGCTGCGAGACAGTCATCGAACCGAGTTCCGCCGCGATGGCAGACCCGACACGCCCTGTCACCATGAGCGCGGTCAGCACCGGCCCCAGTTCCCTAACAAGTGAGATGGCAACTAGTCTGCCCGTCTGAGACTGCGCTCCATAAAATGCCAGGGTGGGAAAAGTTTGCAGGGTGAGCACGCCGCCGGTGAAGAAGCCGGTGAGGAGGACGATGGTCAGCGAGCCGACGCCGATCCCGTCCATTTGCTGAATAATTTCCGGAATGTATCGCGGACGTTTAAAAATGCCGCGAGCGGCGCGAGCCGCCAGCAACGTCGTCTCCTGCAATTCAAGCAGAGCGCGTGTGGCGAAGTTCATTCGAAGATGCGAAGCGAGTGTGCCTTGATTGACGCGTAGATCTTCTTGTTAGCTAGAGCAAGCGGTGCACGGCAGCGTCGCTGAGCAGGGTTGATAAGTGGCCCAGCTCACACCTACCGTTTTCAAGGGCGGCTTATGATGCTCAAATTGTTAGCGATGCGTCAAGGGGAATACCAGAAAACGAGGCGGGGACTGCCTATATTCGGAGGCGAGTCTAAGGAGTACTCAGAACGTGGAGGGCAGGCAAACGAGAGAGGTTAACCGGTTCGGTATCTAGGGACGCGGCCGGCGATTAGAATCCAGACGCGGCAAGATCGGGGCGATCGTGTTGCGCTCAGGCAAACCTCGACGGTTGACTCTTTCCCGGCGCCGCAGTTCGTTATTTTCCTGACGGTCCCGGCGATAATCTCTCACGTTCTGACGCAAGGTTCGGAGCGTGGCAACTTGCTCCGGAGTCAATACCCGTCTGACTTTCATTTCAGTCATTACGCGCATCCGCATCGATGCGGCCTGGGCCTCCGCGACATCTCGCAAACGCTGCTCGACTACACGATCGTCAGGGTTGTCAGAATCAAGCACTTCCTCAAGCGCTTGATTAGTTTCCCGAAGTCTCTGGTTGATAGCGGCTCTTTCGCCCCTCATGTCTTCCCGGATCGCTCGGATGCGTTCACGTTGTTCCGGACTCAACTTCAGATCGCGAATCGGGTCGGCGCTGAGCGCACCCTGTTGTCCCTCGCTCGGCAGCTGTTGCCCGATTGAATATGACGCGGCGGCGACAATGAAGATTGTCGCCAACAGCAGCATTAAGACCATTCGTTCTTTGCTTCTCATAATCACCTCTAACCTCACCCGCTCTAATCATTCCTTATTGATTTGTTCACCGAGGAGATCCAGGTCTGAATCCTCTCCCAGTGAAATCAATCTCAGGTCTGCTGCCAATTGTGCACGTTCGCCGGGTGTCAACGGCGCCCGGGGTGTCGTGGCAATGTTTCGAGTCGGTTCTTTAAACCGCGGCAGATTGGGAAGCTTAACCGGCGGCGGCTGCGTTTCTTCCTTAGAACTGCCGGTATGTTGCACGTTCAATTCACGCAGCCGGCCTTGAAGCTCCTGTTCAACCTTAGCTTTCAGTTCCTGCTCGGAGTAAACCTTTTCGTCGCGAACCAACGTTACCTTTGGTTTCTCCCGCAGGTGCAAAACTATCCACACCGCCGCCACGCAGAACAGAATTGACGCGAACGTTACCGCGCCTTTCAACCACAGCGGCGAGATGGCAAAAAACTGTCGAATGGCAATCAGTGCAGACGGGCTTGCGGAATGATTGAACACCAGACCAGCACGCTCGTTAGCTCGCCCCCCGTTAATGCCTAACGATTCCTTACGCCAGTCGATCACGCCAGCTCTAATTTCCCGAAACGCCACCAGCTCGCGTTTACACTCGACACACTGTGCCAGGTGCCGTTCAAAGTCATGAGCTTCGCCCTGGTTAACTTCGTGATAGAGGAACGCAATCAGGTCATTTCCTCGTTCACAAATTGGAGCATCTCTTCGCTCTTTCATCTTTCCTCTCCCGTTTTCTACTCCGGTTTGTCGCCAAATCTCTGGAGCCTCATCTGCAACTGTCGCATGGCAGTATAAAGACGGCTCTTGACTGTGCTGAGTGGCAAGTCGAGAGCATCGGAGATCTCTTGAAATGTCAGCTCCTCAAATTCCTTCATAACGACAACTTGTCGCAACTCAAGCGGCAAACTTTTCACGGCCTTTCTGACAGCCGCGCAGCTTTCTCGACCCTCGGCCACGCGCGCGGGCGACAGTTCGTGCGGTGTAGCAAAATTTGCGGAGTGACGCTGCTCTTCATCTTCCAACGCGCCTTCTTTCCTGACCCTGGAGCGGCGCTGACGCGTGATGCATTGGTTGACAGCGATACGATGCAGCCAGGAAGAAACTTTGGCCTCACCGCGAAAGCCTCGCAGATTTCGGAAGGCGGAAAGAAACGTTTCTTGCGTCGCATCACGGGCATCTTCTTCGCGGCCGAGCATGCCAAATGCGAGCGCGAAGATTCTGCGCTCCCAACGACGCACAATCTCGCCGAAAGCATCAGCATCCCCTGTCAGAGCGCGCTTTACGATCTGCTCGTCGCTCGTAACGATCTCCATTCTCTGTTGTCTGGTGGCCAGCTCAGTGTCCGGAATTCCAAGTTCGAGCGCTGACAAGGCTTTGCGCCCGTTTGTTTAGACGCGATCAGAGGCAGCCAGGCCGAAATATCACATCATGTAACAATCCAAACTAAGCTACAGCCCTCTGGCATTACATGATTTCCCGACCTGGGTCGAGTTAAAATACCATGGCACAAGCAGTTAAAGCCCGCAAAACCCGTTGACATGACAGCGTGGCCTCAACGATAATGAGGTCGCCGCCGGAACCCAATCGCCGGCTCATTGTAAGATCCTCCAAAAAACTACCTGAATCTCGAACTGATCAGCCTGAAAACCGCTAATGCTTGAGAACCTTGGGCGTATTCGCCTGCTATACATAGTTCTGGGTGTCTTGTTACTGGTTGGCCTGCTCCCGCTCGCCTTTGCCGGGAGCATGCTGTCCAGCCGCACCGCGCAGGAGCTTCGGTCGGTCGAGGGACGTTATCAAGCTCAGTTGGTGCAAGACAAGGCCAGGCAAATAGAGCTGTACAGCCAAAGGTATCGTGACGTGGTTGCCGGGCTGGCGCGAGCGTTTGAGATAGCCGGAGGAATCAGCTCATTCAATGACAGCGGTTACGACGCGCGACTTCAGAAGACATTACAGGAAGATCCGAATCTCATCGGCCTTGCGATCTGGCCTGTAGACGGAGAATTGCATCGCGCGTTTCAGTCGGATGTCATTAAGCGCGAGGAAGTAGACCAGCGGGTCAGTGAAGTTCTGGCCCGGATGAGTGGCAGGGGTCTGGTCGTTAGCCGACCGCAGATCATCCGCTCGGGACAGGAAATGGCGCTGACGGTGGCCGCGCCGGTTATGGGTGGTGAAAATAGTAGTGATGTTGTCGCGGCGGTAGTGGCGATCGTTTCTTTCCAGGACGTCTTCAAAGCAGTGCAGCAGCCAACTTCGAAGAGTGAGCGTGAGCTACTTGATGCGGGGCTGCCAGTTGTTTTCGTCGTTGATCAGAACGGCCGTGCAGTGGCCCACCCGGACGCCAGTGTCGCTTTTGCCGCAAAACCGATGACGGATCTGAAAGTCGTCCAGGATTGGATGGAGTCGGGGGCGCAGGTCCAGTCGGCCCTTGCGCCGTTTAGTGTTATCCGTGATGAGCGCAAAGTGGAAATGCTTGGCTCTTACGCAACGGCCGAACTCGACAAGACCTCCCGGCTGGGCGTGATCGCTATCCAGGACGAAACCGCAGCGCTCGCCTCGGTAAGCGATATGCACTATCAAACGGTCTGGATCAGTCTGGTGGCGGCGCTGCTTACGTTATTGATCGGGTTCTTCTTTGCGAAGAAGTTGAGTCAGCCCGTACAGGAGCTGGCGGCAGGTGCACATCGCATCGCTTCAGGGGATTTTTCGCAGCGAATCCATATTCGAAGCAGAACAGAGCTTGGCGATCTGGGTAACTCTTTCAATCTCATGACTGATCAGCTCGAGCACTTCATTCAGGACTTGCAGCGATCAGCGAATGAGAATCGCGAACTCTTTCTGGGAACGGTAAAAGCTCTGGCGGCGGCAATCGACGGTAAAGATCCCTACACCCGAGGACACTCGGAACGCGTTTCGAGAGTCTCGATGGCCATTGCGCAGCGCCTGGATCTATCGGATGAAGAGTGCGAAAAGATTCGGGTGAGCGCCCTGCTCCACGATGTGGGCAAGATCGGAATCGACGATAAGATTCTCAAGAAGCCTGCCGCTCTGACTGACGAAGAGTACGAGATCATGAAACAGCATCCCCAAAAGGGCTACAAGATCCTTTCGCAGATACCCGCTATCAAAGAATTCCTGCCGGGGATGTATATGCACCATGAAATGATAAATGGCGAGGGTTATCCGCAGGGATTGAAGGGCGAAGAGATACCCTTAATGGCTTTAATTGTTTCCGTGGCCGACACCTTTGACGCCATGACAACCGATCGTCCTTACCAGCGAGCAATGAAATTTGAGGATGCGGTTGCGCGAATTCAGAGCTTTGTCGGAACCCGTTACGATGAGCGTGTTGTGGCTGCGTTCGCGAAGGCCTGCGAGGAGGGACAGATCCGTCCGGGCTCAGTTCGTCTGAAGAAACGTGTGCCCGTGGCGCCGCCTGTGCAAGCGCCGCCTAACGCCGCCACCGACGCCGAGCTAATGCCGGTTTAGACTGATTGCCGATTGACGATTAGTGTCAGCCGGGTAGGACACTACCAAACAGCCGCGTCCTTTTTGATGGGCGTGGCTGTTGCGCTTATAATCAACGACTTCATTTAGGTGGAAATTTGCGACTGCGGCAGTGGGAATAACTTTATGGCGTTTTGGAGACGTAAGGCCAAAGACCAGTTTGTAACGCTGGGGTTGAATGAACCGCGGGAAGACGCCGCCAAAGAACCAGCGACCAAAGATACATCAGCTGCAGAACGGCAACCGGAACCTCAGACGAAGGCTACGGCGCCATCAGCCGCCGACATTCCCATTCTTGAACCGGTTGTAACCGGAGCATCTCCCACACCGCTCGCCTCCGAGTCGCAGGCAGGTAAGGGATCAGCAGCCCCACTGAAATCGCCGCCCCCGTCGGCTCCAGAGACGCGGTCGTTGCAGCCCAGGCCGGTCCCGACGCGGTCGCCGTTCGCGACTTCCGTCCTGGGACTCAATCTTTCGATGGAGGAACTCCAGGCGCAGGAGGCTGCGTTGGAGCAGGAGTTTTCAGCACGCTTCCGCCGCGCCGTCTCTGCCACACGAGACAATCTCTCAGAACGGCTCGATACCGTCTTTCAGGGTCTGAAGCAAATCGATGAGAACCTGCTTGACGAACTCGAGGAAGCCCTGATTGCCGCCGACATCGGCGTCGTGACCACACAACAGATTCTGGAAACTGTAAGACGAGGGATTGCACGCAAGCAGATTAATGATCTTGAGGCTTTGAAGCAGGCAATAAAGAATGAGCTGTTGAGAATATTGCGTGCCTCAGAGAATCAGGGAGTCGCTTCGGAAACAAACGCGCCGGAGAATGTCCTGCCTTACGTAATGATGATAGTTGGCGTTAACGGCGTGGGTAAGACAACGACTATCGGCAAGCTGGCGCAACGAATCAAGGCAGAAGGAAATGATGTCTTAATCTGTGCGGCTGATACCTTCCGCGCCGCGGCTTCGGATCAGTTGGCGATTTGGGCTGAACGAACGGGCGTGCCTCTCATCCAACAGAAGCAGGGAACCGATCCAGCGGCAGTGCTCTTCGATTCGTTGAAAGCGGCAAAGGCTCGCGCTTCAGACGTTCTTATTGTCGACACGGCAGGCCGGCTGCACAACAAAGCGAACCTGATGGCCGAGCTGGAGAAGATGAAACGAGTTGCCGGACGAGAAGTTCCGGGCGCGCCGCATGAGACGCTTCTAGTGGTTGATGCAGTCACTGGACAGAACGGTCTCGAACAGGCGCGACAGTTTTTGAAGGTGGCCGGAGTGACCGGCATTGTTCTAACTAAGCTGGACGGCACAGCCAAAGGTGGAATTGCCGTAGCGATTGCGAGCGAGCTTAACCTACCGATTCGTTACGCCGGCATTGGTGAAAAAGTCGACGACCTGGTGGTCTTCGATCCGGAGTTGTACGTTAACGGATTGTTCGAGTGATTGATCAGCCCCATGCCCACATCTGTTAAATCTCCCCAGCTTGCCGGCGACACTACCACCTTCGATCGCCAGATGATCTCGCGGACGCTGGAGCTGGCGGCCAGGGGTGTTGGCCTTGTGAGTCCGGGCCCAGTCGTAGGCTGCGTGATAGTAGCTGCGGATGGCAGTGTTGCCGGCGAAGGCTTTTATGTTTACGAGAAACTGAAGCATGCCGAGACTTACGCCCTCGAGCAGGCGGGAATAAAAGCTGCCGGTGGCACGGCCTATGTCTCCCTCGAGCCTCACGCCCATCACGGTCGAACGCCGCCCTGCACGGACGCGTTGATTGCCGCCGGGATCCGGCGTGTAGTCGCCCCTAACCAAGATCCCAATCCCAAGGTTTCCGGAAGCGGTTTTGCGCACCTGCGGTCGGCCGGACTGGAAGTTACTGAAGGACCGATGTCACGCGAAGCCCGGCAACTCAATGAGAAGTATTTTCATTTCATGGAGACTGGCCGGCCGTTCGTTCACTTGAAACTTGCTACTTCGCTCGACGGCAAGATTGCGACTCGCACAGGCGATTCGCGTTGGATTACAGGCTCAGCGTCGCGCTCACGTGTGCAGGAGTTGCGTCATGAATACGACGCGATTCTCGTGGGCGCGGGCACGGCAATCTCGGATGACCCGCTATTAACAGACCGGTCCGGCCTTCCCCGAAGAAGACCGCTCGTTCGTGTAGTGCTTGATGAAGGACTGCAAACTTCCGCGGAATCACAACTCGCGCTAACTGCGTCGGAGGCCCCGGTGCTGGTTTTCACGGGATCGAAATCAGATTCAAAGAAGGAGGCGGAGTTCCAGGCGAAGGGCGTGGAGATTGTTCGCGAGTCGTCTAATAGTCGCGACCTGAAGTCTGTGTTAACCGAATTAGGCGGGCGCGCTATCCAGAGTGTTCTTGTTGAAGGTGGTGGCAGTGTTGCGAGCGCCTTCCTGGAAGTCGGACTCGTAGACAAAGTGACGTTCTTCATCGCCCCACGCATCATCGGGGGCAGCGCAGCGCCCAATGCAATCGGCGGGACCGGCGCCGAGCGTTTGGCCGACGCAGTCGATCTGGAGCGAGTTGAGGTTATTCAACGCGGCGCCGATTACGAGATCACAGGGTACCCGACCAGGAAAGGATGAAGGATGAGGGATGAAGACCGATCAAAGCCCAAAGTCCCAGGCCCAAAGTCCAGAGTCCCACGTCCAAGGTCCAAAGCCTCTGTAGCGAAGGGGACGTTGGACCTTGGACCTTGGACATTGGACAAGGGTCTTACTCATCCCTCCAAAGCCCTCGGCCAGAATTTTCTTGTCAACGAAGGAGTTGTCAATCGGATCATCGAAGCCGTTGCCCCGGCTGCCGACGAGACCATTGTGGAGATTGGTCCCGGTCGCGGAGCCCTCAGCGCCCAGCTCATCGAAAAGGCCGGGCGCCTCATCGCGGTTGAGTTTGATCGCAATCTGATTCCGCTACTTTCAGAAAAATTCAAGACGAGAGAAAACTTCAAGCTTGTCGTTAGCGACGCGCTGAGCGTCGATTTCTGTGCCGAGATACATCCCGCGTCTCAAGCCCGCGTAGTTGCCAATCTTCCATACAACATCGCGACCGCGATCCTGCAACGACTGATTGCTCAGCGCAGGTGTCTGACCGAGATGGTGTTGATGCTGCAACGTGAAGTGGTCGATCGCATCAGCGCAGTTCCAGGCTCAAAAGTGCGCGGATACCTTTCCGTATTTGTCGAAGCTTACTGTGAAATAGAAAAATTGTTCGACGTCGCGCCCGGCTCGTTTCGTCCCGCCCCAAAAGTTTGGAGCAGCGTGATCAGATTGACGCCCAGGCCGGAACCCGGGATCAACTTTAAGAATGAAGGGCTGTTATGGCAGTTAGTCAGCGCGGGGTTTGCGCAGAAGCGGAAAACGATTCTTAACAATCTGCGTAACGCGCCGCCGGGGCTTCAGGAGTTAATCAAAAAGCACGGCGGCACCAGCATTGTTCTCTGTAGAGCTGAGGTTGATCTGCAGCGGCGAGCTGAAACACTCACGCTTGAGGAATGGCTGCGACTGGCGGAAACGATGGACTAAAGAGAGTCGATCTTGCCTCAATATTCAAACTCCGAGGAGGCCAGGGAATCTAAGCGATCCTCTTCGTGTCGGTTCGTGCTGGTTCGTGGATTATTGTTTTCTTCATACTCAGGCGATCCACGAATCAACACTAAATAGCACTAACCGCTTTTTTGTTTTGGCTCACATTTAGTCGGCACTTCAAACAGTTCCGATGTGCTTCGCACATACCTTACCTTCAGCATCCCCTCGATATCGCTCCGGGTTCTGTACCGTGTTACCGTGGCGCCACATTCATCCTGATGCCATCCCGTGGTCTCAATGACATTGCCGGCAGTAACGACACTGAGTGATTAGGTGCAAGCATCAAGCGAAAGCGCTGCCCGATGGTGGCAAGGACCAGAATGATTTCCATCGTCGCAAACGAATTGCCAATACAGAATCTTGGTCCACCGCCGAAGGGGAAGTACGCATACTTCGGCAGGCTATTGCTGAACTCCTCCGTCCACCTATCAGGATTAAACCTTTCAGGCTCGGCGAAGAAGCGCGGATCACGCTGAGTTACCCACTGAAACATGAATATCTGGCTTTTGGCCGGCACACGAAAACCGCCAATCTCACATTCCGCGGTCGCTTCGCGGCCGAGTCCATAGGCGGGGGGATAGAGCCGCATCGATTCCTTCGCGATCATTTCGCAGTATCTTAATCGCGGCAAATCGTCCATCGTCGGCAATCTTCCGCCCAGCACTTCGTCTAATTCGGCGTGAAACTTTCTTTCGGTGTCGGGATTCTTAGCCAGGAGATACCATGCCCAGGAAAGCGTAAGCGCGGTGGTTTCGTGTCCGGCGAGGAAGAGCGTCATCACCTCGTCGCGAAGTTGTTTGTCGTTCATCTGGCTGCCGTCATCATCGTGAGCCTGGAGCAGCATCGAGAGGAGATCTCCCTGGTCACCTCCACTCGCGCGGCGCTCTGCAATGATTCGATAGACGATCTGATCTATTTCATTCGCGTCCCGATTAAATCTGCGGTGGGCCGACGTCGGCAGCCGGTTGTCCATGATCCATTTGAGCGTTGCCTGTGAAGCAAACGGCTTAACAATCTGAGAGAGCACTCTACCAACCTTGTCGGCGTCGGCAGACACATTGGCATTGAAAAGCGTCTTGACAACGATCTCCAGAGTGAGCCGCATCATGTCGCGATGGATATCGCGCTCTTCCCCGGATTTCCACCCTGCAATTGTCCGCGCGGTGTAATCGACCATCACTTCCCCGTACGAGTTAATCCGCTGCCGGTGAAACGCCGGCTGTGCGAGGCGGCGTTGCCGCTTCCATTCCTCATGTTCGCTGGTTAGTAATCCGTTACCGACAAGTCGTTGGAAGAATGGCGAGCGCAAAGTGCGCGACTTAATAAAATTCCTGGCGTTCGTCGAGACGACGTATTCAATATCGTCGGGATGGTAAAGGAAGTAAGCCGTGAGATAGAGAAACCGCATGCTCACGACGTCGCCATAGTTGCGGCAGCGCTCGATGAAGCCGAGCGTGTCGCGATTAAACTCAGGCATGACTCCGAGAATGGGATTACCCTTTGGCCCGGGCGGAAGCGGCGCTCGACTTGCGCTTGCCGACCTGATGGGAAGTTCGCGTGTGTTGTTCATTCTGATTTATTTCAGCAGATCGATATAAATACCCGGATCGCTTTCAGGGATTATGAAGACGCCGACGGATTTCTGGTAGAACTCGACGGGTCCGGCGCCGCCAATTACTCCGTAAACGTATCCCAACTCGCGCAAACCCCAGAGTGACGCCAGGAGTAACGCCTTCCCGATACCCCTACCTTGCGACTTAGGCAATACCCCTGTTGGTCCGAAGAACGCCCGGCGCGTGCATTCATGCGCGGCGAAACCAACGATCGTGCCGTCGCGCGTGGCGATGTAAACAGATACCGGCTTATTAGAGAAGCCTACCGAGACTTCATCCGTCCAGGCGACGGAAAAGTTTTGTTCGACAAAACGCCGCACCATGGTAAGTTCAAACGGCTGAGCCCGCCGGATCAAAGTTCCATCGGCGGCCAATTCAAGGAGTGGAGGTTCGAGCGGAGGAAACTTCAGAAGGTTTACGAGCAGGTCGGGCATGTAGGGCAGAGTATTGCATAGGAGGAATACGGGATGAAGGATGAGGATGGATTCAAGTCCTCGGTCTGAATTTCAAAAGAAGTAACCAACGAAAAAGAGCGCCGCGGCGCCGAAGGCGTTGGCGAGGGTGACTGGTTTGTCACGCATGCTCGCATCCCACCCAAATTTGGGTTCCGGCGCGGGGGGATCCTGCTCGGTATACCCGCGATAATGGAGAGTCTCGTCATCCAGCACGGCCCGGAGGCGATAGCGAGAACGCAGCGCAATCCTGGAAGGAGCTCCACACACGAGGAAGAGAAAGTATTGCAGCGGAGCAATCAAGAGTAACCACGCAACACTAGCGAGAATAAAGACAACAATTCCAGCAGCGCATTCAGCGGATTGCCGTGGCCAAAAAAGATGGCTGGCATTGGCTTCGTCAATGGTTCCCTTAGCTGTCGGCAATCAGCGGTCAGTAACCAGCGTTCAGAAGTCAGAATTTCAGCGGGTAGTCAGCGATCCTCGGCGCATTCGTCGACTGATTGCAATCGGCAATCGGCAATGGCCTTTACTGATTCAGCAGCGTGGCTTGAGACGCGACAACTTGCCACTTGCCTTGCGCGCGCCTGAACACGTCCGTGAAGCGCAGGGTGACGTCAATCTCGTCGCCTTCGTAGCGACCGGCTACGTGAGTCTTGCCCGTGACGACTGCCCAATCGCCATAGGGGCGCACCTTCACCTCGTCTATCCGTCCTGTGATTGAACGTTCCCCGGGTTGAAACATTTCCTCCAGGACCTCCGCTTTGGTTCGAATGCGCCCCTGGGCGTCTATCACGCTCCAATCCTCGGAGAGCACACGTTCATGGACTGAGCGATCGCCGGCGACCCAGGCTGCCGCGAGTTGGTTCTCAATCTCTCTCAGTTCCGCGCCGACATCGGACGTCGCGACTGAATCATGCTGGCTCATAATTCCTCAAGTTAGCCTCAAGAGTATTCGCACTCCAAAGCAGATCCGTGGTTGTCGCGATTTATGAAGTGCGCTGACCGTCAGAGCTTTCAAAAGCGGCAACAAGTTGCCGCACTCCAAAGCCGCCTTACTCTTAAGCGATCAATGCGAATAGAGATCAATAATCCGTTCAATCGCGCGCCGGCAAACGGCGCAAAAATGATTTGTGCGAGTGAACATGATGCAATCTACTTCCGGTCGGAAATAACCGCGCGCCTCATAAATAGCTCCTTCGAACGCCCCCACCCGCCCGGCATATTTCTCTGCGGCAAATATGTCCTGCTCATGCGCCAGTTCCTCGCGGAAGAGCGCCTCCATTTCAGTTTCCGGACGCTTGTCCTTCCGCAATTGGCGCCGGCGCTCTTGAATGGATTTTGAGTAGGCTTCGAATGCTTCCTTGTTCCACGGGGTGGGAATCGGGGTGTCAGGTGAGACGAGATCGCGCCATTTCAACGTGGCCGGATCAAGCAGCGCCGTCGCGTTTGGTTCCCAGGGCTCGAGGCGTTCGGTTGCCGGGGCATAAGCGACCGATGAGGTGTAATACTCGTCGGCCAGTCCGGCAAAGTGATGACCAAACTCATGAATGAAAACGTAGTTTGCGAAAGCGTTGTCGGCAGCAACCGTACTGTAGAGATTAAAAATTCCGCCACCGCCGTAGGTGCGATTGTTGGCGATCACTTCGATGAACTCATAAGGCGCAAAGGCAGCCGCCTCCCGCAACGCATGATTGTCAAACGTCAATACATAACGTTCGGAACCAAACGCGTCGTATGTCGCCCCCAGAGGTGAGTCGCGATAGATGCCGGTCGAAGGACGTGAGATGCCCGACTCCGCTGCCGGGGGACAGAGGGCCCACACGTTGAACTCCTTGCGTCGCTCTTTGAAAGGAGAGGTTTCGAAGAGTGCGCTGGTAAGCCGGCGCGCATCAGCCTCAAACTTTTTTGCTTCGCGAGCGGTGTATCCGTCGCCCAGGATCAGAAAATCAACTTTGGTCGCCGGGTCGCCCATCTTTTGAATTGGAATCACTCGCGCCGGCGCCCGCGGCTTCGAGCGATCAATGAAGATACTTTGCGGGTCAATATTTGTTGACCAAACGGCGCGCCAGGCATTTTGCGCGTCGCGCTTTTTCAGAACGATTTCAACTGGTTTCTCGGGGGCAGGAAAGCGGAGCGACTCGCTGAACGTGCGGCGCAAAGACTTCGCTTCATCAGTTGTTTCCCACTCACCATAAATTGAAGCAAAACCGCGTGAGTAGAGCACAGCCTTCGTTTGCTGATCTCTGACTTCAAAGAAGTACTTGCCGAGATTGGTATCGTCGTTGGTTCGACCCGGATCGCCCGGCCAGGAGAGCGGTTCGAGAACAATCCGATCCACACTGAACACTTCTTCGGTGGCGGTTCCCGTGTGGTAGTAGTCGAGCCGCATCGTTCGCGGCGCTGCAAAGACGGAGGTTGCCGAAACCAGCAGGCAGAGAAGGAGCAAGATGTGCTTGGTCATAGTTCAATTGTACGCAAACAGGAGAAATTGGAACAGAATGAGTCCGCGTAGCGGACGACTGACAACAGCCTAGCAGTTTACTGCTGGGAAACAATTGAGCGAACCAGAACCCAGTCCGTGAAACGGAAGGCTGAAATCAACGGATGACGATTCGTCAAAAGGTTTTTCAGTCGTCCGCTTTGCGGACTTGACTCACATTCTTCCGCGCAATCGTTCAGCGGAAGTTGGGACTGCTCTCAACAAGCGCGTTATTCAACCCTTCCCAATCGATTACGCCGAACTGGCTGCGATCTATTGAATACAGTCGCTACCGCCAATGGTTCTGCTGTTGAGTGGCAAGCCAATCGGAGGGCAAACAAAAAAAGGGCGCAGGAACCGAAGCCCTGCGCCGCTTAAGTGAAAACCGCAGCTGCCTACTAAGGAATTTTAGAGCTGCCGGCGCAGCTCATGATCGCGTCCTTCTGGGCGGGTGTGATGAGTCCGGCCTTCTTGAGTTGGTTCGCCAACTTCCCGATGCTGGAGACGTACTCACCGTGATTGCTGGAACTGGCGCCAATCGCCTGAATCAGGTCGTTGGTTGTACAGCCGCTGGTGAAGAACAGGTTCGGAACGCCGGTGTCGCAAGTGCCTACGAAGACGTTGGCCCGGAAGTCGGACGTGTCGTCACAGTCACTGGCTGTTGCCAAGCCGTCGTTGTCGGCATCCGGGAACCAGCCGATGTCACGCATCAGTTCCAGCGTCAGGTCATCGGGAGCCGTGAGATTGTGCGTCAGGTCGCCGTTGATAGCTGGCTCCATCAGCAGATTCTTGAAAGCAATTGAATCGTAGTGCGAGCCGGACGAGCCGCTCTGCACAGGGTTGGGCATGAACAGACGCGCCCTGCCGAGGGCGTCAGCGCCGGCGCGGATGTTGGGGTCCTTGCCTATGAACGCGGTGACGTTGGGCAGTTCAGCCACAATGGCGACGCCACTGGCGCGTGACAGACTGACACTTGGAATAATGACAGTCGGATCCACACCAGCCATTCCCGGAGGGCCCGCCGCCGCGTTGGCGGCGTTGTTATAGATGATCACCCCGATGGCACCGGCATCCTGCGCGTTCTTCGCCTTCACCACGAAGCCGCAAAGTCCCCGCTCGATTAAGGCTATCTTCCCAGACACAGCCGCAGCGTTGGTGAAGGGACTGCAGCCGTCTGTCGAGGTTCCGCCAGTTTCTACCACGTCAACCGCCGCCACGACGTCACCCGTGACGGGGGCGGGGAGGAGCGTGATGGGTGTGCCGAATGCCGCCGTTCCGAACTGGTAAGTTCCGGCAATGGAAGCTGGCGTGAGGACTCTCACTTCAGGGCTGCCGAAAATTAGCACGTCACGCACTCCTGCCGTGACGGTCGCGCCGTCCCAGACGACGCGGCCGAAGCGGATGGCCGAGGCCTGGCGCTGGGCCTGAGTCATGTCGTTCCAGTGCAGATTGTTCGTCGTGTCGAGCGTGTAGCGCGAGTAGATGTCGGTCTGCACGGGGTAGAAGCGTGGGCCGTCGAAGAAGCCGCCGAGGTTGGCGCCGGTCGATTCGTTGACGAAGTTCTGGAAGCCGAGACCGTGGCCCAGCTCGTGGAGGAGGACGGCAACGAGGTCGTTCTGCGCGCCGTGGTTGTTGTCCACACCGAGGTAGAAATTAAAGTTGGAGCTGAACTGTGCGCTGATGTCAGGTGCTGTGTTGTCTTGATCGACGCCGGCCCGCTTGTCGGCCAGGGCCGAGCTATACCACGTCTCCGGAAATTCAGCGCCTGGGAACAGTCCCACGCCCGGAAAATCCGAGAACACGTCCCACGCGCCGGCACTTCCCAACACGTTCGGGGCAAGCGGGTTAAAGGCCGCGACGACAAAAATGGGCTCCGGGCTGTCGAGGGTCGCGCCCCAGATGTTGGCGGCGTGCGTGAAGGCGAAGAGCCGTTGTGCGCCTCGCGTCGTCATTGGGTTGCCGCCCACAGGGGCCACGGGCGTTGGATCGTTAAAACCTTCGTTGGGGCCGTCGGCGTTGATGACGATAATCGTGGCTCCTGCAAAAGCGCTGGTAGAACATGCGAGAACCAAGACGAGTGCGAAAAGAAAAGCTGTAACTCTTTGTGGTTTCATCGATGGTTCTCCTTTACTGATTCGGTGAGGTTGACTCTTCGAGGCCGAGGAAATCGACAGCCTCTTGCATGCTCGTTACGCACCGGATCTCGGTAGAGCCATCGGCTCGAGCGCGACCCAGCACGACTCCCCCAAAGCGTCCCTGAAGGTTGATCTGCTTGGTGCCGTTGGGTAACTCTTTGGCAGTCAGCCCGTCGGTTGAACGATTGGTAAGTGAGCTGATCTGGGCGACCAGTTCTGCAGTTTCTTCGGTCGTCGGTTTCCTGAGCGTACTGCTGGCCTGATCAAAGATGATTTCTTTCGTTGCGACATAGTGCTTTCCAGTGGCGGGCGCCGTCTGTGGGGTTTTCTTTCGGGCGCTGCCCTTGTCCTGGGAGAGGACTACGGTAGTTATTCCTGCTACGGCGATTATCGCGGCGAGAATCGCAGCGATGCGCACAAGTCGTTTGGTTTTTTGTCTACTGAATTGAGGTCTTTGGGAATCCTTCATTTCTTATCTCCTCTAGAACACTGTTGTGGCCAGACAAGACTAACGAAAGATCTTCTCGTAGGGGGGAGCCACACGTTGAAGAGGCTTATGCCGTCAGACTTGCAGTTTATTGAACTGTGAGCCGAGTCGAATCAAGCCGCCTGATTCGTTGCTGGGTGGGTCGGAACAATCCGCATCAAGGTTCGACGCGCCAGCGGAAGCTATTGAGCGCGAGGACAATAAGACAGGTGGGGTTTTTAGTCAAGCAGCGACGCGAGGTCCTACTCACCCTACCGATAGCGAAAACGATCTCGACTTTGCTAAAGGGACAACCCAACCTGAAGGAAGTAGTGTCCAGTTTCACCTGCCTAAGGAGACGATGCACGAATTCACACTAAGCAATACAAAATGAGTTTTGTGTAACTTGGTGTTGTTTCGTGATCGTCTGTTTTGGGGTAACGACGGTCCCGACTTTAAACTCAAGAGTAGGGGAACTACCGCCGCAAACTCCACTATCCGTCAGCTTCGTAGGCCATATGCTATACTCCTTCGACTCGATTAGCCCCTTTTTCGAGACACACATCGCGCGAACCTTCAGAAGAGTAGAGTAAAAACCAAAAGTGAGTAACGTTCTCGAGATCATTCCGCTCGGCGGTATCGGCGAGTTTGGAATGAATTGCATGTCAGTGCGCTATGGCGACGAGATGATCATTCTCGACGCGGGCATGGGGTTTCCTGAGGAGACTGCTTACGGCGTCGATATCTCTATCCCCAACTTTGAGTTTCTCGAGGAGTACCGCGAGAACATCACAGCGATCGTCCTCACACACGGCCATGAAGATCACTTAGGTGCGCTGCCTTTTATCCTTAAGAGGTTTAACGTCCCGGTTTACTGCTCCCACTTCACCGCGGGTCTCGCCGAAAGCAAACTCGACGAACACGATCTCCTCGGCGACACCTTAATTCATCGTGTCGCACCCCGCGACATAGTCGAGATTGGGCCGTTCACCATTGAATTTATCCGGGTTTCACATTCGCTCGTCGATTGTTTTTCGCTCGCGATAAAAACACCCGTAGGAACAATCATTCACACTGGGGACTACAAGGTCGACGAAACTCCGGTAATTGGGGAACCAATTGATCTGCGATCGTTTCGGCGTTACGGACAGGAAGGCGTGCTGGCTCTGCTTTCGGATTCAACAAATGCGACTGTGCCCGGACGAACGCCATCCGAAAGGGCTGTTATTCCGGCGTTTGAAGAGATCTTCGCCGAAGCCGCGGGGAGAATTATCGTTGCCGCTTTTGCTTCCTCGATTCATCGACTCCAGATCGTGCTCGACATCGCGCAGCAGTTTAATCGCAAAGTTTGCGTGCTCGGTCGCTCGATGCATAAGAATGTCGAGATTGCTGATCGCCTGGGCTACCTCGACATTCCCGACGGTTTGCTTGTCGGGCTGAACGAAGCGAAACAGATGCGAGCGAATGGCATCGTGTTTCTGGTTACCGGCTCGCAGGGAGAATCGCGCGCCGCACTGTCGCAGTTAGCGACACAGAGTTACAAAGGCATGTCGATCGAAGAAGGCGACACCGTTGTTCTATCGGCGCGCATTATCCCGGGCAACGAGCGCCTGATTTCGCGGATGATTGGTTTCATCTACAAGCGTGGCGCCAATATCATCGAAGAAAAGCGTCGTTTGATTCACGTCAGCGGGCATGCTTCGCAGGAAGATATTCGCATCATGACAGAGGCCGTGCGACCAAAGTTCGTGGTGCCGATTCATGGTGAGTATCGCATGCTCTTCAGGCACAAGGAGTTTATAAAGAACCACGTCGGTTATAAGGAAGAGAACATCATTCTGATTGAGAATGGCGACGTGCTCGAACTGGATGGCGAGCGCGCGGTTGTGGTTAACAAACGCGATATTGGTCGCACCTTTATTGACGACTCGGGCTTCGAACAGATTGAGCGCGAGACCGTGCGTGAGCGCAAGCAAATGGCTTCTGAGGGAATTGTGACGCTGATCGTGACGATTGACGGACAAACAGGTGAGTTACAGGCGACGCCCGAGATTGTAGTGCGGGGTGTTCAGGGCTTCGACGGCAAGAATGGCTTACTAAAAGATGCGCAACGCGTGATCGAAGCGGCCGTCACGGGAGCCTCACGCGATATGCTGGCGGATCAAACCCTGCTGAAGGAACATGTGCGAGTGGAACTGAAGCGCTTCATCCAGAAACTAACCGGCGCGCGTCCGGTTATCATGCCGGTTGTAGTCCAAATTTAGTTTCAAAGTATTGGCCTTGGCTTTTAGTCTTTGCGCTGATTCCTTCCAATGATCCTGGTTATACAATGTCGAAGTTGGCTCGACGGCTAAGACCAAAGACCAAGAACCCAAAATCAAAGCGTTGAACCATGAAGACGGTTGCTGAGTTCCTGAGTGAAACGAAAATCAAAGTTTCCCCAGCGACCTTCGCGCTTGTCGGTGTCTCGCATCAGGATTGGTCTCGCCTTATCGAGAATCCGGAATTGAGTCCCGGGGCCGACGCGGTCTTCATGATCCTGAGGGACGACAAAGAAGTTACGCTGCTGATGCAGGAAGAAGACTGGCAGCGGATTCGGTACGCCGTACGCGATGCCAAAGTCGAACGCGAGTTTCGTTTATTGACCTTGGATCTCGATCTTTCATGGAACGTGGTTGGCTACCTGGCGCGCGTAACGGAAATTCTGGCGGCCGCGGAAATCCCGGTCGGCGCGCTTTCGTCCTTCTCGCGCGACCACCTGTTCATTAAGCAGCAAGACCTGGGCAAGGCCTTGAGGATCCTCGGTGAGCATGTAAGTGAGCTGTGCTAACCCAGTTCCGAGTTTCGGGTTTCGGGTTTCGAGATTCTGAACTCCGAACCCCAAACTCGAAACTTCAAACTCGAAACTCAAAAGCGCCAACAGGTGGCCGCCCTCCAAAGGGTTTTGACGTTATGTTCTGGCAAGACAAAAACGTAATGATCACCGGAGCCTCATCCGGAATCGGGCGCGGGCTCGCTCTTGAACTCGCGCGACGCGGCGCAAGAGTTGGATTGATTGCGAGGCGCGCCGATGTTCTTACGGAACTTGTTCGTGAGATTGAAGCGGGGGGCGGAAAGAGTTTCGCAGTGCCCGCCGACGTTACAAATCCTGATTCAGTTCAAATGGCGGCGGAAACATTGCGAACTGAGTTTGGCTCCGTTGATCTGTTGATTGCCAATGCAGGCGTGGGGGCAACGGTGGATGCCGCCGACTTAAAAGGCAGCGCAGTTGCCGGCGTGATTAATGTAAACGTGCTCGGCGCGGCTAATAGCGTCGCGGCCGTCGTGCCCGAAATGGTGAAGCGAGGCAGTGGCCAGCTAGTCGTTATTTCAAGCCTGGCTGCATACCGCGGCTTGCCGAAGTCCGCAGCTTACTGCGCCAGTAAGGCGGCAGTGTCGGCTTTTTTTGAAAGCCTGCGTTTGGATCTTCAGCCGCACGGAATCGCTGTAACAATTATTCATCCCGGCTTTATTAAGACGCCCTTGACAGCGGGCCGGCACGCACAGATGCCGTTTCTTATGGAGCTGGACGACGCAGTGAGAAAGATCGTTGCTGCTATCGAGAAGCGCAAAAAGTCGTACGCATTCCCGTGGCAGCTTGCCAGCATCGTGCGGGCGGGCATGATCATGCCGAATTTTATGTACGATTGGATCTCACGGCGAAATTCATTCAGGGAATAAAAACGAACTTAGACCTTAGAGCTTTGTACTTTGCTTGTTATCGGGATAGAACTTCGTTATCGAAGGCGGCCGCGTACAACAGACAAACGAAGAACAAAGAACAAGGTACCAAGAACAAAGTCCGAAGTCCGAAGTTCAATTGGAGACTAATCTCTCAAATATATGACTCTGTTCCAGGCCATCATCCTCGGCATCGTTCAGGGTCTGACTGAATTCATTCCCATCAGTTCAACCGCCCACCTCGTGTTTGCGTCGCGGGTGATCGGGCTCTTCGGCGGAGCTGACCCAACTCTCAAAGCTGAACAAACCACTGCCGCAATCGCTGTGATCCAACTGGGGACACTACTCGCCGTCCTGATCTACTTCTCCCGCGACATCGTTAAGATTACACGTGCATTTGTGGGCGATCATTTGCGGTTACTTACGAGCGCGCGCACTCCAGGGGCTGCGGACGGTGCTCAGGGCGCCGTCGTTCAGCAAAAGCTTTCGCAAGATGCCCTGCTCGGTTGGCTCGTAATCATCGGATCAATCCCGGTCGGAATTGTTGGCCTAATGTTCAAAAAACAGATTGAGGGGACGTTTACTAAAAACCTCTGGGTAATCGCGACGATGATGATAGTCGTCGCGGTGTTGCTTGGACTTGCCGAGTTGGTGGGGAAGCGAACCCGCTCGATGACGGATCTGGGCATCCGCGACGCCCTGGCCGTGGGGTGCGCCCAGGTGTTGGCGCTGATTCCCGGATCAAGCCGGTCGGGTTCCACGATCATGGGCGGGCTGTTTGCGGGTGAGACTCGAGAAACCGCGGCGAGGTTTTCCTTTCTCCTTTCGATTCCGGCCATTGCTGCCAGCGGTCTTCTCGAACTCAAGGAAGCGTTGGTCAAACTTCCTCCGGAAAGTTATGTCCCCCTGGTGGTGGCTACGGTAGTTTCCGGAGTGGTTGGTTATGCTTCGATCTGGTTTCTACTTCGTTTCCTAAGAACTCACTCGACGGGAATCTTCATCGGTTACCGGCTGCTCATTGGAGCGTTGATCATGCTTGGCTTGTTGGGGGGTTACATTTCTGCGGACCTGGTGTGAGGTTCGATTCTGGAACTTAGGACGATCACTTCCAAAATTAAAACGCTAACAATAATTCGGAAGATTGGTTAAACTACGCCTGCCCTTATCCTCCCCCTCCGCTGGCGCCCACCGGCGCGCGAGATAACGATTAATCAAAGGTTGGTGACTTAATGAATCAGAAAGACCGTCAGGGCACGGCGTCACAACGGCCCCGAAGTCCCAGGGTGCCCGTAGAGTTTGCACTTGAGGTTGAGGGCAGCACACCTTCCGGTGAAGCTTTTCATGTCAAAGCGCAGGCGATAAAGATTAGCCGCGGGGGCGCGACAATCGTTATGGACAATGAGGTCGCCATAGGATCCGTGGTTACACTAACTCCTCCGTTTGGACGAAAGTTGAGTGCTGAGGTCAACGGAGTCTGGACCGACGAGATCGATAGCCGGCAACGCATTGGTGTTAAGCTGCTCGACACAGACGGTTGGTTTGCAGAATAGTTATAGATAAACTAATGTCCGACTGATGAATAAACGCTGGATCCTCCGCGCGCCAGACACAGGTCGCGCTGCCTCACTCGCTCGCGTTTTGAATGTCTCACCGGTTGTCGCCGCACTGCTCCTCGCCCGCGGTTGCGATAATGAGGCCTCGGCGAGAGCTTTCCTCCAACCAACGCACAATCAGCTTCACGATCCCTACTTGATGCTCGGCATGAAGCAGGCGGTTTCGCGTCTGCAAAAAGCCATAGAAGAGGGTGAAAAGATCCTGATCTATGGCGACTATGATGTTGACGGGACAACGGGGACGGCGGTCCTGCTGCGGGCGCTGAAACTGCTTGGCGCCAGCGCTGGATTCCACGTTCCGCATCGGTTCACGGAAGGCTATGGCATTCAGCAACCCGCTCTCGAAAAAGCAGTCGCTGATGGATACACGCTGGCTATCAGCGTGGACTGCGGCATTCGCGCGCACGAGCCCCTTCATTGGGCACGCGCTCGCGGACTCGATGTGATTGTCACAGACCATCACCTTGCGGATGAAGGAAAAGGTGTCCCGCCAGCTTTTGCGGTACTTAACCCTAACCAACGTGGCTGCGAGTATCCCGACAAGAATTTGGCCGGAGTGGGCGTAGCGTTCAAGCTGGTGCACGCACTTTATCGCGAATGCGGACGCGAGTCGCTGGTGAACGCTTTTCTGAAAGTAGTGGCCATCGGAACAGTGGCCGACGTCGCCAAGCTGACTGGCGAAAACCGGACCATTGTATCCCTCGGATTAAAAGATCTCTGCAATGCCAGGAACCCCGGTCTTCGCGCATTGATGGAAGTGGCGGGTTGTGGTGATGGAACCGGGATGACTTCCTACGACCTCGGGTTTCGAATAGGCCCGCGGATCAACGCGGCCGGCAGAATCGATGCAGCCAGCGCGGTTGTGGAATTGTTCGATACCAGGGATCGCGAGGAGGCCAGACGACTCGCCGCGCACCTTGAAACTCGGAATCACGAACGGCGAGAAGTGCAGCAAGAGATCGTGGAACTGGCGGTTGCGGAGTTGGAAGGAACAGAGGGTGCAAGTTCACATGCGGCGGTAATTGCCGGAAAGGGTTGGCATCGAGGGGTAATCGGTATCGCCGCCTCGAAGATTGCCGAACGGATTAACCGTCCTTGCGTAGTGCTATCGATCGAAGGGGATGTTGCTCACGGTTCGGGCCGCAGCATAGAGCCATATCATCTGCTTAACGGTCTGACGTCTTGTGCTGATCTTTTCGAGAAGTTTGGAGGTCACTCGCACGCGGCCGGAATCACGATCCGTACAGATCGTATTCCCGAGTTGCGACGTCGACTCAACGAACACGCCGCCGGATGCCTTAGCGAGGACGATTTGCAACCGTGTGTCTACATTGATGCGGAGTTGGCTCCAGAGTCGATCACGTTTCAGCTGGCAAATGAGTTAAGCTCATTGGAGCCTTTTGGGGCGGGTAATCCGCGTCCCGTGTTTATGACCAGAAACCTGCATTGCGTAGGGGAACCGCGAATCATGAAGGAGCGCCACCTGAAAATGCATCTGGCCGGTCCTCAGGGGCGTCCCGTGGAGACTGTGTGGTGGAATTGCCTCGATGAAAATCAGCGAACGCCTGATGTGAAGAGCAGCATCGAACTGGCTTACACGATTGAGACAAATACCTGGAACGGGGAAATGCGGCTGCAGCTGAATGTCTGCGATCTTAGGGTGGCGGGAAGAGAGTAACTTTTCGGGAATGAGCGTTTTTGGTCTTTGGCCTTTGGCCTTAGTAGTTGCGGGAAGAGAGTGACTACTTCGGGAATTGAGAGTTTTTGGTCTTTGGTCTTAGTAGTTGAGTGGCGATCTAGTGAGTGGTGATTTGATAACTTGTCGAACAAGCGTTCGAATTTCAAAGACCAAAGACCAAAAACAATCAAGCTTCCGGTAACGGTTCTACCAACGAAATCGATGCAAGAAATCACGCGCAAAAGAGCAATTCGAGTGGGCCTGCGAGCGAGGGCTCCGCTTGTTGCGCGAGTTGGAGCGATCCTTGTTCTGACAGCGGCGGTTGCCTTCATTGCCATTTCATACTACCGCCTGCGCAACAACAAACCATTTCGCATGCGATCCGAGACCCCGGAATTGTCAAAGGAGGTCACCGGCCGCACAGAGGGTTACGAGCAGCGAGTAACTAAAGATGGTCGCTTGTATCTTCTGCTCAAGGCGTCGCTCGATCTTACTTTTTCCGATGGGCATCATGAACTCGAGAACGTCAGTCTCGCGGTTTATCCCGCGGCGGGGGAGAAGCCCGATCAGATCTCTGCGACCCGGGCCATCTATGATCAGGCGAATTCGATCATGACGTTTCTCGGCAGCGTGAAAATCGAAACAAAAGACGCGCTTAAAGTTGATACGGAATCGCTCGTCTACAACCAAACCACTGAAGTCGGCCACACCGAAGCGCCTGTGACTTTCACCCGGGAGAATCTCTCTGGCAGCTCGACCGGCGCCGTGATGGACGGTAAAAGCAAGAACCTGGAATTGAAGAAGGACGTGCAGATCACCGTGGCTCCGGAGCAACCAAAGAATTCCCCGTCCAAAAGTGCGAGTGCGCGCTCGCGGCCGGTATCGATTCGTTCCGCGCGGGCGGTCTTCGAACGACAGTCGCTCAAGCTGTCTTTCTTCGGCGGAGTCACGGCGGACCAGGAGCGCGACACCATGAGCGGGAATGAACTCTTCGCCACTCTTAATGAGCAGAAGCGTTTGCAAAAGCTTGAAGTGCGAGGCAACTCTTATTTGAGTTCAAGGGAAGAAGGTAGGGCCGCAGAAGTGCAATCCGCCGATATGGATTTTTTTCTCGATAAGGACCAACGCCTGGAGCGAGCCGTAGCGATGAAGGATGCCCGGTCGCGAACTCTTGATGCTGATGCTGATATGACCTTGACCGGAGCTAGTTTGATTGAGGTGAAGTTTCAGGCGCAGGCGGATCGCAGCCTGCTTAGGGAGATGCGTACCGAAGGGCGTTCGGTAGTTACTCTCGCGGCGCCGAAGTCGAAAGCCGGCAACCCGCGCTCTGCAAACAAGCGGCTCACTGCCGACGCGGTTAAGCTCATCTGGAGAGTAAATGGCCGCGATTTGGAGAGAGCTGAAGCGATCGGCAACGGTGAGTTGTTTGTAGATCCTGTAGTCCAAAACGCTGAAGCAGATCGAAAGACACTGACGGCCCCGAGATTTGACTGCGACTTCTTTGAGACCGGCAATCTGGCGCGCAACTTTACGGCAACCGGGGGAGCCAAAGCTGTAATTGAACCAGTCCTGAAAAGCGATGCCCGCGGCACCCGCACGCTCAGCGGACGCAAAATCGCGACAGTCTTCGTTAGAGAAACTCAGGACGTTGAGCGTATGGACGCCCAGGAAGACGCCAAGTTTAACGAGAACGATCGAAACGGCGTAGCAACAAACATTTCTTACGTTGCGGCAGAAGACATGGTGCGAATGCGAGGTGGCGAGCCGACCGTGTGGGATTCGCGTGCGCGCACCAAGGGAGTGGAATTGGATTCCAATCTCCGTGACGAGGTTTCTTACAGCCGCGGCAAGACGGCCACTACTTACTATAGTCAGGAACAAACTAATGGGGCCACACCGTTTTCAAGGGTTAAGAGTCCGGTATATGTGGTCAGCGACCGCGGCGAGTTTCATCATCAAAGCGGAATAGCCATCTACACTGGTAACGCCCGCGCGTGGCAGGACGATAATTTTGTGCGTGGCGACAAGTTGACCTTGTACATCAACGAAAAGAAGATGGACGCCCATGGGCGAGTGCAGAGCGCTGTATACAATGCTCGACAGAAGGATGCGGGCGCCAGTGTTCCAGTGTTCGCTTCCGCAGATTCAATGTTCTACTCCGACCCAAATCGCTTGCTGCATTACGAGAGCAATGTCGACATTCGCCAGGCGCCTGATCGCATCACCAGCGGTGTCGCCGATGTTTATCTGGCAAAAGATTCAAACGAGATGGAAAAGACGGTGGCCCAGAAAAATGTCGTGCTCACTCAGCCGAACCGTAAGGGCGTAGGCGACTGGATGCAATACACGACATCCGATGAGGTGGCAATTCTTAAGGGAAATCCGGCCAGGGTCGACGATGCAGAACAGGGAAACACAGAAGGCCCTCGTTTGACCGTTTATACGCGCGACGGTAGAGTCGTCTCAGATGACCCGCGTGGACCGCAGTCTCCAGGGCGAGTTCGCACTACCCACAAAGTCAGAAAGAGTTAGTCGCTGACGAATGTCGTTTACCAGGAATCGGGATTGTAGATGAGCACTTTGCTTCAAAAGTCACGCGCTATGTCCGAAGCTAGTCTCTCTTCCGACTCTTAGGGCAAAGTCGTAGATGAGCACTCAGGTAAAAGACTTGACGCTTGCGGAAAACGACAGAGACGAGCTCATCACCGTGGGAGCAGGTCTCGCCGGGAGCGATGCCCGGCAAACTCCCTCAGCCCTGGCACTCGCCGCATTTCACCTGCAAAAAACTTATGGACGACGCCGTGTTGTTGACGATGTCAGCCTGCATGTTGAAAAGGGCGAAGTCGTCGGTTTGTTGGGAGCGAATGGCGCGGGCAAGACGACGACCTTTTACATGATTGTGGGTCTGGAACATCCTGATGCCGGCGCGGTGCAACTGGGAGAACGGGACGTTACGAATTTGCCGATGTATCTCCGCGCCCGTTTGGGTCTTGGCTATTTGCCGCAAGAGCCTTCAGTCTTTCGCAAAATGACGGCGGCCCAGAATATTCTTGCAGTGCTGGAAACAATGGGAATGCGCCGCCGCGAACGACTGACAAGACTGGAAGAGTTGTTGCAAGAGTTCGGCATTGCACATGTGCGCAACACGCGCGGCGATGCGCTATCTGGTGGTGAAAGAAGAAGGACTGAAATTGCGCGTTCGCTTGCAACCGATCCACAATATATTTTGCTGGACGAGCCTTTTGCCGGAATTGATCCAAAAGCGGTCAACGATATCCAGAATGTAATACTCTATCTACGCAATCGCGGAATTGGCCTGCTTATTACGGACCACAACGTCCGCGAAACGCTTGGCGTAACCGACCGGGCCTATATCATGGCTGAGGGCCGAATCTTCCGCGCAGGCGCTCCGCGAGAGTTGACAGAAGATGCCGAAGTTCGAAAACTCTATCTCGGCGAAAAATTCCGAATGTGAAACTGCCGCGCAAACAGCCCCGGAATCGGTTATAATCCCCCTGCGTATTCAGGCGCAAATCAAAGACCACAGTTTGCTTTTGTTCTAAGGAATGTCCCTTAAACTCACTACCAGCCTCTCTCAACGTCTCGTGCTGACGCCGCAGTTGCGGCAACGCATTGAGATGCTGCAGATGACTACACTCGAGCTGACTGACCTCATTCAGCAACAACTGCTCGAAAATCCCGTGCTCGAAGAAGTGGCGACTCAGGAAGAGGCTCAGGAGTTGGCTGAGAAGATTTTGGATCATCTGGCGAGTGCGGATGCCGCTTCAGACGAACCGCGAATTGAAGCTGTCGAGCCTGAATTGGGCAGCCCGGCTTCGAATGGATCCGGCGATGCTGAGGGCTTATCTGCGAGCTACGGCGAGAGCGAAGCGTCTGATCCGGAGGCAGGCCCTGCCGATCCCAGCGAAGACTCGATTGGAGATGAGCTGGTGGGCGACGAGGCATCGCGAGACGCCTTCGATGAGATCGATTTCGGACGCGAGTTTCAGGATTACCTCGACCCTGGTTACAAGACCCAGGAAGTTGAGTACAAAGAAGACGCACCGACGTTTGAACAGTTTCTGACCCGACCTCCGTCGCTCGCCGATCATCTCGAGTGGCAGTTACACATGAGCCCGATGGAGGCGGAGAAATGTGACGCGGCAATTTGTGTAATTGGCAACCTGGACGCTGACGGCCGGCTGAACGCGACAAACCAGGAAATCGCGGAGATGGGTGGCTGGACGGAAGATGTGGTTGAGGAAACCCGGCAGGCGGTGATGCGCCTCGATCCCGTTGGCTGTGGCGCTCGTGAAGTCAAGGAATGCTTGTTAGTGCAGCTCGAAGTACGTGGTGAAAGCGATCGCCTGGCTGCAAAACTGATCTACGAACATCTTGCAGAATTACAACAGCACAAACTTCCACACTTATCAAAACAGATTGGCATCGATGTCGACGCGCTGCTCGCAGAGTTGCAGTTCATTCGCACGCTCGAACCGTATCCCGGCCGCCGTTACTCTTCAGAAGAACCGATTCTAATCTCACCCGAAATCTACATTGAAAAGCTTGATGAAGACGATGACGAATACGTGATCTATTTCGCCGACGACGGCAGCCCGCGGCTCCGCATCAGCCAGCAGTATCAGCAGATGCTCAGTCAGCCGGGCACGAGTAGCGAGACCAAGAGCTTCATTCGCGAGAAGGTGCGTTCCGCCGTTGACCTGCTGCGCAATATCGAACACCGCCGGCAGACGATTTACAAAGTTGTGGAATCAATGGTGCACCGTCAGAAGGATTTTCTGGACAAGGGCGTGCAATACATCAAGCCGATGATGTTGAAGGACATTGCCGAGGACATCGGCATGCACTTGTCGACAGTGTCGCGCGTCGTAAATCGAAAATACGCGCACACGCCGCAAGGTGTAATCGAGTTGCGTCGCTTTTTCACCGAAGGGATGATGAACGAGGACGGCGAAGAGGTCTCGACGCGGATCATCAAATTGCAGATCAAGAAGCTTATCGAAGAAGAGGATTCACACAATCCAATTACTGATGATCAGGTCGTGAAGATTCTGGCGAAAGACGGAATGAAATTGTCACGGCGCACTGTGGCAAAGTACCGGGATCAAATGCATATTCCCGGATCGCGGGAACGGCGCGCCGTAACTTAGACGCGCGAGCCGCGCTAAGCGAGATTCAGAGTCCGATTTGAAACCCCTTGCGTTTTGTGGACCGGCCGGCAGTCTGGCAAGCTGTGCTTTATCTAATATTCCCGGGGAATGGAGTCTCATGAGATTTGAATACACAGGGCGGCACGTCGATGTGACGCCTGGTATCCGGAAACACGTCGAAGCCCACTTCAAAAAACTGGCACACATTTTCAACGATTCAACTGCCTGGACTCATATCATCATCGAAGTTGAAAAGACTCGACACATCGCTGAGGTAATAGTTCACTGGCGAGATCATACTTTGACCGCGAAAGACATCAACGCCGATATGTATATGGCGCTGACCCGCGCGATTGCGAAGATTGAGAAGCAGGCCCTCAAGCTGAAGGAGAAGATCATCGATCGCAAGCAGGGAGCACGTCGAACCGCGACTGTGGCGCCCGAGCCGGATGGCCATCTCGAAGCCACACCCCGACCCCCGCGCATCATTTCGGCGCGTCGATACTCCGTAAAGCCGATGACTGCGGAAGAAGCCGCGCTTCGCCTTTCTTCGGAAGCCGATCAGTTTCTTGTTTTTCGGGACGCCGACACTAGTCGCCTGGGCGTACTCTACAAGCGCAAGGATGGAAACTTCGGACTGATTGAACCTTAGAAGAAGATCGGCGTTCGATGGTTCAACTTTCTAATCGGTGTCTCGACGATCAGCTGACAAAGGGCAGGAGTGGTTCCTGCCCTTTTATTCTTGGGTTGAGTAATTTGCAGGTTGGGAAGGAGGCCTGCCCCGCTCAGTGGGCGAGCAGACACGCAATCTAACAGTTTGCGTTACAACCACTGGCCCGTATCATAGCTTCCAGAGACCATGCCTCGTAAGAAAAAGACAGAGACAAGCGAAAAGAGGAGCGCGCCTCCCGAGATTGTGATCATCACGGGTCTGAGCGGATCCGGCATGTCAGCTGCGACCAATGCGTTCGAGGATCTGGGATATTTTTCCGTCGACAATCTTCCAGTCACGATGCTTGAGACGTTTGCGCGGCTGGTGACGGGGGAAGGCGAGACCAAGGGAATCGAACGGGCGGCGCTCGTAATAGACATTCGCGAGGGTAGTTTTCTCGCCCACTTCTCCAGACAACTCACCGCCTTGCGCGAAACCGGTTTGCATATTCATGTAATTTTTTTGGAGGCGAGAGATGAAGTTCTGAAGCAGCGCTTCAGCGAGACACGCCGGCCTCATCCTGCCGAAAGCGGACAAGGAGTGCTGCAGGCTATTCGTGCCGAACGCCGGGCGATGGCGCGAATACGCGCTTTGGCCGACCAGATCATTGATACTTCCGATCACACAGTTCATACACTTCGGAGTCTCCTGCTTGAAAGGTTTAGCCCGGATCGCACTGGTGGGCCGATGCGCGTGCAGGTGTTGAGCTTCGGGCACAAGTATGGCAACCCCGGTGATCTGGAACTGCTCTTTGACGTCCGTCATCTACCCAACCCGCATTTTGTTCCGGACTTGAAACGTCTTTCCGGTCATGACCCTCGCGTCGTGAAGTACCTCAGAGCTCAACCGGAAGTGGAAGAGACGCTCAGCCGGTTTAGCGATTTGCTCGACTATCTGCTGCCGCTTTACAAGCGCGAAGGAAAGTCCTACGTCAACGTAGGCATTGGATGTACGGGCGGGCGCCATCGTTCCGTGATGATCGCCAACGCCCTGACCAGAAGACTGCGGCGTGGCGGCTTCGATGCTCATACTGTTCATCGCGACGTGAGGCAGGCGAATCGTCACCGCTAACCAGCAAGCGGAGTCAGACGCGAGCGAATTGGAGAAATTGAATGAGCGACAATCCCCAACAAAACGAGGCAACGGAAGCAAAGAAGGTCGCCGGCGTCATCGTTACGCATGGCCACCTCTCCGGCGAGCTATTGGCGGCTGCGGAAATGATCATCGGCCCGATCTCGCACATCACAGCCGTTTCCATCGGTTGGCACGATGACGTGGACGCTGCGCGCGACGAAGTCCAGCGTGCCATCAGTCGCGTCTCACAAGGCGCCGGAGTTTTATTGATGACTGATATGTTTGGCGGGACACCAACGAACATCGCTTCGATGTTTTTGGAAGAGGGCCGCGTCGAGGTTGTTACTGGAGTGAACCTGCCGATGGTAATCAAGTTAGCAAGCCAGGAAGCGCAGGGGACGTTGAATGAAACGGCACGACGTGTCTGCGACCTTGGACAGCAGGGCATTTACGTCGCAGGTGAATTACTAACGCCGCCGCCGAGGAGTGGGAAATCCTGAATGGTTGAGCGCACTCTCACCGTCACCGGCCAGCTGGGACTACACGCCCGGGCTGCGGCAAAGCTTGTACGCGTGGCAAGCCAGTTTGAAAGCTCCCTGCGGCTTGAACGTGAAGACAGCGGCCAGAGCGCTGATGCCAAGTCCATCCTGAATGTGCTAATGCTCGCAGCCAGCAGCGGCACAAATCTGCGGGCGACGGCCGACGGGCCAGATGAGAAACAAGCATTGGCGGCCCTGCAGAGTCTTTTCGTAGAGAGTTTTGGTGAGGCAAGAACGGCAGCCGACCCGGTCCCACCGCAAGTTACATCGCGTCAGGAGCTCCGCTGGAAGGGGCTGGGAGTAAGCGAGGGCGTTGTCATTGGTCGTGTGCTAAGAATGCACGGAGGCACGACCTATGTTTATCGTTCGCGAATTGAAACGACAGAGATAGAAGGTGAACTGGAGCGATTCAGAGCAGCGCTGCGGTTGGCGCGGCGAGAGCTGCTGGCAGTCAGGGATCGCGCCGAGAAAGAATTGGGCAAAGACCATGCTTATGTTTTTGATGCGCACCTGTTGCTGCTGGAGGACGCCAAACTGATTGGCAAGGTTGAGAGCCACATCTCGCAGGAGCAAGCGAACGCCGAATGGGCAGTAAAGGTCGTTGGCGATCGGCTCATTTCCGTTTATTCCGAGATCAAGGACAGTTACCTGCGCGAACGCGCCGCCGACATCGACGATGTTGTGCAGCGATTGCTGCGTTCGTTAAGCGGCGAGATGCCGAAGCAGCGCCAGCTCGCTGAAGACTCAGTGATTGTTTCTCAGGATTTGCTCCCGTCGGCGGTTGCGCAACTGGACCTGCAGTTTGCGCGAGCGATTGCTACAGACACAGGTGGCTGGACCTCACACACGGCGATCATCGCTCGAGGCCTGGGAATTCCCGCCGTAGTTGGTTTGCGAGATTTCTTTCGCAGCGCCCGCACTGGTGATGAGATTGTGGTTGATTCAGGCCGAAGCGAAGTTATTCTGCATCCGACTGGCAAGACGTTGGACTTCTATCGGCGTGAAGTCACCGACCGCACGACGCGTCGTCCGGCTGAGATCTTGCGAGCAGACGCTCCTTTAACGACCACGGATGGTCTGGAAATCAGGATACGAGCAAACGTTGAAGTGCCTGTTGAGTTTGATGGAATAAAGTCCTATGGCGCTCGTGGCGTAGGTTTATACCGCTCTGAATTTCTGCTTTCGCGACGGGGTGTAACGGTCTCTGAAGACGAACAGGTGGCTGCTTACGCCGAAGTAGCGCGACTCGCGGGTGCAGATGGCGCAATAGTCCGTTTGTTTGACCTCGGCGCCGAAGATGCGCCGGAATTGTCGGCAGAGTCTGAGCGCAACCCTGCGCTCGGATTGCGGGCAATACGTTTCGGGTTGCGCTATCAATCAGTGATGCGGACACAGATGCGCGCAATTCTGAGAGCTGCCGTGGAGGGAGAACTGGACATCGTGCTGCCGATGGTTGCTGATGTCGCCGACGTGAAGCACGCTAAGGTAATTCTTGAAGAAGAAGCGGCCAATCTTGAGCGGGAGGGCATAGCTCAGGGAAAGGTTGGCATCGGCGCGATGATCGAGCTTCCGTCGGCAGTTCTGACTGCGGATAAGCTCGCGAGCAGTGTCGAGTTCTTTGAACTGGGAACCAACGATCTTGTGCAGTACACGCTGGCGGTCGATCGCAGCAGTGATCAGGTCGCGGATTGGTTTCGGACGCTCCATCCGGCGGTACTCTTCAGTATTGCGCACAGTTTGAAGGCGGCGCGGCAGGCAGGCATTCCCGCAATTGTCTGCGGTGAAATGGCGTCAACCCCCGTGTACGCGGTTCTGCTTATTGGTCTGGGAGCAACCGATTTGAGCATGACACCGATCGCCATCCCGCGCGTAAGCAAAGTGCTCGCCCAGATTGATTCCCGCGACGCGAAAGTAATTGCTGATGAATGTCTGAAGTGTGCCTGCGCTGACGATGTTGAGGACCTGGTGCGGGAAAGTTTTAGTTCCAAGTGGCCGCAGCTTTTTCCGGATGATGGACTCCCGAAGCGACTTGAGGCCTTCGAGGCGATTCGCCAACCCGTACAGAACCCGGAGCGGTAGCGACGGGATGCTGACGGAAGGTACATGAAAAATTAGTGTTAGTGCGGTGACAGTCAGAACGGTTGAGTCAGTCACCCGTCGCTGCCGCTCCGGGTTCTATACAGTCTTACTTCCCAATCCGAGTTTTTGTGCAAAGCCGCTGATTGCTATCGCTAATCTAGATGGACACCACCCCTCTGAAGCTGTATCGCATTCTGATTGGAAAATCGATTGCTGAAACGCTCTTTGTGGCCGTCCTTGCCGTTGGTTTTTTCTTCACTGCGTTTCCTCCTTACTTCCACGGCTTTGGAGAGGCCACTCCCGGTAGCATTTCCGGTTGGGCCGTAAACAGCCGGGCGCCGTTCGATCGCGTCGAGGTACAGCTTTTCATCGACGGCAGCTTTGCGGCAAGTGGTGTTGCGAACAAATCTCGGCCCGATGTTTCCCAAGCTGGTTGGTCGCCGGATGAGTGGCACGGCTACAGCTTCCCCATAACTCAATTGAGCGTTGGAGTTCATGAAGCGAGTGTCTACGCTGTTCATGAAAGTGGCGGCGGAATTCGCAGGACCTTACAACTGCTCGGTTACCCAATCCGTTTTTCCGTCGATGAAAACGGGCGGCTCACCGACCTGGTCGACAGAAGTAAAAAGTGATGGTTTTCTCGCAAACGCCATGACCTTTGAAAGCGAACATCCGGCTGACATCACAAACGCGAAAGCGGACAGGTCGCTGGCGCTTTGGGAGATTGTGTCAGTTGTCACCTCGTGCTTGATTGCCGAGTGGGTGATCCCCGCTGTTGTTGGGAGGAGCACCCGCCTCATCATCGTTCCCATAGGCTTTGCGTTTGGTCTGATGTTCTTGTCGCATTGTCTGCGCCACGAATCGTTGCGGGATCTTGGCTTTCGTTTTGACAATTTCGGTCAGGCCGCACGGCTTCTGGCTTTGCCAATGGCTGTCGCAACCGCAGTCCTGATTATTCTCGGCTACCTCAATGGGAGCCTCGACTTCTTACGTTGGCGTGGCGGGCAATCCATTCTGGGCTTGCCCTTGTTGGGAAGTCTTTGGGGTCTCGTGCAGCAATATGCCCTTCAGGGCTTCGTGAACCGCCGCGCACAAGTAGCCTGGGGTCCGGGTGTATTAAGTGTTGTTGTAGTTGCATTGCTCTTTGGCGTGTTTCACCTCCCAAATCCGGCGCTGACAGTGGCCACCACTGCGGGCGGACTGCTCTGGGCGACTGTTTACCAGCGCGTCCCCAACCTGTTTGCGCTCGCCCTCTCACACGGGCTCATGACTTGGATCTTGATTTCTACCTTGCCCAGCGGCCTGCTTTACGGTTTGCGCGTTGGCTATAAGTTCATCGGGTAACGTTCGACTTTTAGGGCGGGAAGTTCACACCAGAGATTGCGTCGCTGGGCGTTTAGCTCCGGCTTTGCCGCCGGATGTGAGGCGGTGGCTATGCCCCGCCGACAGCGGCCGGATCTATTTCCGGGCTATGCCCTGGTTTGGGCTTTGCCATCAGGTTATTGGGCCAACGCCCGCACGAGGGCATAGCCCAAATCAAAAAAGCACGTCTAGGCGGGGCATAGCCACCGCCTCACATCCGGCGGCAAAGCCGAACCTGACCTTCCGCATGCCTTTGAGAGTAACGCGGCGCTAACCTTCCAATGTGTTTCCGTCATGTCAGGATACCTAATCTCAAGACTGGACAGCACCGGGTCTCCGGTGTACGTGTTCAACACGATTTGCTATCATGCCCAGGCCATGCACGAAAGCAGGTCGGGCGATCGCTGCTCCGCACTTCGTAGTTCTCGAGTCGAGAGATTTGGGCTATTTGAACGCGGAGGAGAGGAAAGTCCGAACACTGAAGGGCAGCGAGCCCGCTAACGGCGGGGCGTCTGAGAAACTTGGATTTCGGATCTTAGATTCGGGATTAAGATTCTCTGGCGACGACAAGTGCAACAGAAAACAGACCAGCCCCATCAATCTCAGATCTCAAATTTGAGATCTGAGATTGATGGGGTGATGGGTGAAACGGTGCGGCCCCGAAAGGGCTTAAAGTAAGAGCGCACCGGCGCGCGTGGTAACACGCGCGGCCAGGCAAACTCCTCGCAGTGCAAGACCAAATAGGGAGGCGTCAAAAAGGGCTGCCCGCCCAAAGCGGTTGTGCTAAATCCGGGATTTCGGTTTCGGATCGAGCTTTCAGTGATGGAAGCTCAACGCCGCTACGACCTCCGGGTAGGTCGCTCGATCCAGTTGGCAACACCTGGGCTAGATGAATGATCGCTACCCCGCTCTTGGATTTGAAATCTCAGAGTTCAGATCTCAGATCTCAAATCTGAAATGTTGAAAACTGAGATCTCAAATCTGAGAGCGGGGCACAGAATTCGGCTTACAGACCCGCTCCCGTGCATGGCAAACAAAGGGTACTCTTAACTTCGCAGCTGAACTAACATCAGTCCAACACCTACACGGTTTCACGACTTGACTCTGAAGGAGAGCCTACAGAATGGCAAATCGCAAGGGAGTGTTCATCGGCGCCTATGTGCCCAATCACCTAAAAGAATCTCTGCGGCGTCGCGCGGCTGCCGAACATCGCACCCTGTCTCAGGAAATTACGCGGATCCTGGAAGAAGCGGTGCACGGTCGAGGCCTACCAGCGGGCAGCATTGATCGCCGAAACAAAGAGACGACGCCGAGACGTCGAGGTACAGACCCCTCACCGCGCCGGCGCGCAGTGGACACCGACTACGCGCCCAAGTCAAACAAATCAAGAGAGGAAGAAAGTTAGAACACGCCGTGGGCAAGCTTGACTGTCGCGTTTTCCCAATCCCAGTTGCAGCTCCCAAACTAAGGTTTAAGTAGAGGCAAAGAACCTTTTGAAGTATCTGGTTATCGGCGCGGTGCTCGCGCTCATTTTTCTTCTGATCTACTCCCGGCTCGAACCCTATATCGCGATCGTGCGGAAAGTGTTGAGTCTAATGCGAGGCCCGGTCGATTCAAGCACGTCCAGCTCGACAGCACGGCGCAGTGGGTCAATCAAAACTGAGAATAAACTGGTGCGTTGTGTCGCTTGCGGGACCTGGATTCCAGCGGAACGGGCGATTGGTCCGGGCTCCAAGTTGTCAGAGTATTGTTCTCGTGAATGCCTGGAAAAATCCGCCGCGGGAAAAGAAAGAAAACTCGCCGGGTAAACGTTTGCGGACAACGAAGCGACCGCCAGTAGGATCATCCATTTCCAATCTGCCAAGAAGTCGGATTCTGAAGAGGATTTTGCGACGGTTTTCTTCATTCGTGTTGATTCGTGGATCGTGTTTCGCCGAACCAACTGGCTTACGATCCACGAAAACACACTAAGCCTCACGAACCAAACAAAAGGGAACGGCGCGAAGATCACTGCCGGTTCGAAGCCTTTTGTGCAACGTGTGTCTGGGCGTCATTTCGCGTGGGCGGCCTCTTCGGGGAGCAGATTACCAGCTTCGTGAATTGCCCGGTCGGTGTCGGTGAGGTAGAGAATGATTGTACCAATCACAAACAGTGCGATGAGTGATAGTAGCGCCTGCCTGTAGGAATTTGTCATCGCTATGACAATGCCAAAAATCAGCGGTCCAAGCCATGAAGTGCCCCGCTCAGAAACTTCGTAGAGACCAAAGAACGAAGCCTCACGCCCTGCGGGAATCATACGCGAGAAGAGAGAGCGCGAGAGTGCCTGCGAGCCGCCCATGACGATTCCGATTACGGCCGCCATGGCCCAGGCGTCCCGCGTTGTTTGCAGGAAGCCATAGCCGTAAATCACGACTGCCGACCAGAGGACCAGAGAAATTAGTATTGCCTGCTTTGTGCCTATGGCATAGGCCAGTCTTTCGAAGGTCAAGGCGCCGAAGATGGCCACGAACTGTACCAACAGGAAAATACCCAGCAGGAACGACTGGTCGGTTGGAATCCCGCGTGAGATGAAAAGCTCCTGGGCCAGGAATACCGAGGCCATACTAATGACCGTCTGGATTCCATCGTTAAAGAACAAGTAACCGATTAGATACCGCAATGTTGAGCGCAGCCTCGCAAGCTCTCTAAAGGTTCTTCCAAGCTCGGCGAAGCCAACGGTGAGATAACTCTTTCCGCGTGGCAGTGTTTTTTCGGCAGCGCGTGACTTCAGTCGCGCAAAGGTGATCAGAGCGAAACCTCCCCACCAAAGACCTGCAGAAAGCAGCGAGATGCGCACGGCCATGTAAGGTTCCAGGCCCAGTCTTCGAGCATTCGCCACCAGGAGAAAATTCAGGGCCAGCAATAGTCCGCCCCCGAGATAGCCATACGCGAAGCCGCGACTGGAAACCTTGTCCCGTTGGTCTTCCGTGGTGATTTCGTTGAGAAAGCCATTGTACAAAACTACGGCGGCGCCAAACGCCAGATTCGCGACAATGAAAAGCATTCCCCCAAGCCAGTAGAGACTGCCGGTGATGAAGAACATCATGCAGGTGGCGCCGACTCCGATGTAACAGAAGACGGCCATCAGCTTCTTCTTGAGATTCGAGTAGTCGGCAACTGAACCAAGTATCGGCAGGACGAAGATCTGCAGAAACACGGCGACGGAGACACAGGTCGGAAAGAAAGACTTGGAAGTGATGGCGCCGAGCGGTCCGAGTTGGAATACGACGCCATTCTCGCCGACGGCCTGCTGAGTTATTTCCGTCAGGTACGGACCGTAAAGGGCGCCGGCAATGGTTGTGGAAAAGGCAGAGTTCGCCCAGTCGTAGATTTTCCAGCCGAAGATCTCGCGCGGATTGTTCTTTTCGGGATGGTGAGCGTCGGGTGACGTACTTAAGGTCGCGGGGGATGCCGGAGTCATCGATGGGTTGTCGCTTTCTTCGTCAAACTCTCGACGATAGCCGGCGTGATATCTGCGAGACTCTTGATGCGACCAGCAATCCGATCGCGGTGTGCGCCCCATACGATGGTGGGAACATCATTCAACGTGTGGTTGCGCGAGGACAAGTCTTCTATGTTCCCGTGATCGCTGGTGAGTATAACGGAAGTGCGGCTCAGATCAACCCGCTTCAGCAGCTCACGCAGGAACGATGCGAGGTTCTGCAATACCAGTTTAGCCAGGTCCATATCCTGTTTATGCCCGACCTTGTCTGTGATGAAGTACTCGTAGAGCGTGAAACGATTCTCGGCGGCGATCGCTGTGAGAACCTCCGCGGCCGCAGCAGGAGTTCGCAAGTAAATTGCTTCGCCGCGTTCGATGAAGAAGCTGTTGGTGAAGTCCTGATAAACGGCGCGATTGTTTTTAAGGTCAGCGAGCGTCCGAAAACTTAGACCGGCTGCTTCCACTGCAGCGGTCGTTGCTGAAACCCACCGGGGACGCTCGTCAAAAAACCGGGGAGTGTAGGCATTGGCGAAAGTGATTGGGGTGATGCCGGCCTGCTTGAGCTGAAGAAAGATGGAATGCTCGCTGATGATTTCGCGCATTGCGGCATTGGGAAATCCCTGTTTGTGATAGCCAAGTCGCGCCGGCGCATTAATGCCGGTGAGTATTGTTGTTTGTCCCGAGGCGCTCTGCGGCCGTCCGGCTACGCCGAGACGCGGATCGGTGGGCACCAGAATGCCATCCAGCGTATTGTTCGTGGCTTCGTCCTGCAAGATTGCGAGAGGTTCTGCGTCGACAAGTCCGTCGAGAGGATTGTGTGGCCCGCGCGTGCCGATGCCGAGGCCGTCAATGAAGAAAAGCAGGACTGAACAAGGTGGCGACATGTGTGATGAATATCATCAGCGAAGGTGAGCCGCCAACGCAACGTATGAGGCGGTACTGATGCAGTTTGGCCAATGGCTCAATGTCATAACCTTGAGCGGTAGCGACCGGGTTGGCAGTGCAGCAATCAAAGTAGAAAAACCTTCATGGAACCTGCGCAAAGAGACAGCTCTGCCTCTCAACGACAGCTGGCCTCTAGCGCAGTTGTCTCCCGGCCGCTGAAGCGCAGCCGTAGACAGCATTAGTGGCGTAGATCGAAAACCTTGCCTGTCTTCCGTTTTTCGTTATAGAGTGCGCGACCGCGTGGAGTTGGCCCGCTGAGTTAGCGTCTACATGCGGCCGAGCGCCGGGCCGGCTCTTCGATGGACAATTTGAAAAACTGAAGGGGCGACTTGAGACACTCAGAGTGCCTAAATCGTTTCTTAAACATGAAAGGAGCATTCGGATGAAGAAGCCTTTTTTCGTGACGCTTGCATTTTTGACCTTGGCAATTTTCAGCTTTCAGAGCGCCTCGGCGCAGTTCCCGAGGGTCCCAAAAATTCCGAGACCCAACCAGCCGAAGCCGCAACCAACTCCAAACGAGACCGCTCAACCCGCGTCGGCTAGCGAAACACAACCCGCGAGTCGGCCACAGCCGGACACACGCGGCATGACGTCCGCGCCGACGGCAGCCACCACGCAGGGTCAGCCGGCCATCATCAAAACTTGGATCCAGGTGACGGCCAATACCATTAGCTCCTACAAGGGAAATTTCGACATTTGGAGCTGGCTGCCACAAGTCGCATTCAGCACCACCGGACGACCGCCGAGTGGCGCTAACTACTCCGTGGAGTTCACCCAGCCCGGAGGAGCACGTTGGGTCACACTCGACTGCGAAAGCACTAGTGATGGCTACGAGTGCGGCGGGCCAAACGACGCCAGGGAGAACGCCATCACCGCTGTCGGGCCGGTAAGCTTCACCATCAAGATGCGGAACGAACTTGCTGGGACTGACGCGACAATCTTCACCGGGAAGACGAGAGTCGAGAAGGTTTTGTCTAACGAGTACGGCCCGAAGGCCGCCAACCACTTCGTCTATTTCGTGAACCAGGACTGGAACATCGGCTACCTCCTCGTCGACACCAATAGCAATTACCTTAACGTCGCCTTCTGGCTGCGCGGAGAAACCGGGAACACAGACCCGCACCTGTTCTATCAGGGTAAAGAGGTGGGCTTAATCTTTCACGAGGATATACAGGTCGGCGCGCCCAGTTGCAATACCGAGGTGGATCTCAACACCACAATGTCCACGGCAGAGTCTGTGCCGCATAGAGGGAAATGGAGGCGCATGCTCTGTGAGTTCAAGACCGTGCTGGGCCAGAACAAGGGGGAAAAGTTCGGCTTCGGCAAGCCCTTCTTCCTCAGCGAGAACCCCGGCGAGTATGAGTTCAAGCTGCTACGGAATAAAAAGCTGGCGCGGTCGATCAAGTTCACGGTCGGCGCCGACGGTGGTTTTGAAAACGGCATTAACGCGGCCAACAAAGTGGGCGGCAGGCGCGTAATCGTGCCGGTCACGATCATCGGCGACCAGGATGGGCCATGGGATAAGAACGCCTGGAGGACCGACGCCTTCTACGGTAACCCGCTGACTGGTTTTACGCCCGCGCCGTGAGTCGTGGTGAGCGAACGGGGTGATTGAGATCATGAACAGTAAATCGCGATTGCTTTCGATTACGATGATTCTGCTGTCGGCTTTGTCGTTGAGCTTTGCAGTATCCGCCAGGAGGCCTTCTACAATCTCTAAGGCGATTCCTCCTAAGTGTCCGGTCATATCCGTATCGTGCCCTACAGCGGATCGGCCTTTCACTTTTACGGCTGCCGTGTATGACGCCGATAGTCGAGAGAAGATTTCAAGTCGGTATGTTGAATATTGCTGGACGCTGTCGAAGGGTAAAATTCTCTTGGGTCAGGGAACCGATTCAATAACGGTCGATGGTTCATCCAGTGACATGAGAGCGATCACAGCGATGGTGGACGTGCGAGGATTTGATAGTGAGTGTCAAACCAAGGCATCTTGTTCGACCTCTTCACCTTGAGGTTCATTTGCTGCGCGCATAACAAAGCCTTTCCGATGACGGCGCGATAGCATGCTTCTCAAGTAATCTTTTTCCTTTAGGTTGGATGCTGATCGCGCGCCGCAGCTGAAGGCCATCTATAAAGCGAGTCAAGAGAAAAAAGGGCATACTTATCCGAGGGTGCCGAATGGTTTTTGTTTTTCTCCTGACAGCACCCAGTAGTGTGGTTCAGTTAACCTGCTTGTGTGTGTGTGATCGCACCTTATTGACTGCTTTTGCTTTTTCTGCTTCTTGCTTTTTGTGTTCCTGCGTTGTGCCTCATAGTCGCTGTCACACCGCAGGGACAGCAACCATCTATGCGAGCAGCTCAGCGCTCATGAGGAAGAATACGCAGTCTTCGCGAGAAGAGGTCGACCGTCCAATCAGCGTACAGGCATCAGTAATACTCCGCCTGACCTATAGCCTTCGCCGGACAAGTCGACAGCCCACTGCCGTTTCACTCCGCCTCTTTCTTGTGGCCGCGACGGAG
>JBPCNX010000040.1:0-16930 GCA_051000815.1 Pyrinomonadaceae bacterium
AGACACCGCTTTCGGCAACGGCCGCTTCCAGCAGTCAGATCAACCTTGTCTGGACTGATAACGCCGGCAACGAAGGCGGGTTTAGGATCGAACGTTGTCAGGGTACAGGCTGTACAAACTTCTTACCTGTGACGACGGTCAGTGCTAATGTCACGTCCTTCGCCAACACGAACCTTGCGGCAAGCACTACCTACGTCTATCGCGTATTCGCCTTCAACACCGGCGGCGACTCGGCAGCTTCGAACACCGCTGAAGGTACTACTCAGACGCCGCCCGCAACGCCGCCTGCGCCAAGCGGTTTGACGGCGACGGCAGCCTCGCGAAGCCAGATAAATCTTTCGTGGATCGACAACTCTGGCAACGAAACAGACTTCAAGATTGAGCGGTGCAAGGGTGCGAACTGTGCGAACTTTGCACAAGTCGGGACCGTCGGATCGAACGCGACAACGTTCCCCGACACTGGGTTGGCAAAAAACACGACGTATCGTTACCGCGTGCGCGCGTACAACGTCAGCGGTAACTCAGCTTATTCAAACACAGCCAGCGCGCGGACGCTCAATGTTAGTAAATCAAGCACCCTGTTCCTGACTAAAACGCCACAGTGATGGTCAATCGACGAAAGACTTTTGAGTTGGCGAGCACGACGGTTAGACTGTTGGCGGCGCTTATGCTGTTGGCCTCCTTAGCTTCGGCCCACGATGGCCTGCACGAACAGATCGCAGAGGTCACAGCCCGCATCAAACGCGCTCCGCTCGACGCAACTCTCTATTTGAAGCGGGGCGAACTTTATCGACTTCATCAGGACTGGAGGCGTGCCGACGCGGACTATACTCGAGCCGCACGGTTGCAGCCCGCACTGGCTGTTGTAGATCTCGCCCGCGGCAAGATGCTTTTCGAGGCTGGGCGCCCTCAGAGCGCAAAAGTTCCTCTCGATCGCTTTCTCCTCAAGCAGCCGCAAGACGTGGAAGCGCTTGTTACGCGAGCCCGTGTCCTCGTCAAACTTGGGCGACGGACCGAGGCAGGGCAAGAGTTCACCACTGCGATAAGCCTGACTTCCACGCCACAACCGGAGTTATACATAGAACGAGCGCGCTCGCTTGCCGACGACCCAGGCAGCAACACGAGCAACACCATTGAAGCCTTGCGCGGGATTGACGAGGGTCTGACTAAGCTTGGATCGCTCGTCACCCTTCAACTCTATGCTGTCGAACTTGAGTTGCGACGAAAGAACTACGACGCGGCGCTGGCTCGCTTGGAAACTGTCGCTGCTCAGTCGCCGCGTAAAGAGACCTGGCTCTTCAGTCGCGGTGAAATTCTTCTGCTCGCCGGACGAAAGATAGCAGCGCACGAAGCATTCGTCAGTGCGCTCACTGCCCTCGAGTCGCTCCCTAAGCACAGCCGGCGCACGAGGGCTATTGCTGATTTAGAAGCGCGCTTGCGCACAGCCCTCGCCCCCTGATGGCACAAATCTCTGAGCCCAAAATCGGTTTTTACTTTTGTCAGGGAGTTTCCAGGAAGTAAGCTTGTTGTTGATGTTCTCATCGAGCGAAATCTTTCCCTGCTCGACCTTCTTCATCGCGACCATCGCATTGACTGACTTGCTGATTGAGCCTGCCTGAAAGATGGTGTCGGGAGCGGCATCGGTAATGGCGACCTTGTGGCCGGTAGCCGACAACAGCACGCCCTGGCTGATGCGCGAGTTCTATCAAACCCGCCAGAACGGCCAGGGCTTGTCGAAAGCAGAAGCCTTTCGCCGGGCGCAACTTGCTCTGCTTAACGGTACAGCGGAAACCAAACCATTACCGGCTGGACAGAAGGGTGCTCCACCGGCAATTAGGATCGTGATAGGTGAAAAGGGTGGCAAGCATGATGGCGGGGGAACGCGTGCCGACGTGGTCTATGTTGACGCTGAAGACGCTCCGCCTTTACACGCGACGAGAAGAAACCCTTTTCCCATCCCTACTATTGGGCGCCTTTCATCTTGATTGAAAATTGGAAGTGAGGTCTCGACTCGAACCTCGTCAAGCGCGAGTGTGGCTGATTGGGCAATAAGCGATTCAAGCTTGTTCCTGGGACCGCGGGCGTCGCCCGCAATTGAGCGCGAAGCGCGAAAAGTTCACTCAATGCTTTCGCGCCTGACGGCGCGTTGCGGGCGAGACGCCCGCGCTCCCAGTAGGAACGTTCCGCGGACCATCGTAATAAACCCTTGGATACGACCCGCCATAAGCGCGCATGATTTTGAAGAAGACAGACGTATTATCCTGCACTCCATTGAACTGAAGGGCGCCAGGACCCGCAGCTGTCAAGGGGACGTCGCTTGCAGTGTGTACGGCCAACGACATCGGTTCAATTTTCAAATCGGGAGAAATTGAGGACGATTCACCGTTCTCCACCTGGCCAGTTAGGAGCCGGCCCTTGCGAGATGCGGGATCAGCGTCCTCGGGACCATCGCGACGCGGATTTGCGACAGCACGTCCATTCTGAATTATCGCTGGCGGCAAAGGACTCTGGTTACTAATCCAATCCTCGTAACGGTCGCTGCCTGCGCCAAAGCCGACGATTAGCTTGCTCGGCGGGTCCACTTCATCCGGATACCCGTCATGGTCGGCATCCTTGTAATCGGTGAAGCCGCGGTAGGCACGCGCTGAATCGCGGCTTCCGCGAGGAATTCGCGGATCCGGATTGCGTGTCCCGATTAAAGAAAACCCGCTGGTTTCGTGATCGGCGGTAACAATGACCAGCGTGTCGTTGTGCGGATCTGCGTCAGAGTTTGTTTGTTCGGCAAATCGCTTTGCGACACCGACTGCCCGGTCAAACTCAATCGTGTCCCAGATCGTGCGGTCGGCATCCTCATAATGGGCTTGCTTATCGATCGAGGCACCCTCAATCATAAGAAAAAACCCTCGCGGGCTTGACGAGGAAAGGGAGCTAATGGCCGCTCGGGCCATGTCGTCAAGCATCGGTACGTTTGCCACCTTCAGGGCGCCATGACCCAGCTTGTCGAGTGCCACCGGCATCGTGCTCGGAGCAAATAGACCGAGAAGGCGTTGCGGGCGCGAAGCGCTCACAGTTTTTAGAGACTTGGCCGAATCAGTAAAAGCGAATCCCGCAGTCTTAAAAGCCTTTACCAGATCGCGTTCAGGATCCACGGAGGGATTCGTCGGAGTTGTCCGACGCCCGCCTTGCTTCTGCGTACTCCTCGGCTCAAACCATTGCCGGCCGCCGCCCATTAGGACAGTGAGACCAGTTTCATCCCGGCGGTTGAAGTAATCGTCCACAATGCGCGTCGAGGCATTTCGATGAGATGTATGAACGGCGAACGCCGCAGGGGTCGCGTCAGTCACGTCGGCAGTAGTGACCAGGCCTGAATTCATTTTGCGAGTGCGGCGGAGATACTCGCTGATGTTTTCAACTCTCGGGTTGTCGAAGAACGCGTCGCTCTCCGGGTCAGTGCCTTTCAAATTGTCACTGTCGGTGTTGTCCGGGAAAACACCTTCCTCGTTGTTGGCGCCCTTGTTACCGGTTGCGTAGCAACTCGCGCCGGGTGCAGAATCCGTGACCATCGCGCTCAGCGATGAGGTCGTCACCAATCCCGAGACCGGCATCTGATCCATCTCCAGCATTCCGTTTCGATAACGGCCTTCAGTTAGACCCCGCGAGACGATCCGCGCCGCGGTGCGATGCGCGACGCCCATGCCGTCGCCGATCAGGAGAATCACGTTTCGCACCTTCGGGCCGTTGCCTTGCCACGTGTGAATTTCAAATGACACTTCGCGCGCGGCCGCGCCTTCGGCTGTGGCTCGCAGTGAATGCCGGCCGGGTTGCGGAAAGGACCAGTCGCGTGAAAGAAAGGCTGGAGCACCGGTGATCGTCGGAGAGGGTGGGGAAACGATTGGCCCTCCGGTTATACGGCTGCGGTTATTCCATTCGGTGATGTCACGTCCGTCGAGTGTTACGCGCAGATGACTAGTTACGCCCGGTGGCGCTTCTACCCGAATATCAAATCGCTGCTCGACGATAAATGCCGAGCCGTCAGGCGGCATGATGCGAATGGCAGGAAGGGAAGCCGGACGTTGATCGTCGGGCGCTTCTGTAATCTGTGCCCTTGATGTTGTTCCCCAACCGTTTGTCAGCAAAGCAACGAGAGAAAGGACAACAATACTGAAGCGAATAGACTTGAATCGTACGGTGAAACGAACGTTCTTTGATCTCATGATTTCAATCACAGCTTAAGCCCTTAGCTCTTTCCCGATCTCTGACGCGAGATCGCGTGACAAAAAAGTTCCGGTCGAGGTTGGCAAAACTCGGTTATGATGCGTAGACTGCCCTGCCAAAAGAGAGCTGCATGAGGTTCCATAGATGCCGCACTATACGGAAAATCTACTGATCAAACCAGTCCGTTCCGGGGCCGGCTCGGGAGAGACGCTGGTCGTCACACCGGAGTCCACCGGCTTTGAATATCTGACAATGCGGATCCGGAAGTTGAGACGCGATGAAAAGTTCTCGAGTGAAACCGGCGCCAGTGAGCTCGGAGTGGTGGTGTTGGGTGGACGCTGTTCAGTAGAGTCCTCGGCTGGTTCCTGGTCTGATTTCGGCAGCCGTGTAAATGTCTTCGCGGGAATGCCTACTGCACTCTACTTGCCGATTCAGACCGAATTTACCCTTCTTGCCGAAACAGATTGTGAGATCGCGCTTTGTTTTTCACGGGCTGAAGAGAAATTTCCGGCGCGGCTCATTATGCCTGACGAAGTTGAGGTGGAGATCCGTGGTGGTGCGAATGCAACCCGTCAAATCAATCACATCCTGAAACCGGAATTCCCCGCGCAAAGACTCCTACTTGTTGAGGTCTACACTCCGAGCGGAAATTGGTCCAGCTACCCGCCGCACAAGCATGACGTGCATAGCCCGCCAGCGGAAGTGGACCTTGAGGAACTTTATTACTACAAGATTGATCGACCAGAGGGTTATGCCATCCAGCGAGTTTACACGCCGGACGGCGGCATCGACCAGACGCTAACCGTGCGCGATGGTGAACTGGTGTTGATCCCTGAAGGCTATCACCCCGTCGTGGCGGCGCATGGCTACAATGTCTATTACCTCAACGCGCTCGCCGGTAGCGCGCGATCCATGGCCGCCTCAGACGATCCCGCTTACGCCTGGGTGCGTCAATCGTGGACCGAACAGGACCCGCGCGTGCCGCTCGTGTCAGGTGTAAAAGGGAACTGATGACGGATCGAGACTTCGACATTCTGCTGATGGGCCGAAGTTCTATCGATCTCTACGCAAATGACATTGGAGCGCCTTTTCCTGAGATCAAAACCTTCGCCGCTTACGTCGGTGGTTGTCCAACTAATATCAGCGTCGGTACACGCCGGTTGGGCCTGCGCTCGGTTTTGCTGACAGCGGTTGGAGAAGATCCGGTCGGCGACTTTGTGCTTCACTTTCTCGAGCAGGAGGGTGTCGTTTACACATTCATTCCGCGCAAGGCCGGACGCCGTACAAGCGCAGTAATTCTTGGGATAGAACCGCCAGACAAGTTTCCCTTAGTCTTCTATCGTGATAACTGCGCCGATATTGAACTGACTATCGCGGATGTGCTCGCGGCGCCAATTGCCCAGAGTCGCATGCTGTTGATTTCGGGCACGGGCGTCAGCCGCGAGCCAAGCCGCAGCGCGACCATCTTTGCCGCGGAGCGTGCCCGGGCCGCTGGTACTAAAGTCGTTCTCGATCTTGATTTTCGTCCCGATCAGTGGCACGACGCCCGCGCCTTTGGCGTGACGATTCGCTCTATCCTGCGTCTGACGGATTTGGTCCTGGGGACGGCAGACGAAGTTAAGGCCGCGGCACTGCGAGATGATGTTTCTGTTAGCGTCGAGCACTCCCAGGTTTCCGGAGCGCGGGTAAGCGGCGACGTTTTGGAGGCGGTGCAAACAATTCTTACGGCGGGTCCCGAAGCCCTCGTGCTCAAGCGCGGTGGAGACGGAACCACTGTGTATTTACAGAACGGCAAAACTATCGACGCCGCGACGTTTCCCGTCGAGGTCTTCAACGTTCTTGGTGCAGGCGACGCATTCGCCAGCGGTTTTCTTTATGGCTACCTCAAAGGGTGGGATTGGCACCGGTCGGCGCGGATGGGCAATGCCTGCGGAGCAATAGTGGTCACTCGTCATGGTTGTGCCAATTTCATGCCGTATGAACAAGAGGCCCTGACCTTTATCGAAGAACGAGGAGGATTCTGAATGCAGGCGTTTCTCGAGAGAGAGTTTCTGCCAGCTTCTGCACTCGCAAGGATAAACGAAACGCGAGTGACAGACCCCGAGTGCCCAGCACGCTCCGCGAATTTGAGAAAGCGACGCAGCACGCTTACTCGGGACGGAAAACTAAACATTCTGGCAGCGGATCATCCCGCTCGCCGCGTTACGAAAGTTGGCGACGACCCGGTGAAAATGGCCGACCGGCATGGGTACCTCGCGCGGATTGTGCGGGTGCTGCAGAGCGATGTCGTCGATGGTGTGATGGCGACAATGGATGTTCTCGAGGACCTTTTGATTCTTCATCACCTGCTCCTTGAAGCCGGTGGTCCTGCACTTCTAGATGACAGGCTGTTGATTGCCAGCCTCAATCGTGGCGGTCTCGCTGGTACCAGTTGGGAAATGGATGACCCGGTTACGGGTGCATCGCCGGCCACTTGTGGGGCTTTGAAACTTGATGGTGCAAAGCTGCTGCTCCGTATCTGTGATGAAGAAACCAGCTCTCTCAATACGATCCTTTATTGCAGCAGGGTCGTTACAGAAATGAATGCGTTGGGTCTGCCGACATTTCTCGAGCCGTTACCAGTGGTGAAAGAGAACAACAACTACAAGGTGATAAAAACCGCTGACGCTCTGGCAAAGATCGTGGGAGTGGGTTCAGCATTAGGCGACAGTAGTCGCCATTTATGGTTGAAGTTGCCTTACTGCGAAAACTATCAGGTCGTGGCACGGGCCACGACGCTACCAATCCTCTTACTCGGCGGCGAATCTGTGGGTGACGCCACGCCGCTGTTGCGCGAGATTGCCGCGGGACTTGATGCCGGACCTAACGTGCGTGGCGCGCTTGTTGGACGTAACGTTCTCTACCCCGGCGCCGAGGACCCCTTCGTTGTGGCACAGGCCGCGGGCTCAATCATCCACAACAACTGGACAGTCGAACGTGCCTTGAACGCAACAGAGGCAGCACCCGCGCCCGACATGAATAAGCTGGCCAATTATTTCCACGGCGTAACAAGTCAGGCAAGTGTGCTTTCGTGAATCGTATTATCATCAATGAAGACTCAACGATTAACTACAGCCCAGGCACTGATAACATTCCTGCAGACTCAGTATGTCGAGCGCGATGGAACGGAGAGACCTTTCTTTGCCGGCGTCTGGGGCATCTTCGGACACGGCAATGTGGCAGGCGTTGGGCAAGCGTTGCAGCAAACGCCTGACTTCCGTTATTACCTCGCCCGCAATGAGCAGGCGATGGTGCACACTGCCACCGCTTACGCAAAGATGAGCAACCGGCTGCGCACTTTTGCCTGCACGTCGTCAATTGGGCCTGGGGCGACCAACATGATTACCGGCGCAGCTACGGCCACAATCAATCGTCTCCCCGTGCTGCTCCTCCCCGGTGACATCTTTGCCCGCCGCAACGTAGGGCCGGTGCTACAACAACTCGAGTCGAGTTACACGCAGGACATTTCAGTAAACGACGCATTCAAACCCGTCTCGCGTTATTGGGACCGCATCAACCGCCCGGACCAATTGTCCTTCGCCCTGATGGAGGCGATGCGGGTGCTGACTTCACCGGCGGACACCGGCGCGGTAACGCTGGCGCTTCCGCAGGATGTACAAGCTGAGGCTTGGAATTACCCTTCTGAGTTTTTCGCTAAACGAGTTTGGCATATCCCGCGACAGTTAGCCGACCGCGAACTTCTGGCGCGAGCTATCCAATGGATTCGTGCGGCGCAGAAGCCTTTCATCATCACTGGCGGCGGAGTCATTTACAGTGAAGCGTGCGAAGCCTTAGCGCGCCTGGTCGAACAGACGGGTATTCCAGTTGGCGAGACGATGGCCGGCAAGGGCGCGTTGCCCTGGGACCATCCACAGAACCTCGAAGCCCTCGGAGCAACCGGCACCCCCGGCGCTAACATTCTGGCGAGCGAAGCCGACCTTGTGATTGCGGTGGGCACGCGCCTCAGCGATTTTACGACTGCATCCAAAACCGCGTTTCGTAACCCCGCCGTCCGCTTCGTCAATATCAATATCGCTGAACTTGATGCTCACAAACATGCAGCTCTGCCCCTCGTAGCGGATGCGCGCGTCACGCTCGAAGAACTGCGAGAAGCGCTGACTGACTATCGTGTCGCTGAGGAATACGCATCACGGATTGCCGCTTTCAAAAATCAGTGGAAAGAGGAAGTTGAGCACTTATTTAATCGTAACGTGGGGCCGCCAATTAGCCAGAGCGAAGTCATCGGCATCGTCAACAACTTTTCCGGCCCTGAGGACGTGGTGGTGTGCGCTGCCGGCAGCCTGCCGGGCGACCTGCACAAACTCTGGCGCACTCGAGACCCGAAGGGCTATCACCTGGAATATGGTTACTCCTGCATGGGCTACGAGATTGCCGGCGGACTTGGTGTGAAGCTGGCTGACCCAACCCGCGAGGTGTACGTGATGGTCGGAGACGGCTCTTACCTGATGATGTCATCCGAGATAGTGTCCTCCCTCCAGGAGGGCGCCAAGTTAAATATCATCCTCCTTAATAACTATGGCTTCAGCAGCATCGGTGGACTCTCGCAAGCGGTCGGTTCCCAGGGCTTTGGTACCGATTATAAATTTCGCCGCCCCGAAAGTGGCCAACTGGACGGCGCCCGTTTAGAGGTTGACTTCGCTGCCAACGCCGCGAGTCTCGGAGCGCACGTGATTCGCGCTACAACACGCGACGATCTGAAACGCGCGTTGGAAGAAGCACGCAGTCAGAAACTAACTACCGTAATCGTGGTGGAAGTTGATAAAGAAGTGCGGGTTCCCGGATACGAGTCGTGGTGGGATGTGCCTGTGGCCGAAGTCTCCAACATGGAATCGGTCAGGCAGGCTCGAGAAGCCTACGATGAGGCGGTAAAGCGAGAACGCACCTTTTTGTAGGGTCCCAAGATTGCCAATTGCCGATTGCCGATTGCCGATTCGTGCTTTGGATGAAACTTACAATTTGGCTACCCACCTAATCGGCAATGAGCAACTGGCAATCGGCAATCCAGTCAGCCCACTCGAATAGCTACGCTATGACGAGCAATACTCCAGTTCTGGAAATGCGTCACATCCGGAAGACGTTCCCCGGTGTTGTGGCTTTGAACGATGTGGATTTCGAACTGCGCCGTGGCGAGGTTCATATCCTGCTGGGCGAGAACGGCGCGGGCAAGTCCACACTGATGAAAATCCTTAGTGGGGCGTACCAAAAGAGCGGCGGTCAAATCTTTCTCGATGCCGGAGAAGTTGAGATTAAGAATCCCAAGCATGCGCAAACCCTGGGCATCAGCACTATCTATCAGGAATTCAATCTCATTCCTCACTTGTCAGTCGGAGAAAATATTTTTCTCGGACGCGAGCCGGCCCAGATGCCTGGATTGATCAATCAGCGTGCGATATTTCAAGAGGCTACGCGCGCCCTGGAAGCGCTGAGGCTGACCCTCAACCCTCGCAAGTTAGTGAAAGAGTTGAGAGTGGCGGAACAGCAAATGGTTGAAGTGGCCAAGGCACTTTCACTGGACGCCAGAATCCTGATCATGGACGAGCCGACTGCCGCCCTCACTGAGCACGAGATCAAAGAACTCTTCGCAACGATCAGCAGGCTCAAGAACAAGGGAGTCGCAATCGTTTACATCTCCCATCGCATGGAAGAATTGTTCGAAATCGGCGACCGGGTCACCGTCCTGCGAGACGGGTGCTCAGTGGGCACTTACGACGTGCCGGCGATGAGCAAGTCCGAGCTGATTCGCTTGATGGTCAATCGGGAACTGACGGATCTGTTTCCGAAAGAGAGGGCGACGAGAGGTCCGGAGGTGTTGCGCGTCGAGGGTTTGAGTACACAGACCGGTCTGAAGAATGTCAGTTTTTCTCTTCACCAGGGAGAGGTGTTAGGAATCTCCGGACTTCTGGGGGCGGGCCGCACCGAACTGGCACGCGCAATTTTCGGACTCGATAAGATTACATCGGGAACCGTCTACCTTAAGGGCAAGTCGCAAAAGATCGATTCTCCGCGACGCGCGATTAACTCGGGGATTGGGTTCCTCACTGAAGATAGGAAGTCGCAGGGACTGGTGTTGCCGTTGTCAGTCAAAGAAAATCTTTGTCTTTCGAGTGTGGATAAGTTTTCCAGCTGGGGCGTCATGAAACCAGGCCTGGAACAGCAGGCGGGAGACCGGTACGTTAAGGAGTTGCGTATTAGAACGCCCAGCCTCAATCAGAAAGTCGTTTTTTTGAGCGGCGGCAATCAACAGAAGGTTGTGCTCAGCAAGTGGCTGTGCTCGGAGGCCGAGATTTTTATTTTTGACGAGCCCACGCGCGGCGTTGACGTGGGCGCGAAAACCGAAATCTATCAGTTGATGAACCGCCTCACCGCGACCGGCGTCGCCATCATTATGATCTCATCAGAATTACTCGAGGTGCTGGGTATGAGCGACCGCATTCTGGTGATGCGCGGTGGCACAATCACAGGTGAGTTCTCCGCCGAGGAGGCCACTCAGGAGAGGATCTTACAATGTGCGCTCGGGGAATAACCCTGCGACAAGATTTTTTTTCACACTATGGGAGACAGCTCGGCACCTTGTCGGGACTGTTAGGTCTAATCGTAGTGCTATGGATCCTGACGCCCCACTTCTTAACAGTCTCGAATCTTCTGAATATTGCCCAGCAGGCGACGATCATAGCCATCATCGCGGTCGGCATGACGTTTGTAATAATCACGGGCGGCATTGACTTAGCAGTGGGCTCAGTGCTCGCGTTTGCCGGGGTCGTCATGGCCAGCGCGCTTCAAAGCGGCGTCCCCCTGCCGCTGGCGTTGATGATTGGCCTGGGGATCGGTCTTCTCTGCGGGCTCTTCAATGGACTCCTCATCACCATCGGACGTCTGCCTCCTTTCATCGCAACTTTAGGCATGATGAGTGTGGCTCGCGGCGCCGCCCTGATGTTTACGGAAGGAAGGCCGATATCGGGTTTTTCCGAGAGCTTTCGTTCACTCGCTACCGGAGAGGTGTTGCGAATCCCGACTCCGGTGGTGATCATGATCGTTGTCTACCTGATTGCTCATTTCGTTTTAAAGCGCACTAAGTTAGGCCGTTATACTTACGCCATTGGTGGCAATGAAGAGGCCGCATTGCTGTCTGGCATCAACGTTAAGCTGTACAAGACGATGGTGTATGGCATTGCAGGACTGCTTAGCGGACTGGCTGCCATTCTGCTGACGGCCCGACTGAATTCGGCGCAACCAATCGCCGGCATGAGTTATGAGTTGGACGCCATTGCGGCTACCGTTATTGGCGGCACCAGCCTTCTCGGCGGCGAGGGGACTGTATCGGGAACATTGATCGGCGCCCTAATCATGGCGGTCCTCAGGAACGGTCTCAACCTTTTAAGTGTTTCGTCTTTTTTTCAACAGGTAGTGATCGGCTCGGTTATTATCCTGGCCGTGCTGATCGATATGGCATTAAAGCGGCGGGGAAAATAGAACTTAAAAATCGTTGGGTGAAGGAGAACATCTATGAAGAAGGGTATGGTTCTTATTCTCTTGGGTATTCTGTCAATTACTTTTCTGAGTTGTCAGCGGGGCGTAGACCAGTCTGGTAGCTCACCAAGAATCGCTCTCGTACTCAAGACTGCAAACAATCCCTTCTTCATTGACATGCAAAAAGGGGCCGAAGAGGCCGCGAAGAGGTTGGGGGTTAATTTGATCGTGCAAGCCGCTGAACGTGAGGTTGATGTCGAAAAGCAGATGCAGATCATCGAGAATCTGATCGAGACGAAAGTCGCAGCGTTGTGCGTTACGCCAAGCGGCTCGCGCGAAATTGTTCCGGCCATTGAAAAGGCCAACCGCGCGGGGATTCCCGTGGTAATCGTAGATACGCGCGTGGACGCCAAGGCGATGAGCGAATCCAGCGGGAAGATTGCGAGCTTCATTGGTTCGGACAACTATGAGGGTGGCAAGCTCGCTGGCGAATTCATCGCAAAAAAACTGGGCGGCAAAGGCAAAGTTGCTGTGCTCGAGGGAATTCCGGGGCATGAGACCGGCGACTCGAGGCTCAAGGGTTTCCGCGAGGCCCTCAAGGCGACGCCCGAAATTGAGATCGTTGCGTCCCAGACGGCAAACTGGGAAAGGGATCAGGGGTTCAACGTCTTTCAGAACATTCTTCAGTCGCACCCGGACGTGCAGGCCGTTTTCGCGTGCAGCGATTTAATGGCCCTGGGTGCTGTCGAAGCGATTGCCGCCGCGAAAAAGACCGGACAGATCACAGTCGTCGGCTTCGACGCGTCTGACGAAGCGCGCAAGGCCGTCCTGAGCGGCACGATGGACGCCACCGTCGCGCAATCCCCCGCGCAGATGGGGGCCCTCGCGGTGGAGAATGCCTACCACCTGATTAAAGGAGAACCAGTAAAGGATGAACTAGTAGTCCCCATCAAACTAATCACGAAGGAAAACGCTGCGGCAACTGACTCAAGCAAATAATCAGATTGGAAGAGACGACACATGGGAAAGAAACTAGGCATAGGCGTAATCGGACTGGGGCGACTGGGGAGTTCGTATGCCAAATACGTGAATAGCCGGATCGTCGGTGCAAATCTGGTTGCGGTGTCCGACGTTGCTAAAGAGACTGTCGACTCCATCGCTGCAGAATTGGGCGTCTCCAAACGATATACCCGCTACCAGGATTTAATCGCCGACGCGGAAGTTGAGGGAGTTATCATTGTCAGCCCCACGAGCACACACAAAGAAATCGTGCTTGCAGCGGCAAATCAACGCAAGTCGATCTTTTGTGAAAAACCATTATCCATCTCAACGGCAGAGGCGAAGGAGATGTTGCGCGTCGTCGAGCAGACCGGTGTCTTCTTCCAGATGGGTTTCATGAGGCGGTTCGACAAAGGTTACCTGGCGGCCAAGCGCAAGATTGAGGATGGTGCGATCGGTAAGCCGGTTGTTTTCAAGTCATCTTCGCGTGATCCTTACCGCCCCAGCCTTGAATACCTCGACCCGGCGCACAGTGGCGGCCTATTCATAGACTGCGGCATTCACGATCTTGATCTCGCGCGCTGGTATATGGGCGAGATAGCGAGCGTGTACAGCATCGGCGGAACGCTGGCCTATCCTGAAATGAAAACGATAGGAGATATCGATAACGCCATCACGAGTCTCTATTTCAAGAGCGGCGCGCTGGGGACAATTGATCTAAGCCGAAACGGGGTTTACGGCTACGACATCCGAACCGAGATTCTCGGAACTGAGGGGACGCTAAAGATTGGCTATTTGCGGGAAACTCCGATTCTGGTAATGACCAGCAAGGGCATCACCCATGACACAGTGCCTTATTTCACCGAACGCTTCGAACAGGCATACATTACGCAACTCCAGGATTTCGTGGACAACGTCCTGCAAGGCAAAGCTCCAACTATTACGTGCGCCGACGGCTTGGCCGCCTTGGAGGCAAGCGCTGCCGCCACGTTGTCGTTTAAGGAAAATCGACCGGTAACGATATAGGGGAGACGAGTTCGTTTGCGGGGAGAGATGCACAGGAACTGACCCTCATCAGTTCTTCAACGCGCCCAACAACGGCGAGCGTATGGTTGTTCGGAACATTTCTCGAATGGAACTCGAGTCTGCATCAAGGCTTTGCCGCTTGATGTGAGGCGGCGGCTTTGCCCCGCCGTTCGGACTCAGCTTCCATTCGGGCTACGCCCTGGTTCGGGCTTGCCCTCGAGTGGCGCTCTAGCTTTGCTATTTCGGGGCCGATTGGCGAGGCACGATGTTGCCACGGCCTCGCTCGTCCGGTTGCGACTACACCTTTCGCGGGGGCGAGAAGCCCGCAAGGGCGCAGCCCAAGTCGTAACTGCGGTTGGCCGGCGGGGCAGAGAGCCGCCGCCTCACATCAGGCGGCAAAGCCGAGATGTCCGTTGAGCGGCAGGCGCACTGGGTAGCGTCGCAGGCCCAAGGGGTTGAGTTAATCGTTCCCAGACCGAATCGAAGGACCGCGACAAAATGCAGATCAAGGTGGGAAATGCTCCCGTTAGCTGGGGCGTCATGGAAGTTGCGGATTGGGGTGAGCAAATACCCTACGCCAGGGTCCTCGATGAAATAGCGGCGGCCGGTTACGCGGGCACTGAACTCGGACCATATGGTTATTTTCCTACTGAGCCGAAACAGTTGGCGGGTGAATTATCGTCGCGAGGATTACAACTGGTCGCCAGTTTTGTGCCGATTCCTCTGGCGCACCGCGAGCGACATGATGCCGGCTACCAGGAAGCCATGAAGATTGCACGACTACTCGTGCAAACGGGCGCCCGCGTGATAGTGCTGGCTGATGAGATGAGCGAGGCTCGCATTGCCGTGTCCGGAAGAGTCGACGCATCAAGAGACGGAATGAACGACTCACAGTGGGACGGCGCGGCAAAGATCCTGGGGCGGATAGCTAAAGCTTGTAATCAATTAGGCCTGTCCGCAGTTTTTCACCATCATGCCGGAACATTTGTTGAAACGCCTCAAGAAATAGCGCGGCTGTGTGACACGACGGACGCCGAGTTGCTTGGTCTCTGCCTCGACACCGGCCATTACTTCTTCAGCGGCGGCGATCCGGTGGATGCAGTGCGCTTATACCGTGGGCGCATACGTCACCTTCATTTAAAGGACGTGCAACTTCCAATCCTTGAGGCGGCGCGTCGAGAAGGCGCCGGTTTTCTTGATGCTGTACGGCGCGGTGTGTTCTGTGAATTAGGAGACGGTGCGGTAGATCTCAAAACGATTCTTCAGGAGCTCACTGCCGCGGGCTATTCCGACTGGGCTATAGTTGAACAGGATGTTGACACGCGCAACGCAGGCGTGAAACCTTTTGAGAGCGCGCGACGAAGTCGAGAGTACTTACGACAGATCATTGGACGCTGATGTCGAGCTACGCGCCTCTCATTCTCAGTGCGCTTCAGCCCGGTGTTTACGGTTCTCTAGATAAAAGGTCGTTTTTGAATTCGTCCGCTACGCGGACTACCCGCGTGATCTTTTGTGCGAATCCTGAAGCCATAGTAAAAAAATGAAGAGTCGTCTCTCGTCGCATATCAAATCTATTAAGCGCGCCTCGATCGTAAGCTCGCTGGTAATTATTCAGGCCTCGGTCATCCTTCCTCAGCGGCCGAATCCACAGCAGCCGTTGACCACACTTGCCGATCCCTTCGTAGGCACCGAGAATGGCGGCAACATTGTGCCCGGCGCACAAATTCCTTTCGGGTTCGTACATGTTAGCCCTGACACCGGAAACCCGAATACCGCCGGCTACAATCCTTACGAAAACATTCTTGGCTTCAGCCAGACTCATGTCAGCGGTACAGGTGGAGCCAGTAAGTATGGAAACTTTCTCACTACTCCGCTTGAGGGCAAGGTACGCGTCGAAAATCTCGGCTCGCCCAAGACTGATGAAGCAGCATCGCCCGGCTACTACACAGTTCGGCTGACGCGTTCCAACGTCAAAGCAGAATTGACTGCGACGCGGCTCGTTGCCATGCATCGCTACACCTACCCGGCGTCGAAGCTGGCGCACTTGTTGATTGATGTCAGCTCCGTGGTTCAACCGGAAACAGGCAAAGACGCTATCAAGAACCCACACCCAGTCGATTGCTGGGTGCGCGTCATCGCGCCGAATCGCGTCGAAGGCAGCGGCAATTTCATCGGCGGCTGGAACCAGTCCCCTTACACCATTCATTTCTCGGCGGAGTTCGATCGGCCTTTCAGCGCGTTTGGTACGTGGCGAGATAGTCGCATCGAACCCGGTAGAGTTGCGGCCGCCAACGAAGGCCAGGTCGGAACGTATCTCACCTTCGACACGACGAAGAACCAGGAAGTTCAGATGAAACTCGGCGTCTCCTTTATCAGTCCGGAGAAAGCTCGCGCCAACCTGCTGCAGGAGATACCGGGTTGGAACTTCGACACCGTGCGTCGCCAGGCTGAAGCGTCATGGGAGAGCGTGCTCGGGAAAATCAGAATCGAAGGCGGCACGGAAAGCCAGCGCCGGGTCTTCTATACGGCGCTTTATCATTCGCATTACATGCCGCATGATCTCACCGGAGAAAACGCGTGGTGGAATTCCAGAGAGCCGCACTATGAAGATTTCTATGCTATCTGGGACACTTTCCGTACTCACTTTCCACTCCTCATCCTGATTCAACCTGAACGCCAACGCGATATGTTGCGCTCGCTTGTTGACACATTTGTTCACACCGGCTGGATGCCTGATAGTCGCATCGCCGGAGCCAACGGCATGACTCAGGGCGGCTCAAACGGGGATGTAGTGATTGCGGATGCCCTCGCAAAAGGGGTCACGGGAGTTGACTACCGGAAAGCCTACGAGGCTTTGGTCAAAAACGCGGAGGTTGACAGCCCGCGTCCGTTGTACGAAGGCCGCGCTCTTTCAGAATACAAACAACTTGGCTATGTGAGTCTGAATTACCCGCGCTCCGCCTCGCGCACATTGGAGTACGCTTACAATGATTTCTGTATCGCGCAAGTGGCGATAGCTCTTGGACATGCTGCTGACGGACAGAAGTATCTGCAACGCTCGCAAAACTGGCGAAACGTCTGGAGCGATGAAACACGCTCGGCTCGCCCGCGCCATGCCGATGGAAGCTGGCTCACGCCGTTTGAACCAGCTCATTTCTACCCA
>JBPCNX010000041.1:0-5552 GCA_051000815.1 Pyrinomonadaceae bacterium
GTAGCTCATCGGCCTTCCTCTTTAACCAATCCTCAGCTCCACAACTGTTGCCATTTTAACCCTTCCGCTCTCACTCCTTGTGATAATCTTTCTTACTTCTGACCAGTGAGTTTTGACACAGACTCTAAAGTGCTGGTTTATAGGGCGTGTTTCGAATGAGTCCGTAAAGCGGACGACTGAAGTTCTCGGCGCTATTCAGCCGTCCGTTTCACGGACTTGATACCTCTCGCTCGGATCCCCCAGCACTGAAGTGCTGGGTTATTATCAGTCGTCGGCTTCGCCGACTTAGTTTCGCCCTTGTGTCTGCACAACAAATCGGCTCGTTCCAATCACCCTTTCAACCACGCCGCTCGCAAAGCCTTCTGACCCACAGTTGCACCTTTCTTTTCTTCGATTCGATAGTCAAAACGGTCGGGCTCGCCGAGTACAATCGTAGTTGAAATTGTTTTTCGATCGCGTTTCACAACCACCGGCACACGGCTGCCCTGCTTATAACGACCAAGCGCCCGCATCCAGTTATCAGCCGTCACTTTGTTCTTACCCAGGGAAACCAGATGGTCGTCCGCTTGTAGTCCCGCATCTTCCGCAGGCGACCCACTGCGAACACTAAAAATGACCGGGCCACCCTCGCCGCCGGCAACAGCCAGCCCGGCATTGTAAGGTTGCGGCTTCACTTCCCGCACCAGACGCAATCCCAGGTAACCCAGGGCCTCGTCGTACGGAAGCACTTCCGTGCGCCGCACGTAACGCGAGAAGAAATCGCCTAGATCAAACCCGGCAACTTCGCTCGCCACTCTTTGAAACTCTTCTGTCCTGAAGCCTCGTCCGCGCAGGTAATAACTCGCATTCGGACTCTTGAGATAAAACTCGTCGTACATGCGTCGCATCACTTCATCGAGCGACACCTTCCCATTGGTCTTGCCGCGAAGGATCAGATCCAGAACAAATCCGATCAATTCGCCCTTGGGATAGTAGCTGATAGCAGTGTTCTGGAGATTCGTGCGCTGCGAGTGTGCAGCATCATCAAGGAAGGATGCTGACAGTGACGATTCTTCCGCGCTCATCAGCCGACTTCCCGGAGCACTCTCAATACCGCTTATTGTTTCCGCCTGGCGTCGTAAGAAGCGCGGCTCATCCCAAATTCCCGCGCGGTGCATCATCACGTGGCCGTAGTAATTCGTCAGTCCCTCTGCTACCCACAACCCACGAGTGTTTGCAGGTCGCGTGAAATCCCACGGGCCGAATTCGACCGGCCGCAGTCGCTTCACATTCCAAACATGAAAAAATTCATGAGCGATAGTGCCCAGCGTTCCTTCGTAAATTCCCTCATCAACCAGGGCTCCGGGCTGAATGATTTGAGTCGATGTTAAATGCTCCATACCGTCGCCTGAGCGATCGTCGGCGGCAAAATGGATCAGGAAGGTATAGGACTCAAATTCCGGAGCTCCCCACATCGCTGTCTCAGCGCGCACAATTTTTTCGATATCACGCACGAGGGCAGCGCGCTTGCCACCTTCAACGCCAAACGAATGAACCATAACGTGATACTTCTTGCCCTCAACCTGGAAATCATCGCGAGTCCAGTCAGGCGCGATCTCCGTAGGCGTATCGATCATGATGTCCCAGTTGGGAAACTGCCACTGGCGCTGGTCGGCTTGTTCCATGCGTCCGTTGATAATGCGCCAGCCTGCCGGAGGATCGATAACTAACTTAACGGGGTCTGCCTTATGATCGACGATGTACATGTAGATCGAGGCGCCGTTATAGTTGGCGTGGCGCGAATCAAGTTGCGAGAAAGTACCGGAGAGGTCGTTGCCAAAAACTTTATAGTTAACAGAGAAGCGTCGCTTTCCTAATGTAGCGACCCGCCAGGTTTGATTGTCCAGGCGGGTAACCGGCAGCGCCGCTACCTGACAATCAGCGGAAGAAGGTGCACCACTTCTTGAGCTACAAATAGCGTCGTACCCGCGAAACTCCTGAACGTTTTTGGCGAAGTCAAAGACCGCATATCGTCCCGGCGACCACTTTGCCATCTGAAAATCGAGCGACTGAGTGGTTGTATTCTCCGGCAACTCGACATCGATCGTCACTTCAAATAAATGCGAGACCGGCCGTGACATTGAGAGCCGCTAGGTGATGGACTTAAATGGCTGTTCCTGCGCTGTGGCAAAACTGCTCACCAGAACAAGGAGACAAAATGTCACGCCGAGCCGTGGCGTGATTCGGCGCCGATAAGAATTCATTGTTTACTCCAATCGCAGAATGAGAGCAGTGCAGATCGCGATTATCAGCATTCCCTTCAACAGGTGTCAAAGCCGCCCCGCACGCTCGGGAAAAGAGAAATCAGCCGCAGACGAACGCAGATAACACAGTTCTAACAAATTAGTGATGCGGCTCGGCCGCTCTCCGGGCTGTGAGGCTCGCCTCACGGGCCACGCCACCCGAAAAAATCTGCGGCTGTGCCGCAGCCGCTTGCATGTCGTGTACGCTTCGACTATTAGATTCAACAAGCCCAGGTTCAAAGACCGAAGCCCCAAGACGCAAAACCAAAACCGACATGCCTGCAACCGAGCGCCTCTATTATCAAGATTCGCACCTGATCGAGTTTGAAGCCCGCGTTGTTGATAAGACTGAACGCGTTAGCGATTGGACTGCCGTCACACTTGATCGTACCGCGTTCTACCCCACCGGCGGCGGTCAGCCCAGCGATACCGGAACACTCGGCGATGCGCGGGTCGTTGAATGTATCGACGACGAGCAAAACGGGATCCTGCATGTGATTCAGGGACGACCGCCGGCAATTGGCACAACGGTAAAAGGCAGGGTCGACTGGCCGCGACGACTCGATCACATGCAACAACATACCGGGCAGCACATTCTTTCGCAGGCTTTCGTCAGTCTTTTCAATGCACCTACGCGCGGGTTTCGAGTGCTTGAGCAGTCCTGCGAAATCGATGTTGAGTTGGCCAACCCAAGCGCAGCGAGCATTGAGCGCGCAGTCGGCCTCGCCAACAACGTGATTTGGGAAGACCGTCCGATCACCATTAAGGAAGTCAGCTCAGCCGAAGCTTCCGAACTTCCTCTGCGCAAGGAACCGGCGCGCGATGGCGAGTTGAGGTTAATCGAAATCGAGGGCTTTGATCTGACCCCCTGCGGCGGCACACATGCTTATTGCACGGGCGAGGTTGGGATAATCGTCGTTCGCTCATGGGAACGCGCGAAAGGATTAACCCGGATCGAGTTTCTTGCCGGCGGCAGGGCCCTCGCTGATTACCGGCGCGCAAACAGCACGGCTCGCAGTGTCGCAGCGCTATTCAGTGCCGGCCGCGATGACGCAGCGAAGCTCGCCACGCGAATGCATGAAGAGAACAAGGAGCTGCACAGACGAATGCGGGTCTTGGAAGAAGTTGCAGCGCGGGTGGAGGCAGCGGAGTTGTTAGCGAACGCGGTACCCGGACCCGAGGGCGTTAGGTTGGTTGTTCACGTTTTCGATCATCGGGATGCAGAGACTCTAAAACAGGTGGCACTCGCGATCATCAATCAACCGCAGACGATCGCCCTGCTCGGTTCAAGGGACAGCGACGCTGCGCGTCTGGTGTTCGCTCGCTCCGCCGATGCACCGGGCGACATGAACGCGCTCATGCGCGAGGCGTGTGCGATGCTCGATGGCCGTGGCGGCGGCAAGCCGGATCTGGCGCAAGGCGGCGGGAAGAATGTTGAGAGGCTCTCAGACGCAATTGCCTTGTCTTCTAACGACCTGCGAACGAACAAGGACACAGCTTAATGGACCTGGATTGCGGTGTAGCCTAACTTTACTTCCTCAATTTCAAGCAAGGCCTGGGAAATACCCAGTAGCGCGTGAGTTCGATCCTGGATGTCCACCAGGGTTCGCGACCACGGCAGTGAATGGCTTATCCCACTCTGCTTCGTTTGCAATAAGGCTGTGATACGTAACGCTCTTCCACGCGCGACGTCGGTAATCGAGTCTGGCTGCATCTTCATTGCAAGTGAACGCGCCGCACCAAATTAATCTGCCAGCGCCAAAATCAAAACCCGCTGCAACTGGAGCCCCGGTTCGATGCCCATCTTGAACGACACATCGTCAGTTTGCTCTTCAAGAGTGCTGAGCAAACGCCCGGCCTCACGTAATTGCCGGTTGTCAATCAGGGCCGCTGTGATGTTCAGGATCATCATCTTTAGTCCAAAGTCAGAAACGTCCCGCCCGCGCTTAGAGCCAGTGGCAACCTCATCTTATTAACAGCAGCGTTCACTCCGACGATATCTTTATTCTCTGCGCAAGTGATCGCCACCGCCATGTATCCCTTTACGCGCAAGTCTGTAGAAAGCGCGCCGGCGGCCAGCATCCCGGACCCTCTCTGACCAAACCTCACCTGGTACGGAATGGCCCAGTAGCGAATAAAATCAGACTGCGACCCCGTCGGGAGTTCTTTCAAGGCGCCTGCGAGCCACTCGTTGGCACTGGTACGATCGCCTTTCTTCCAAAAGTCTTCGGCGAGTGCAAGCATAAGAGAAAATTTTTGTTCGGGAGACTTAATGGCGTCGACTCTCTTCCGAGCTTCCAACCTATTTGCTTTGGAAAGCTTCCTCGCGACAATCACCATTTCCAGCTCCTCCGCGCTGACGAGGCCAGAGACATGACTCTCACGTGCCCGCATGAAAGTCTTTCGTGCACCCGCATCGTCACCATCCACGGCTTGTCGAGTTGCAATTTTCTCCAACGCGTAGCTCCGAATTTCTGAATTACCAATCAGCTCTGCAGCTCTGAATGCCCGCTCGATTTGTCCCTGATCGGCTTGAGCATCGACCAGACTCATAAGAATTGCGGAAACTCCACCGTCTTTCAGTTTCATGCCAAGGGCCTTAGCCCTGCTTAAGTCGTTAGCCTTGGCAAGCTGCCTTCCGACTTCGTCCAAAGTCCTGGTAGGCGGAAGGCTGGCCTCATTTGCAGTTTCGATGGCTGCATCCAGATCTCCGGCTTTTGCCTGAGCAGCACCGATCGGATCAAGTAACCAGTCGCGCTGGAAGTCATTCGTGATCCCCAGCGCGGTTGTCCTGGCTTGATGTAGAAGTGCGCGGGCTTCGTTCCTTTTCGCTCCGTGTTCGATATTCGCTGCAGGAGCCTCTTGCGCGTAGATCGATGTGTGTGGGTTGAGAATTGATGTAAGGGCGGTCGTCAGGATGAGGATGAGAGCTGCGGTTCTTCTGCACATGAATGAATTGTCAGCAACCCTCACCGAACGTCAAGCACACATGTGCAATGGGCATTAAGCCGCGGATTTGAAACTTGAAACTCGAAACTTGAAACTGTATTCTCAGGTCCGTGGGGCAGTAGCTCAGTTTGGCAGAGCGCCGCGTTCGCAATGCGGAGGTCAGGGGTTCGATCCCCCTCTGCTCCACCAATTAACCCGCCTAATTTAAATAACTTACACCGCGCAAGCGCATCTCAGTCCTTTTTGCCTTGTGACGTCGTTGTGACGTGGAATCAAGAAATCCAACCCGCGGAACCAATTCACCGCATTTGGTGACATGGA
>JBPCNX010000042.1:0-23106 GCA_051000815.1 Pyrinomonadaceae bacterium
GGCACGCATCGTCTGACTTTGGTCACATGCCTGTTCGTGCTTCGCACTCATTGCGGGCGGGACGCCCGCGATCCAATAAGACCGTGGGCGTTGCCCACGGCTAAGTTGCACGCCTTCAGCGTGAATACAATGCCCCTTCCTGATCTTGTTATTCGCGGCAAGCGAGTTGTTTTGTTCGAAGATCTCGCCGCACCACGAAGTAAGCACACCATCGCGCCCGCCTCGATCCACATTCATGACGGTCGGATCACTTCACTTGGTCCTTACGATGATGTGCCCGGCCGTTGTGAAACTTTCGATGCTGACGATCAATCCCTCGTGATGCCCGGACTCGTGGATACTCATGTCCACATCAATGAGCCCGGACGAACTGAGTGGGAAGGATTCTGGACTGCTACCAGGGCGGCAGCAGCCGGCGGTGTCACCACTCTCGTGGACATGCCACTCAACAGTATTCCTCCTACCACAACTCTCACCGGGCTGAACGCAAAGTTAGATGTCGCGCGCTCGCAGTGTCATGTTGACATGGCTTTCTGGGGCGGCGTCGTTCCCGGCAACCTGGGGGAACTTGCGGCGCTTCAGACCGCGGGAGTAGTCGGTTTCAAGTGTTTCCTGATTCATTCCGGCGTCGATGAGTTTCCCAACGTCACCGAGACCGATCTGCGGCAAGCTATGCCGGAATTGACGCGGCTTGGCAGTCTATTGATTGTCCATGCCGAGGTGCCTGGGCCGATTGCCAGTGCCGGTATCTCTGGTCAAAACAATATTGAAAACTCAGCTTTGCTGGAAAAAACCGGCAAGGAAATGCGTCCTACTGAGTATCGAACGTTTCTTGCATCTCGACCGCGCGCGGCTGAGAACGAAGCGGTGGAGTTAATGATCCGTCTGAGCCGAGAGTTTGGAACACGCATTCATGTTGTGCATCATTCATCTGCCGATGCCTTGCCGTGGTTAACTCAAGCGAAGCAGGCAGGCGCCGAAATCACAGCGGAGACTTGTCCACACTATCTTACGTTTGCCGCGGAGGAGGTTCCTGACGGAGCCACGGAGTTCAAATGCTGTCCTCCGATTCGCGAACGCGAAAATCGAGAACAACTTTGGCAAGCGCTGGGCGACGGTACGATCGATATGATTGTTTCCGATCATTCACCCTGCCCGCCGGAGTTGAAGTTGAAAGAAAGCGGCGATTTCCTTCAGGCCTGGGGCGGCATTTCTTCGCTGCAGTTTCGCTTGCCTGTGATCTGGACGGAGGCCCGTAAACGTGGGTTCGGGATTGCGGATTTGGTGGAGTGGCTGTGCGGGGCTCCGGCGAAACTGGTAGGTCTGGAAAAGAGAAAAGGCTCGCTCGCTGTTGGCTGCGACGCCGATGTGGTCATTTGGGATCCCGAAAAGAATTTCCGGATCGAACCGGAATCAATTCAGCATCGACACAAGTTGACTCCTTACGCAGGGCGAGAATTCTCGGGTGAGGTGCAAACGACTTTCCTGCGCGGCCGGAAGGTATATGATGCGGGCGACTTGATTGGCAGGCCCCATGGGATGCTGTTGCTTGGGAATTGAGAGAGTAAAGCGCGAGGAGCTGGCATCGTGCAGTTGTATTCTCATTCACACCGGGCTTGAGCCCGGTGGTCAGCATGCCAAGAGCTAATGAACCGTTTCAACGGTTTGTGGCGGATTGGGAAGGAAACCGTTAAAACGGTTGGCATCAGTGGAGTGACTCTTGACACCGGGCTAAAGCCGCAGTGTGAATGAGAGACAGGCTTCCCCACTGCCGAACTGCGGGAAGCTCTGGAGATTTCCAATTCGCGATCCCTTCAACCGAAGCTCAACATGGAATTTACCGAACTAATCGATCTTGCTGCGGAGAAACTGGGCGGCGCTGTGCTCATCGCGAACGATGAATTTTTTGCGCCAAAGGAAAATCTTCTCAAAGCGAGTGCCCCAATTTTTGTTGAAGGCAAGTATACCGATCTGGGCAAATGGATGGACGGTTGGGAGTCGCGCCGGCGGCGCACACCGGGCTTCGACTGGTGCATAGTGAGGCTCGGCCTGCCGGGAAAAGTTCGAGGTGTGACGATCGATACCAGTCACTTCAAGGGAAACTTTCCGGAACAATGCTCGCTCGAGGCATGCACTATCGATGGTCATCCGACAACTGAAGAGTTAGCAGATGAGGCAGTTGAATGGCTGGAAATTCTGCCGCGTTCACAATTACAAGGCGACTCGCAGAATCATTTCGCGATCCAGAGCGACCAGCGGGTTACGCATCTCCGATTCAAAATCTATCCTGATGGTGGCGTGGCCCGCCTGCGAGTTTATGGCGAAGTAGTTCCTGACTGGGACCGTCTGGAGCGAATCGGCGGTGATATTGATTTAGCGGCTGCGGAGAAGGGCGGGCTCGTGCTTTCTTGTAGCGACATGTTTTTTGGACACCGTCACAATTTGATCATGCCCGGTCGTGCGACGAACATGAGCGACGGCTGGGAAACAAAACGGCGCCGCGGCCCGGGACACGACTGGTCAATAATCAAACTGGGAAGACCAGGACAAATCCGCCATCTCGAGATCGACACTTCTTATTTCAAGGGAAACTTCCCGGAGAGCTGTTCCCTGGAAGCTATTAACGCGGCCGGAGCGGCAGTTGAGAGCTTGAATGATCCGCACACTGCGTGGAAGTCGGTCTTACCCAGAACAAAATTGCTGGCGCACACACGCCACTACTTTGGTGCCGAGATTCTGGACGCCGGCCCGGTGTCGCATGTGCGATTCAATATTTTCCCCGATGGTGGTGTGAGCAGACTTCGCATTTATGGAAAACTTGCCTAATGGTCTGCACCGGTTGAATGCGTTGCCGCACGCTTCGGCCGAAAACGAGTTCCTGAAATGCTGCGGTTCAAAGAGCTGGGCGGCGCAGATGACCAGCGACCGTCCGTTCACTAATGTTGCTGAGTTAACCGAGGCAGCAGATCGGATCTGGTGGCAGCTTTCTCCAGCTGACTGGCTGGATGCCTTCCGTAGTCATCCGAAAATTGGCGAGAAGAAACCCGCGCAAAAGACATCAGCGGCATCGCTCTCATGGTCGAGCAGGGAGCAAGCGGGTGTAGACAATGCACCGGCGGATACGACGGAGGCGCTCGCAGACCTCAATTGCCGCTATGAAGAAAAGTTTGGTTTCATCTATATTGTTTGCGCCACTGGAAAGAGTTCTGCCGAGTTGCTCGCGATTCTTCGGGAGCGCTTAACCAACGAACGCGATACCGAGTTACGCATAGCTGCAAGCGAGCAAGCGAAAATTACCAGACTGCGATTGCACAAACTGATCGGGAGTTTAGAACAAGGATAGAGATCCGGATCTCAACAGGAACAATGAGTACAATTTCAACACACATTTTGGACACAGCGCGCGGCAAGCCGGCTAACGGTGTCGCTGTTTATCTTGAAAGTCAGAATCACGACGAAACCTGGGAGGCCCTCACGCATGCCTGGACGGATGATGAAGGTCGCGTGAAGCCATTCTTCCTGCTCGAGGAGCCCCTCGCGGCAGGGACGTATCGCCTAGTCTTCGACACTGACGCTTACTTCACCGCGCTCGAGGCGGAATGTTTTTACCCACAGGTCTGCGTCGTTTTCCAGATTGGAGAGGACCCGCAGCATTATCACATCCCGTTGCTGATCAGTCCCTACGGCTATTCAACTTATCGCGGCACCTAGTGAGCAGAAACTGTTGGAAAGAAACGCGCTAGCAAAACGAAACCGCCAAGACGCCAAGGATCGCCAAGAAGGAAAATGAACTTGGTTAGGTTGAGTAGTTTCTCGCTGACAAGAAAACCAAGTATTGGTGCAGTGAATCGGTACCGAAAATCAGTTGGGTTCCTTGAGCGGTTCTTAATATCATTAGTTTCTTCTTGGCGTCCTTGGCGATCCTTGGCGCCTTGGCGGTTTCTTTTAACCCGCGGTTTCTTTAACTCCAGATGATCGATCCGACGCTTAGTGAATGGCTGAATCTGATCGTCCGATGGATTCACGTATTTGCCGGGATCATGTGGGTCGGCACAACTTACTATTTCACCTGGCTCGATGCGCGACTCACGGAAGAGGAAAAGGCGTTCGCCAACACCGGTACGCCCCCTCAGATATGGATGGTTCACAGCGGCGGCTTCTACGTCGTTGAGAAGCGCAAGATACCGGATGAGCTTTCGCGGAAGCTGCATTGGTTTCGTTGGGAAGCCGGCACCACGTGGTTGAGCGGGATGGCTCTTCTGATATTGGTCTTCTATCTGGGCGGCGGTGCGCTGGTCGATCAGGACGTGAGCGAGATTGGCGTCAATGCGGCTATTGCGCTTGGAGTAGGGCTGCTCATCGTGGGCTGGGTTATTTATGACCTGTTAATGCTCACGCCTCTGGGCAGAAACGAGAAGCTCTTTGCAGTGCTTGCTTACGTTTTCGTTGTGGCCATTGCCTATGGACTTACTCAAGTCCTCAGCGGCCGCGCTGCCTATATTCATGTCGGCGCGATGTTTGGAACGATCATGGCGGCGAATGTGTGGATGCGGATTCTGCCGGCGCAGAAGAAGATGATCGCCGCAATCAAGGATGGTCGAAAACCCGACGATGCACTTTCCGCACAAGCCAAGCTGCGCTCGAAACAGAATACCTTCATGGCCGTGCCGGTAGTGTTCCTCATGATCAGCAGCCACTTTCCCGGTGTTACTTATGGCGACCGGAACAACTGGCTGATCCTCGCGATCCTGGTTCTGGCAGGTTGGATTGCCGCGAAATTTATCAGAAGAGCTTGAGGTGCTTGGAAGAGATGCCCATTCCTGACTGAGCATTTCACTACTTCGCCAGCGGGAAGATCGGTTCAATGTCCGTTGGCACAGTCTTCAAGCGATCCAGTGCTTTCTGCATCGGCGGCCGGATCACAGCATACTTGTCCAGCATCGCCTTCGCCTTATCGTAAGAACCTTCCGCCTGAATCGTGAGAATTTCGTTAGTCAGTTTTCTCACCGCTTCCTTCACTTTTGCGTCATTCACGCTGAACGTTCCTGTCGCCTCATTTACTTCGAAAGCGCCTTCGTCAGTCAGATAATTAAACTGCATCGCGATGCCCCTGCCGTGCGCTTCCGTAATCCCAAAGCGAACTGAACGAAATGCGCTCGCCAGAAAAGTCATATAGAGCGAGCGCTCCATTTGTTTATCGACCACGCCTTTATCGATCAAGTACTGCAGCGCCCAAAGGCCAGTGATGTCGGCCTTCGCTTCTTCAAATGCTGAGGACAATTCCTTCAGCTGTTTCCGAACGGTCGTTTCCTGGCCACCGACATTAATGTTGTGCGGTCCCAGGCCGTGCATCAATTCATGCGCGAGGATGTGGGTAAAAAACGACTCGAAGGAGAGCAGCGGCTGTTGCGCCCGCGAAAGCACGACGCGGGAAATCGGGATCAGCGTCTTCTTGAACTTCGCCTCCTGCACATTTTTCAACATGGTGCGCTTCGAGCCTTTCTCCGCAACCACCCGCTCGTCATTGGGCAGATTAAACGCAGCGGTTTGCACACCGCTATTGCCTTCACCGGAGCCGAAAATTTCGTTTACTACTCGAATCGGCGACGCGGCGCCCAGCTTGGGATTGCGATAACGTGCCTCGAGCGGCAAGTTGTTTTCCAGTTCCTGCAGATACTGGCTGAACTTCGCCAGCTTGGCTGACTCGGCCTGATCGCGGAGAGTTACATACGCTTCGAATGCAGCCTTATAACTGAACAGTTCGTCTTCGTAGGTTTCGTAAGGACCGATCGTAACTTCGATCGGCGCGTCTAGATCCATCCACGCCACGTCGCTCTCATAGTAGTCATCGGAAGCAAAAGCCGCAGCTCGTTTGACGAGATAGTCTTTCAGCGATTTGTTTGTCGTTAATTGGGCGGCTTCGTTCAGGAGCTTTGCGGCGGGCACCAGAAACTCCCCGTAGGCCTCGCTGTAGGGAACGGTCGTCAGTTTTCCGTCAGGGCCGCGCCGGATCAGGTAAAAGAAGCCAGTCGCCTTTTGTTTCTCAGCGTCGGGAAGACCGGCCACCCACCCCTCGAATTCCTCCTTCGTCATTTCATCCGGGTAGTAGTTTGCTTGCGGTGGCTTCACTCGCGGGACGCCGTCAATGAAAGGTTCGTTATGATCCAGTCGTGACCAGGGGCCATCGTTCATTAAAAAATAATGTAACCGTTGTTGTCCGACGACGGTCTTGTCAGCTTCCAGTTTCCGCTTAAGTGCTTCGTTACCGTTCCAGACCTGGCGCAGAAACAGCGGATCCATCAGCTTTGCTGCCTCGATGATCTTACTCAACGCCTGACGATCGTTCCCCGAGAGCCCTGAGAGGTTGGCGGTTAAAACGGTCGGAGAGAAGCGGGCGATCTTTTTCGCCAGTTCTGGATCACCGGCTGGTTTGCGGCGGGCTTTCTGATTGCTCACGACACTCATACTCAAACTCACCATCAATAAAAACGCAGTAACAAGTTTCATAATCAAATCCTCTCGAGTCCCACGGCCAATGCCTGGGCTGACAACTATTCTGGGGATCGCGGGCGTCCCGCCCGCAACGCGCCGTCGGCGCGCTCTTCTTGTAGAAACTTAGTCAGACCGTATTCGCGCTTTACGCGCTCATGGCGGGCGGGAACCCGCGATCCTTTACAGTTCCTGCCGGTTATTTAAGATCTTCACGAACGAACCCGAATGAAGTTCTGCGAGGGTCAGTCCCGACAGTTCGACGGCCTCTTCCTGCTTGATTGCCCCTGAATTAATCGCGCGCAGGAAGTAATTGAGCAATCCCTGCCCGGTTGCCGCATCGTCAAAGACATCACCAACAAGCGTCGCCTTGGCGGCCTTCTCCACAAAGTTTTTCAAACGCTCAGAAGCAGCATCCAGGCTCTCGAGAAAGAACGCATATACCGCAGCATAACGAGTCGGTAACTGTGCCGGGTGCAAATCCCATCCCTGGTAGAAGGCATTTACAAGGGAATGTTGGATGTGGTCGTAATGAAGTTTCCAGGCTCGATGAACGACAGTGCGGTTCTCTTCAATCTGTTCCAGGGTCAGTCTGGGGCCACCCTCCACAAACCGGTGTGGCGCCACGGGCATGATGTTGGTTGCGCCATCTGACAGCCAAATCCCAGTTCCGGCAAAAGCAACCTGCATCATGTGCTTAGCGAAATCACAGGCCGAATGCATCATGTGCTGGTGTGCTGCCGTGATGCTGCAACTCGCGGTGTAGTCGTAGGTACCAAAATGTGCAGCGATGCAACGACCCCGGGCGGCGGCCAACACCAGAGGAAGATTGATGTCGCCACGAGCGTTAATGATCGACTGCGTCGTTTCGATCATCAGCTCCAACTTCAGTGACCCTGCGGAAATTCCGTTTTCCCGTTCCAGCAGATCGAACAGATCGGCTAAGGCTGCGGCTTGCTCCGGAATCGTGATCTTGGGAAGCGTGACGACAAAATTGTCGGGTAGTTTGCCGCCGGTCTTTTCAGACAGAGTTGAAACGAAAATATCCAGTGTGCGAACGCTGCGGGCCCGTAGTTCTTCGCTGAAGGGCTTGATGCGAATGCCGATGAAGGGTGACAAACTCTTATCGACAAGCCCCTGCGCCACTTCGCCTGCGGCTGCCGCAGCGTGGCCGTCCTCTTCATCGTCAGGTCTGTTGCCGTAACCGTCTTCAAAGTCAATCCGAAAATCTTCAACGGGTTCATACCGCAGTTTTTCGGATACCCGCTGGTAAATAGTATGCGCCAGCCACGCAGATTTATTTTCCACGCGGACAGCTTCCGGATGATTTTCCAGATTGGTTGTCAGTTCCTCCACTTCGTTAGCGGATTCGGGTAAGTGCTCGGCGCCGGGTAAGCCAAGCGCCTTCGCAAAAACCAGAAAGTCGGGAGCGAACTGATCGAGCGAACGACGTGCGAGAGCGCCGAGACGTTGGGCTGTATCAGCTCGGAAAAGATGCGCTCCGCCGTAGACCGTGTGCACCGGTTGGCGTCGGCCTGTTTCTCCGGGGTAAGTTTGCGCAAAAGCGTTGTTGCCCTGGCTCAAGCGTGCATTAATCTCTCCAGTGGAACCGTCAGACAGCGACGTTTTCATATGTACCTTCGACAAGTTGAAATAAAGTTTGAGGCCCGACTTTAGTACAGGCAGCGTGAAAGTTAAAGACTATGTAACGCAAACTGTTAGTTTGCGTTCTCGGGCTGCCATTACCAACCCGTCGCAAACTGACAGTTTGCGTTACAAAGTCGGAATCATTGACATTTGCCAGCGATGGTAATAACGTCCGCTCGTTCTTCACGGGCTGAATCTCCCGAGCAACCTCGTATACTCGCCAGCCAGCCTTGGACAGTTTAATCAACGCTGCCCCAACTTCCTCGCGGGTTCAAGGGACGACCACACAATCAGATTAAGAATCATGTGCCGTCATAAACAATTTCGTTCACTTCCGAGCGTGCTACGTCTTCGGAGCGCGCCCTCTTGGTTAAGCGATTAATCGTCGATAGGAGGAAAGACAATGGCCAGCAAAGCCACGCTTCATCTGGACGTAATGGACGTCTACGGAAAACGGATCGCAGAGAAGATCGACATCATGCTGCGTCACAGGGTTCTAAGCGATTTCAAGAGAGTAAGTGGTAACGGCGCAAAGACGATCGAGGTTCGAGATTTGTTCGGTGATCCCCAAGGACTCTATCAATTGGATGTGGATCCGCCGTCGTATCAATCTGTCAGTCATTTCGTAAACATGAAGTCCAGCGGGATAACTTCAATGAGTCTGACGCTGCCCATCGATCCTTTTAAGGTTAAACAGGTTAATTTTCCAGCATTTTCGGCTTTGGAAGCTGCTGTCTCCGGATTGCTGAAGGCTAGCGCCGCAGTACTTTCGTTCGAGGGAAAGAAAGGGAAGGTACTCTACGACGCTCTCGACCCGATTCGGAAAGCAGGCTTCTTTAATATTGTGCGAAAAACTGGATCCACCGGCCTGGCTAACGGAAAAAGCGTGCTGTCTTACATTCAGGAACTTACAGAGCTGCGTGGCGATCGCTTTTTTGCGGTGGTCAGCAAAGATCTACGCGAGGAAACTAAGAACAGTATTGACGAAGGCATCTTTCATCCGGCTGATCAGAGTCTGCACCACCCGCCGCCGAATTTTTCCGCTGCCGGGAGTTTCAAGACTTCTGATCGCTACGGGAATCTCCAGCTTACTTTCTTCGCCAAAGGCGACGAGTGGGTGGCGGACATCGACATCGATGATGCTGGTGGCTTGGAACACGTGTTCCAGGTGTTGCGCAATAAAATTTCCGGGCGGCCCACGCATCCTTACAACATCCACGAAATCCTGGTGAAGTTTCAGCAACTCGATCCGGGCTATACGTTCACGGTGTGAGAAGAAAGAAGGGGAACTGGGGAATAGGGGAACAGCGAACAGCGGGACAGCTGAATACTTAGACATGTGATGTGGACAAAGTTCAACCGAGCGGAGGTGAGCGATGGCGACAGACTTTGACGCAGTAATAATTGGGAGCGGTTTTGGCGGCGCAGTTTCAGCGCTGCGGCTCGCCGAGGGCGGCTACCGTGTGCTCGTTCTCGAACGCGGTCGTCGCTGGGTGCGTGAACAGTATCCGAGCATCACGCGTAGCGACTGGCTTTGGAATGAGGCCCATCCTGAAAGGTCCAACGGCTGGCTCGACATTCGTCAGCATGGAAATATCGGTACGGTTGCCGGCGCCGGTGTTGGCGGCGGTTCGCTTCACTTTGCGAATGTTGTGATTGACGCTCACGAGGATTTCTTCCGCGCCGGCTGGCCACCCGAGATCAACTTCTCCGTGCTCGCGCCTTACTACCAAAGGGTCAGTGATGTGTTGACCCCACGCAAGATTCCGGCTAACCAGTTTTCAAACCGCACGAAGTTGCTTAAAGAAGCGGCGCAGCTCGCAGGCTTCGGAGCGCAGTACGACGAGGTCGAACTCGGCATCAAATTCAATCCGACCTACGCCTACGACGCGTCAAACGAACCGAACGCTGAAGACAGCGTAATGACGCCGAACGCGGATGGTATCAACCAGGGTTTCTGTGTGCACCTGGGTCAGTGTGAACTCGGCTGCCCGGTTGAGGCCCGCAACACGCTCGCCCTGAATTACATTCCGCGCGCGGAGAAGAAAGGTGCGGAAGTCAGACCGCTGCATGTCGTTCGCAACATCGAGCCAATTTCCGGCGGTTATCGCGTCCACTTCGATCGAATTCAGCAGGGAACGCTGATACGCGGTTCTGTAACCGGGCGCGTCGTGGTCGTTTCCGGCGGCTCGATCGGTTCCACGGAACTTCTGCTGCGCTGTCAGAAACAGCACAAGTCGCTTCCAAATCTCGGCAAGATGATGGGTGGAAGGTGGTGTACCAACGCCAACTATCTGAGCCCGGCCTTTCACGCGGGTCGAAAGGTCTATCCCTCGCGCGGACCGACAATCACTGCCGGCATCCGCTTCTTCGGGGATAACAACTACAAAGGCAGCCGTTTCATGATCGAGGACGGTGGCGTGCCCGATCTCTTGTTTGAATACAAGGACAACCTGAAAAACCCGCAGGGCGAGGCGCAGAGGTTTGGCGATGCCTTGCGAGAACTGTACAAAGGGCTAAACCAACAGCCCTTTGAAACGCTAATGCCCTGGTTCGCTCAGGGGCGCGATGAGCCGATTGGAAAGTTTCGTGTCGAACGTTGGTTCTTCGGGCTGTTTGGTGATTGGGTGCTGCGCCTCAATTGGGATCGAAACGGAGCGCGAAAGGTACTCGATGGAATTCAGGAAGTGCATCGAAAGCTGGCTGAGAAGACGGGCGGTAACTTTATTATTCAGTTACCTGACGCCGCCATTACCCCGCACCCACTCGGCGGTTGCCCGATCGGTTCAACGTCTGCCGAAGGGGTGGTCAACCACCTTGGCGAAACGTTCGCTTATCGGAATCTCTATGTAGCGGACGGTTCAATCATGCCGGCGCCGGTGGGACACAATCCGTCCAAAACGATCGCCGCACTCAGCGAGCGCATCGCTGAAGGAATCGTGAAAGAGGCTCGGTAAAGGAACCTCGGCTTCCACGCTCTTTTGGAAGTACGAGCCACAGATAAACACAGAGGACACGGATTCAAACAGGGAGAACTAAATGCTTTCTTATCCGTGTCTGTCCGTGTAAATCTGTGGCCGGCTAACGCTTTCAGAATCCTCTTAGAATGGCAGAATTTGAGGTCTCATCATGCCCACCATCAATCTCACCGATCAGCTCGGAGTCGAAGTTAATGCTGAGTTGAACGAAGACTCGTCCGTTGCCAAGTATCTCAAAGGACTCTCAAAACTAAAGTTCGACGGCCTCAATTTTGCTAACCTCAAAAACGTCACCCTTGATCAGGCTCCGCTCAATAGTCTGGACACGGGGATCAGCTTCGCACAGCCCATTGCTGTCGGTGGTGACTCAGAAATTACGATTGAAGCCGGCGCATCCGGCGGAGTAGAACTTTTCTCCGCCAAAGATGAACAGCTCTTCGACTCGGAAGTCTACGCCGACTCGATTGCGATTAACGCAAATCACTATTATGTCGGACTGGGAACGACGGCAAAGTTCGCTTCAGCGTTTACGAGTAAGAGTAACGATTTGAGCTTCGGACTCAGCGCCGGCGGACAAATAGGTTTCGCAACTTATCGGCTGTTTGAAAAAGCCCCGGCGGGAGGATTTCCCACCTTGATCGAGGCCCTTAAAGAAACAGTTACGGCTTTCGTCATCCCGCGCGATTTAGACGACCTCGCGAACATGACGAATGGTACCGTCGCCACGGTTGAGGGCAGCGGCACTCTCAAGGTTTCTGGAGACATGGAGTTGATGAGCGTTATCAATCCCCTGGCTTCGATCAATCTGCCTGAGCCGATCGGAGCCCTCAGCCTTAGCTCTGGTGGCTCAATAAAAGTTGGCGCCTCGTTTGAGATCTCCGGAGCTTTCCAGGTTCGCGCTCACAAGATCGCTGCTGACAAGGTCAGGCTCGGCTACTACCGGAAGCGCGGCACTGAGTTCAATCTGAAAGCGGCCGCGTCGATCGGCGCGTCAGTGGCCGTGGGGAAATTCGAACCACTGGAACAGGTGCTGAAAGCGTTGAGCAGCGATCCTCAGTCTGAGCTCGAAAAACTAAAGCAGGAACTGAGCGAGGATCAGGTTGAAGCGCTCAGGAAAGTCGTGGAAGCCGGAATCTCACGGAAGCTGGAGATTGCTCTCGGCTTCGAACTTACCTCGCAGGATACTTCTGAAGCTGCGTTTCTTTTTGAAGTTGAAATCAGCAAGCTGGAACAGGCTGGACGTGCCGCGATTCACAAGGCCCTGGCCGGTGATCTCTCAAGCCTACCCGCCCGGCAGGAGGGTTTCCCGGCGGGAGTTAATCTCATTCGCAGCATCTTCACTGAGGTTCAAAGAAAGAAACATGCACTGAAGTTCAATCTGCTCGGTATCTACAACTTCATTTCGGTCAGCTCACTAATTCTCAAGGGCAGGGTGATGTTTGAACCCTCCACTGGGGAACTCGTCATTACCGACACGGCCACCGCCTCCAGAATTTCGGCCTCGACGCTTAACTTCGCGGCTGACCGCCAAAAGCTCAGAAAGGTCCTGGCGGAGAGTGTTTTGATCAGCGTGGCTTATCGTTGCAGCAAGCTGGTAACCCACCAACCGCAATTAAATATCGCTCACAGTTACTTCGAACTTCACACCAGAACCGATCAAACCGTAATGAAGAACAATCTCGACGTCTTCGAAGCGTTGGGACTGATGAAGCAACCTGAGAAGGAAAAAATCCTCTCACTCGCTCAGGAGTTTGGCCGCACAACCCTCTATGCCGAGACAGCCTACGACGACGCGCTTGTCAACGCTCTCTTTCTCAAAGATGGCAAGCCTCGGTCACAGGCGGATTATGAGAGTGCCGGAAGAAAGGCGCTGGCCTTGCTCGTGCAAAGCGGCGAGAGAGATCAATCTCGGCGACTCCCGGGGATCGACGATGCCCTCTGGAAGGAAATGGCGCAACTCGGCCAACCGAGTTTCCCCACGATCCCTAAACTAAAGGCCCTCTCGAAACTCGAAATCGCTGTCATTACCAGTGATTACACGGTGATCATGTGGTGGGCCGAATCTATGAAAGAAATGAGCGAGCGACTTGCGGAGCTACGGGAGTTTCTTGCTGACAATCCAGACGTTGATCCGAACAACGAGACGTTCGTGAAGCTGCGAAAAAAACTCAGCTCCAAACTGAAAGAGGTTGCCAGCAATACTAAGAGCGAGTTTGGCGATCCCTGGGGACTGGTTGCTATGGATCAAGTCTCGGGCCAGAAGGCCAGCGCTGAGGCAGTCATCAACAGTCCCACGTTTGTTATCCTCCGCAAAAGAAACGTATAGCCGGTTCGTAATCCAGGACAGACGATCCACGAATCGACACGAAATGCACGAACTTGCTTTGTGCTGCTTAGTGTTTAATTCGTGGATGGTTTCTTCGATTCCGGGCTTAGGAGACGACCGGCCACCTACCGGAATCAGTGGCGGTGCTCATTCTAATGCCCTCCCAGCCTCTCCTTCGTTTATCATAATCAGCAATCGCTAAAACCAGCGACCGGTTACCTGAACGGATTAATAGCGGGAGCGCAGCCATGAAGGAAACAACAAGTAATCCGCGGGCAGAAATAGATGCGATTGACGATGAGTTGCTGCGACTGCTGAACGCGCGTGCCGAGTTGGCGCTAAAGGTGGGAGCAGCAAAACGGCAGGATGACACATCGCTCTGTGATAACAATCGCGAGCGCGAGGTGCTGACGAGATTGTGCGCCCGGAATCCTGGCCCCCTGGACGAAAAGAACGTCACGAACATCTTTCAGCGAATCATCGACGAATGCCTGCACGTTCAGCTGCGGGCTTTTAACCCATCCGCTTCAGAGAACGTTCGGACTGATGCAGAGCTCACACAGTTGGTTAAAGCCGCGCGGGTAGCGTTTCAGGGAGAACGCGGGGCGTTCAGTGAAGACGCTGCGATTGAGCTTTTGGGTGAAACCTGTAAACCCGTGCCTCGTCCAACATTTGAGGACCTCTTCACGGCTATCGAGGAAGGAAAGGCAGATTACATTCTGACGCCGCTTGAGAACAGCCTTATGGGATCGGTTCATCGTTGCTACGACCTGCTGTTGGAAAGTTCATTGAGTATTGTGGCGGAGATAATCTGGCCGATCTCACACTTCCTGATTGGTTGCCGCGGGGCATCTCTTGAAACTATCGAAACTGTTGACTCACACCCGGTGGCCCTCGCACAGTGTGAACGCTTCTTCGCCGCCCATCCGCATCTTAAACGGGTGGCTACAGACGACACCGCCGGCAGTGTGCGGCGCGTGGTCGCAAGAGGCGATACATCGAGAGCGGCGATAGCCGGAAGACGAGCGGCAGAAATTTACGGTGGAATAGTGCTGCGAGATCATCTGGAAGACCATAGCGAGAACTACACTCGGTTCGCCCTCTTAGCTGCTAACTCAAACGAGTCAGCCGGTGGCAACAAGATTTCTCTGATTGTCAGATTGTCACATCGTCCCGGAGCGCTGCACGAGGCGCTCAGACCTTTCGTTCGACGCGGTATTGATCTGTTGAGAATTGAGAGCCGGCCCATTAAGGGGCGTCCCTGGGAGTATAACTTTTATCTCGATCTCCAGGCCCCGGCGAGCGAAAGTGAGATGCGCGGCGCGCTCAACGACATACGCGAGAGGGCAGAAGAGGTCCGCTACCTCGGGCGTTATCCTTCAAGGGAGATCTCAAAAAGCAGATAGCCGGATCCGGGAATGATCTAACAAAACATGATTCTGATTCTAAAGTCGAACCTGAACACTGAAAGCACTGAGTACGAGCAGTTGGTTAACCATCTCTCTCGTTTGCAGAGCATCGAGCTTCGCGTTCACCAGGAGCGAGGGGTCGAACAGACCTTGACCGAAATATATCTGATAGGTAACACGGCGGCGCTTTCTGTCGACGACATGAGGAATTTGCCCGGCGTCGATAAGGTCGTTCGTGTATCGGAAGAATATCGAATTCTCGGAAGGCACAAGGATGATCACCGGCCCAGCCACTTTGACTACCAGGGCGAACGCTTCAGCCAGGATAGTCTCCACGTATTTGCCGGATTGTGCGCGGTGGATACTCCAAAAAACGTGGAAACGATGATGAGGGCGTTGAGTGACAACGGTCAGGTTTGCACCCGCATGGGCGCGTACAAGCCTCGCACCAGTCCTTATTCATTTCAGGGACACGGCAAGACTTGTCTACCCTACGTTTTTGAACTCGCGGGAAAGTATGGGATCAAGATCATCGCGATGGAGGTGACTCACGAGTCGCACCTCGAGGAGATTCGAGAGGCACTGGAGAGCACCGGCAATCCAACGGGAGTGATGTTGCAAATCGGCACGCGCAACACGCAGAACTTTGAATTGCTGAAGAGTGTTGGGCGTCAACAGGAATTTCCCGTGCTCCTCAAGCGTGGTTTCGGCATCACGCTCGATGAGTCGCTGCACGCGGCTGAATATCTCGCTAGTGAAGGCAATCGCAAAGTCGTGTTCGGGCTTCGCGGGATGAAGGCGAACATCGCGGCTCCGCATCGAAATTTCGTAGACTTCGCGCACGTTCCTGTAGTTAAACGGCTGACGCGCATGCCTGTCTGCATCGACCCGTCACACTCTGTTGGATCACGCAGCCTGGGTCCTGAAGGCATCCTCGACATCATGCACGTCACGGCGCAGGGTGTGATTGCCGGCGCAAATATGATTCTTGTGGATTTCCATCCCGACCCGGGCAACGCACTCGTTGATGGCGTTCAGGCGCTGCGGCTTGATGAACTTCCGGGATTTCTGGAAGACGTGCGCATTGCGGGAGAAGCTTATCAACAGCGCCTCGCCCGGTTTCAGCGTGTTTCCAACATTGAGCCTGTATGACTTAGAGCGGGAGCAAGCCGCTAAACACCGGGAATGTTTCATATGGAGGCCTGACCGATGACATCCAAATCCAAATCCAAATCGAAGTCACGGCAAAAGACTGGGGGCTCCGGCAGTAAATCTGCAAATGACTCCAAAAGCGCGAAAGGAAGCGACTATCCAAACATCATTGAAGAGCCGATTCGGGTTGTCGGTGATCCTACGCGGGACAAGGCCAAAGCAGGCAAATCCAGAAAACGAACTACTAAAAGATCTGACGGGACAGTCGCAAAGAAATCAGGAAGGCAGAGGCGCTCTTAGGCACTGCGACCGTTGGTTAGTGGAGCAAGCGGGATCGTGCACCTGATCATGGATGGGGTACAGGGTTCAAAACGATCATCTCGCACGATAACAAAGCACTGAGACAATCCTTGCCTGACCTTCGGCAACTTTCAGCAGCGCGTGAGGCACAATTCCGCCAAAAAGGACAATCGTCTGGCCCGGATCCAATCGCACCTTCACAGCGCCTTCTTGAGGAGTAGCGCGGATTTTGGATAGCGGTTCAAATAAGCGTTCGGGGTAGAGGCATAGCCTGCCCCCGTTGCCATCATCCATCGGTCCCTCGCTCAAACAGCTGATGACGGCGACATCGCAGTCGACTATGTCGCGGTGAATGTCCAGGAAGTCACCTGGTCGTATGTAGTAAGAGTAAGTCCCCAAGGCGCCAGTGGGAGTTACTACGCAGCGGGTTATCGCGCGCAGAAAATCGATTAGCCAGGGCGCCGAACAAAACGCTTGTTGCAGGGAACCGCCCTGACCGCTGATAAAACTTCGTCGTGGTTTGCCACCCCGCACTTCTTCTGCGTCAGCCAACTTCACTTCACAAGCGGCGGCGAAGGGCAGCAGGCCCAACGCCTCTGACAACATTTCTCCCCTGATCCGCGCATCAATTATCCCCTCGAAGACCTGAAAGCCTCCCTCCCTCATCAATGGGGATTGACGAAAAGAAATAGGAATTGAGTTTGGCCCTAACTGCGAAGGTACAACACGGGTGTTCGGAATCGCGGGACCGGCGATAGTCAAGGGCGCCTGCGTCATGAGGTTACGACGTGCGTTTTTCTCGGAAGTGCTCAAATCTACTGTACGACGCGAGGAGAATCTACTTTGCCAATGCCTTCAGTAACTGGAAGGGCCAAAGTCAGGTGGCGGCGAAAATGTTACTGCGGCGACATAGCGGGACAAGTCAGGCGGGAGAGCCTTCGATGGAAGTTCGTACTCGCCGGGAGTGTTTTCAGTTCCTTTTATCTTCACGCCGCCGCGATCGTCCGCTTCCAATTTGATCTTAAAAAACTTCTCAAACGTACCCTTTGGTGCTGTGATGCTGAAGCTGTTTCCCACCATGTTGCCGACTTCGAAACCCGCGCGCTTAAACCCAGCGCCGGCCTCCGTGACGGTGTCCGCCGACGGCGCATAAGCAGCAATGTTCTCCGCCGTAATGGCCGTCCGCTCATTGTAAGTTTTGCCGCTCGCCGATTTTAATGCCACCTGCGCGGAGATTAATTGTTTGCTTTTGGAAGGCATTGGTTGAATCAATATAACACCGCGTCGCTTGACGGCCAGGCGCAGCATCTCATCCAACAAACAGTTGCTCAAGAGCTACGCATGAATCACTTTCAATTCGGCGCGCAGGTACGTGCTTGCCGGTCTGGCGGAAAAATCCGATGTCGAAACAAACTGGCTCGGTTCCGTTGCTGCCTGCGGTACAGGTGTGCGCAATGCCAGGCTCAGGTAGTTTGACCCGTCCGTGATCATCAGTCCGTTAGCCACCAACGAATCTATAAATCTCATCACGTTCTCCTGCGAAAACTCCTCGTCCGGGAATAGACTGCGCAGGTGACGCACGATGCTCGCTCCCGACTGTAACTCGTCGCAAAACTCATATGCCGCTTTTTCCAGACCGACAAGATGTAATTCGGGTACGGTCGCGTTTGGCCGGGTATCCAGAATGGCCAACGATCCACCGTCCGATCCCTCAGGTGAGCTCTCCGGGCCCGAGATTGAACGCAATTCGCCCGACTGCGGATTAGCACGCCAGTCGTTAATGTACGCGATGACCTCTGCCGCGTAACCAGTCGGATTGTTTGCAGGATCATAGTCGAAATCAAAGTAGTAGGAGATACGTCGCAAGCTTTCGTCGTCGAAGGGATAGAGATAACGATAGGTGCTCAGCGGGCGTACGTTGATGAGTCCAAACTCCGCCGGTGTATTGTGATATGGACTGAAGCGGTCGAGGCGAATGGGCCCGGTTGCCCCCGGTGGACGCAGAAACCTTATCTGCTTCAACAGCTCGAGCATGGTTCGGTAGTCTTCAATCGTCTCACCTGGAAACCCATAGAGCATATTCCACTCGACGATGATGTCGTATTCCTTTGCCCACTTCAGGAGCTGGACGTTTCTTAGCGCGCTGGTGCCCTTTCGCATTAGTTTGAGAATGTGATCACTGAGACTTTCGATACCGGGCTGGATGCGACAGACGCCGGCCTCCTGCAAAGTCTTCACTTGAGCCCGCGACAAATTTGATTTGACCTCATAGAAAAGTTGCAACGAGCGGCGCGCGCGAGCGAGCGCCGGCAGCATGTCAGCGAAATACTTCATGTCGAGAATGTTGTCCACCACCTCGACATTTGTTATCTGCCAACGATCCACGAGCAGTTCAAGCTCGTCCAATGCGCGACGAGGGCTCTTGCTGCGGAAGGCCATGGTTCCGCCGTTCAGTCCGCAAAAGGTGCAGTGTGATTTTGCGCCCCACCAGCAGCCACGCGACGTTTCGAAAAGCAGCGTGGGCGCTACCGGCGCGGCAACCGTGCATTGCTTGAGATCCTGGAAGTAGTCGGAGAAATCCGGTATCGGCAGTGCATCCATGTCGCGAATCATCTCCGACGAGCCGGTGGACACCGAGGCGCCTTTGCGGTCGCGATAGACGACACCTGGAATGGGCGCGAGTTTTCCGTTCATGGACGTACGATTAAAAACCCGCTGCACAAGTGCTGGAAAACTTTGCTCGGCCTCTCCGGAACAAACGTAATCAACGAAAGGAAACTGGCGGTGAAGCTCAAGCCCCATCTCGCCTTCCCAATTTGCGCCGCCAAATACGGTCTGGATTTTCGGGAAGGATTTTTTGATTCGCCTGGCTAATGCGAGTGAGGCGATGTTTTGTTCAAAGGTCGAAGTAAAACCAACCATGGCGTACTCCGACCATGGAATGGTCTCCAGGCAGTAATCAAGAAAATACGACACCCTCGAACGGATGCTGAGGATACGTTGAATATCAGCCTCTGCCACGCGCCAGGTATTGCGTAAGATTTCCTGGATATAAGCGTGATCGATATCAGGGCGTTCACCGTAAAGTGCCTCGGTGAATGACCAGTCGCCGGCAAATGCGGTATACGGAAGTTGGTAACCCATCCACTGATATTCGTCATGTCCGACAAACTCCGCGAATGTGAACGTCAAGTAGCGCACGTCACATTCGAAGCCGGATTGTTGCAACCGCTGCTTCAGCAGACTTAGCCCCAGTGCGGGACGCTCAAGTGCGCCCATTGGCATGCTAACGAGTAGGATCTTTTTCATAATCACTCCAGACGCGTAACCGCCCGATAGATCCGTGAGACAACGCCGCGATTGGATACACCGCGGCGTTGCCCAGTTGCAGGGTCCCGATCTAGTCGGATTCAAACTCTGAGTTGATAATAAGGTCGCTCAGAGCAGTAACATCTTCAGACGAGAGCGCAGATTGCGAAGCGCCTCCTTCAGCGGACCCTTCCATCCCAGATCCACCAGCCCCTTCCTGCGGTATCGGCTGAACCGGTCCGGGGTTAACGATTGGGGCGATCGGCCTAATTGGCTGAATGGGTACAACTGGCCCAGGCTGAATCGGCCTAATTGGCTGAATCGGCAACACCGGTTGTATTGGTCGAACCGGTGCGGGTGGCGCCGGCGGTCCGATTGGGCCAACAATCGGGCTTGGACCGACTATCGGTGTTGGGCCTACGATTGGGGTTGGAGCCACGATTGGTGTTGCAATGATTGGCGTGCGTCCGACTGTGGGACCGACTATTGGCGAAATTGGGCCAAGGCACTGTACCTTCGCAACCATTACCGCCTTGTGGGCATCGACAAGGCCGGTGCCGGTTGCGATATCAACCCCCACCGTCGCTGTGTAGCCAGCCGGAAATATCGGCGAGCCCCCGACGGGATTGCTGCTGCCGGTCGTTACGTCTCGTGCCGTACTCTTCATGATGTTTCGAACCTGCGTCGGTGTCAGACCCGGACAAGCCTGTTTGATCAGGGCTGCGACCCCGGCAAGTTGCGGTGCCGCTGCCGATGTCCCACTAAACGCACCCCAGCCGTCGCTGTTGGTAGTTTCATCACCATTTGGGTGCGTTGATCCCGCGTTGCCAACGTCAATTTCGTCTCCAGGCTCAAGCGGAAGCATTATGTAGATTGCTTTCGGCTTCATGCCGACAAGGCCACACAGATCGGGACAGTTGCGGCCAGGATAAACATTGCCGGGAAAGCTGCTGGCATAGTTTGAAGCCTGTAGCGTTTCGTTCGGATTCATGAAAACGCCGCCTGCGGAAATTACGTTAGGGTGCATTCCCGGAAAGCCGTAATGCCCATTGCCAGCCGAGAAAATGACGATGATCCCTGCAGCCCAGGCTGCCGCGATGGCCGCAGCCAGGACCTGGTCAGCCGCGGTTAACGTTGGGGAGGGGTGGTGACTTCCCCAACTGCACGTAATGATGTTTGGGTGAAGACCAACTGCGGCATTGAAGGCGCCGGTGGAATTTACAAAGCTCATCTTCACCGGCATGAAATCTACGTCGGGAGCGTTGGCAAAAATATTTGCTGACTCGCCGGTGCCATGCCCACTTTCATCTCTTAATGGCAGCGTAGCCCCAGGCCCTAGCACCACGGGAGCGGCCCGATAACCACGATTCACGAAGTAAGGATGTTTGAACCAGCCGCTATCGCACATTGCTACTTTGACACCCTTGCCGGTGATTCCGGCGCGGTGTGCCTTATCAGCGTTACACGCCAACGAAACGTCTCCGGGTATGCGCAGATGCCAGTAAGATTTAAGCGGCGCGTAACTCGAAGCAGCCATGTAGTAGCGGGGCTCTTCAAGGGCAACGCCCTCAATGGAGTCTTCAAACTGTGTACCCTGCGTCTGGATTAATCCCGACAGACTCGAATCGGGGGAGTCCAGAAATTGCGCTACATCTTTCTGGCCGCCTTCTTTAATCACTGGCCGATCTTCGACCACGATGTTGGTGCCAAATGCGCGGCGGTATTGCGCTGGCGTGCCGGCTATATTGATTGTCAATGGGCCGATTTGGAGGATATCGAAACCCGCTTCCTGTAGACGATTTACCGCGGCCTCAATAACGTCCCCCTGCGAAAAGAAATTCGTTATGGTCCCGGCGTGGATCTGACTCTGCGCTTCAAACATAGAAACGCCGCCGATCGAGCGCGGCGAGACATTGGCAAAGATTTTGTTTGGCAGCGGATCTTTGCTGGCTGACGAACCTCGGCTGCCTCTGGTCGTCGCTGCTTTTGCGGACTTGGTGGCCGCTTTTCTTGATTTCGAGTTTCTTGTTGTCATGTTGAGATCTCCCATAGCGGTTGAGCGTTGATGAGCGCGAGGAAAAGTTCTCTAGACTACGATCGGACAGTTGGAGGGTGGGCGATCTTTCCCGCCCATCGAGCTTCCGGGTGGCGCGCTGCACGGAGTTGAGATCTCAGCGCACAGGTCTGGTTTAGCTAAGTAACTGGAACCTGTCGGGAAAAGGCCAACGGACGTAAATGCCAAGCCGATCAAAAGAGAGCGGAAACCTGGTAGGCCGAATTTAATGAACTGTGGCTATGCGCCTCCGTGAGGCGACCGCCGACAAAACGGCCAATGTCCTGAGTTCATACGCGGACGGTCTCGCTCTTTTTAAACCGTGGTGACGTCAGTTGGATCGTAAGGTGCAGTCAGTTTCAGATTGTTTCGTTGCTACAGGGGGATAGTTGCTCAAAACACGTTTGGAGGAACTGAGCACTAAGGGCTAAAGGTTTACGTCGTGCGAGGACTGAGCGGCTTATATCACATGCCAAAGTCGTTTGGAATAGCTGGCGGGACATCCCGGCGTGGCCTACGAAGTGGCTGTATCCAAAGTTGAGGACCGCGTAATGAGGCTGAAGTTCTGATGGCTCGGTGCTTAACCTGTTGGAATAAATGGTAGCGCATACGGGACTCGAACCCGTGATCTCTGCCTTGAGAGGGCGAATTGGGCGTTTAGTACCAGTTTGGCTCAATAGCATCGGCTAGCACATCCGTCGCCTTTTCAGTGGTTTACTTCGCTAGCGCTGTTGCATCCGTTGGGAGCGATTAGTACCGCTTGGTAACGCAGATCGTTACCACAGCGTTACCGGAATCTTGAGTCGCTGCGCTTGATTTCATCCAAGAGGCGGCGACGTAGAGCCGGGCAGGGGGGCAAAATAGACTAACCCCGCATTCGCCGCGCAGCTTGAAGACTCTCAGAATCCTTACCCCTACCACCCCAAACAAGAAGAATTCTTTTAGGTACTGAGAGCACCACTGACGGGTTCGTCGGCATATTTTCGACCTTAAGTGAAGTCAGCAAGGCACTCGTCAAGTAAAGGTGCTATGCGAGCGCAGACATAGACGCATCAAATCCACGCCGTGACATTAGCGCGACAGAAGACGAGTGCATTGTCTGTCTCAACGCGATGACATTGGGGGCAGCGTTTCATATTTGGAACGTTCGTTCTAGTCGAAGGCATACTTACAGTCCGACGCGGCGCACGAGGTCAGCAAAGCGCGGGTCTGAGCGTAGCTGGTCGTAGATTGGGTTGACCTTGATCGCAAGCGCGAAACTGTTGCGTTCCTGCACAGCTTTGTCGAGCCAAGCAAAGGCTTGCTCTTTGTCGCCCAAGCGTAGGTAGTTGGTCACGTATTCCATCGCCGGAACGTACTCGCCGCGCTTCATCCTTTCGTTCAATTTTTCGAGCCGCTGCTGTGCCAGAGCGCGGACGGCAGCCTCGAAGCCCGACGCGGCGT
>JBPCNX010000043.1:0-88285 GCA_051000815.1 Pyrinomonadaceae bacterium
ACTCATCGGCACCTCTCAAAGAGCGGCGCTTTTATTGAATCGCGGACGTCCCGCCCGCAATGGGTGAGAAGCACGAACAGGCGTGTGACCACAGTGGAACGAGGCGTGCCTGCGGCGCGTTGCGGGCGAGACGCCCGCGATCCGACAGACCGCGGCGTTAGCCACCGTGGCGCGTGCAGCGGGATGAACGAAGTGACATTTGGCCATCGCTATGTAAACGTGGGCGGCGGCGGTGGTCCGGGAACTGAAGGGCCTTCACCGCTGATTCCAAACACCTGTTCGTAGGCCATCGACATCGCGGCAAAGGTCACCGGAAATACGAGGAACATTCCTACGTAACAGAGCAGCACGCCGCAAAATCCCAGCAACCCTGTGAGCAGGAGCAACCCCAGGAGCGGCCAGAAGTTTGCCAGAGCTGCTTTGGCACTCAGGCGAACGGCCTCGATGCCCTTCATGTGCCGATCGACCAGCAGTGGATAGGTAAAAGTAAAGAGCACCGAGATCATTATCACCAACACCATCACGATGATCAGGAAAACAAAGAAGATGGCAATGAAGGCGATTAAAGCTTGAGGATCAGGTTCGCCACTCCTGGGGAGAATGAAGAAGAGAACTCCATAAAAAGCGATGTAGAACGGGACAATGATCACCACCACGGGAATCACATGGATCAAAGTGGCAATGATGCTTTCACCGAGGTAGTCGAAGCCTTTGAACAACGTGCCAAATTCCACCCTTTGGCCGCGGTGTTTTTGAAAGATAGCGAGGTAAAGCCCACACATCATCGGGCCCATAAGGATGCCGAAGGGCACGGCGCTGCCAATCAAAATCGCAACCAAACACATGCCGACAAAAAGCCAATACTGATCTCTGATGAGATCGTAACCTCCTCTCAAACAGACCATTGGCTGCACGACGCCGCTCTGAAAAGTTGGTATAGGGGAGAAGTTCTGCATCGTTTGTCCTTTAGTTTGATGGCAGCGGCTCGGCCGATTTTCTCAGCCATCCGGTGGAAGGAATTAACCACTGTAACTGTCCTTTGATCGCTTCCGCATACATCAAAGCTCCCATTTGGTTGGGATGTCCCAGAGATGCGTAACCGCAAGCGAGCAATCGGTTCTCTCGGGTCTGTTTTTCGCTTTTGGTTTCCCTGGGCGCCTTCGGTTTCTTATAGGTTTGTTTGCAGCTCTCAATCCGCTCCTTCCTGACTGTATCGTTCGCATTGTAAGCCGCGGTTCCGAAGCTAAGCGCGATCAGTATCTTGCGGAAGCCGGAAAGATTTGTTGACGAGAAAACGAAGGTCCAGAGCAGGGTGTCGTTTGCCGAGAAGGCGTGCTCCGGCCAAAACTGAATGTCGGCGAAAAGGACCTTCTGTCTTGACAAGCGGCTCTGCAATTCTTCATTCACCTCTCTGACTGCCTCGCGAAGGCTTGCTGTGGAGTTCGTGTAAAACTCTTCCGAATTGACAATCAACCGGTCGCGCACCTCCTTATCACTCAGGCGGCGACCCTCGGAAGGCTGACCAGCAAGTTTTTTAACGAGCAACCGGATGAAGGCGTTGTCCTCTGTTTCCGAAGAGACGATTCGGTAATACCCCGGCACGATCACATGGGCATTTGGGAAAGCCTCGACAGTGCGGCGCAGCAATCGAGTCATGGCGGCGCCGCAACTCGCTCTGGTCCGCTCTCGAATCAAGTCCGTGTTGACCGAGGCATTCAGCAGATTGCGCACATCGACGTCATTGATACAACCGCCAAGCAACACCAGATCCACTTTTGAACCGTTCCCGTAGCTCTGCAGAGCTTCATCCAGTTCTTCATTGACCGAAGGAAGTGGCAGATTTACCTCGCTGTTAATGGAACTGTAGGTCTGTGTTTGTCCGGGAGACCTTTCGACGATTGCTCCCGAGTGGGCTTTGACCGTAACGTCAACGATTCTTCCGGTGGTTTCTTCCAGCCAGCACTTTACTCTGAACCAGGTTTTCTGTTGTTGCCGTAAACCCTGTCCCCAAAGAATTGAATCACCCAGTACAAGCATCCGGAGATGGTTCTCGCTAACGGTATCGGGAGGAGTGCGACACTGGCCGGCAACCTGGGGGCCGGTGATTACGAGGAGCAGCAGGGTGAATGAGGGAAGGAGAAACCGTTGCAGGGAACGAGTCATTCAGAGTCTCCGTGACAGTACGGGAGCCGTAGCGCGGTTCATAGTATCAAGCTTGCCGGGAGATCCGGGAAAGAAAATCAGCGAGCAGGTTGAGACTTACCGTTAATCGGTATTGCTTAGTGGAGCGGACATCATCAATTGGAACTATTTCGCCGGCCAGGGTTGCTTTGGCTTGTTCGATCGTTACGGGATCAATCGAGCGACCGCGCAGTGAGTCTTCGGTTTTAAAGCAGCGCAAGGGCACTGGCGCAACGCTACCGAGGACGATGCGAATGTCGGCAACGGTCTTGTTGTTTGTTGACGCCGTGGCCGCAAAACAGATTTTCGAAATTGCCTGTGCTTTCCGGGTTCCTACCTTCCGGTAGTACTGCTGAAGGTCTTTTGTGGTTCGCGCCACGCGAATTCGCGACAGCAGTTCTTCCGGACGCAGCAGCATCTGCTTATAACCAGTATGAAAACGACGATAAGGAACCCAACGCGCCCCCGCCGTGGAGACTAATTCCAATTCAGCATCGTAAGCGAGCAACGCCGGTGGGGAATCAGCGGCGGGCGACGCATTCACGATGTTGCCGCCGACTGTGCCTCGATTCTGAATTGCCAGACTGCCGGTCTCGCTCGCTGCCTGGCAGAGCATCGGAAACTCGGTCTTTAGAACCGGGTGTTCCTGAACATGGGTGTAAGTGGTTAGCGCGCCAAGTGTCACGTGAGAATCGTTAACCTCGATCCCGCGCAGCTCTTTCAGGTTCCAGATGTTGAGATATCTTTTGTGAGTCAGCTTGCCGGCTTCAAGCAACACCATGAGATCAGTGCCTCCCGCGAAAGGCTTCCAAATGCCAGGCTCGTTGGCGAGCGCTTCCAGAGCTTCGCCTAGAGTGGCAGGCGACCTTAGTTTATAGCCGGGCACATATGCTCTCATTTCACAGTCCGCATTTCCGATGTTGAAGCTTCGCCTCGTTGTTCGCTTGTCTTCACCTCGTCTTCTTGCGCGGGAAGCTTAGCCCTTTGCAGCGACAAACAAAGGCGCCGCAACTGCTCGACGCGTTTGAGTCGAGCGGTGACGGCGCTGGCAGACATGTCAACCTTCATTCGGGCCCTCACTTAGTGCTTCAATATCGGCCAGGTCCTGAGCACTACCACGCAGCCGCTTCAACGAAATCAAGCCGCGGGCCGAAACTACAGCAAGTTTTCCGCCCTCCCAGTCAGCTTCAATTCGAGACTCCCAGACTGAGCGAATGGCTGGAGTAACTAAAAGCAAATCCAATGACAGCAAATCTCCGTCTTCAGGATCAATCTTCGATACCCGTCGGATCTCGATTGCCTCGTTCGCAAAGCTTAAATCTTTGCCTCGGATGTTGTACCCAAGAGATTTTGCGATTGCGAACACCTGTTCTAACGAGTCGGAAAGAATGAGCATGTCGATATCAATGGTTGCGCGCGTTCTACCGTGAACGCTCATGGCCATCCCGCCGCACAATGCGTATGCGATCTTGTGCTCATCAAGACCCGCCACCAGCTTACGAAGTTCATCGACAAGATCGAGCATCGTTAGAGTTAACTCCGGTATGCACGAACCACCGACTCAAATATCTTCATATAGCCGGTGCAGCGGCAGAGATTGCCGGCGAGGCCGGTGTGAATTTCCGATTCGCTCGGATTGGGATTTCGTTCGAGCAGATCAACGGCAGCGAGAACCATCCCGGGCGTACAGATACCGCATTGGGCGCCGCCGAATTCAATGAACGCTTGCTGCACGGCGTGTAGCTGATCTCCGCTCGCGACACTTTCAATTGTCTTGATAGTTGCGCCTGCAACTTGCGCTACCGGTACGAGGCAGCTGTTGACGATCTCGCCGTTAAGAAAGACTGAACAGGCGCCACACTCGCCTTCCCCGCAACCTTCCTTCGTGCCAGTCAAGTGCAACTGCTCGCGAAGCACATCCAGTAAGCGCTCGAGGGGATACACGTGAACCGTTCGCGTCTCGCCGTTCACAGTGCAAGTGACTTCAATCTTATCTCCAGAGATGGGGTCAGGCATTATTTTGCGGTTACCATATTACTCATCGGCACCTCTTAAAGAGCGGCGCTTTTATTGAATCGCGGGCGTCCCGCCCGCAATGAGTGCGAAGCACGAACAGGCGTGTGACCACATTCTAACGATGTGTGCCTGCGGCGTGTTGCGGGCGAGACGCCCGCGATCCGACAGACCGCGCGTCCAACAACCGGCGACATCCTTCACACCAGCTCCTCCATCAAACTTTCCGGCATCAGCGGCACATGCTTGAAACTCACTCCCGTTGCATTCTCGATCGCGCTCAGGATCGCCGGCGCAGCGCCATCCATCGGCAACTCACCAATTCCCTTCGCGCCTGACGGTCCATACGCATAAGGATTCTCTTCAAAGAAAACCCGAATGGGCGGAATGTCGGCCGCAGTGGGGATGATGTAGTTGGTCATCTGGTTATTGATCATCCGACCCTTATCCCAAACGACATTCTCGAAAAGCGTGAACCCGATTGCCTGCCCGACGCCGCCTTCAATCTGACCCGCGGCCAGCACAGGATTAATGACCCGGCCAACCTCCTGCAAGGCGACGAAGTCCTGTACGTGCGCTTCATACGTCAGCAAATCAACGCTAACCTCGGCTACATAGACCGCCCAGGCATATGTTCCATAAGCATCGCCCTGGTACTTCTCATCGTCCCAGTTCACATTCGGCGGTGGTTGATACTTACTAAATGATTTCAAGGGGCCAAACTGCTTTGTGTATTCGCGACAGGCGCTTTGAAATTCTGATTGGCTATAACCCTCCTGCAGCAAGCCACTACCTATCAAGGTTTGCTTCAAACCCAACACGGCCGACTCCACCAGCTTGCCCACGATCATGCAGGTGCGAGAGGCAACGGTGGGCCCGCTGTTCGGAACCAGACTCGTATCAGGTTGCACAACTTCGATTAGATCGAAATCCACTCCCAGCGTCTCGGCGGCGATCTGGGAAAAAATCGTATTCGTGCCTTGTCCAATCTCAGTGCTGGCGGCAAGGATTCGCACATGTCCGGTCTCAGTCGCTTCCGCGCCGACTACAGATTGCAGATAAACCTCGCCCGATCCTGTAAACCCTGCGCCATGCATAAAAGAAGCGAAGCCAATTCCTTTTTTGATGCGACTGTTTGGATTTTCGCCCGCGAATCTCTCGCGTTTAGCATGATAGTCGCTTAGTTTGAGTGCCTTATCGAGAAGGTGAGCCATTTCAACTTTCTCGCGAATCACCTGGCTCGTCGCCGTTGTCTGCCCTTCCTTAACAAAGTTTCGCCGGCGAAATTCATCAGGCTCAAGTCCAACCGCGTGGGCCACCTTATCGAGATGGCGTTCCAACGCAAAGATGCTCTGCGGCGCGCCAAAACCTCTGAACGCACCGTGCGGGGGTGTGTTGGTCGCAACCGCGCTGCTGCGAATGCGCACATTGGGACAACTGTATGGACCGGCCGAATGAATGGTTCCGCGTGAAAGGACAACAGGCGAAAGCGTGCAGTAAGCGCCGCCGTCGATGACGAAGTCGATCTCCATCGCAAGAAGCTTCCCGTCTTTTGAAACTGCGGTGCGATGACGCGTGCGCGAAGGATGACGTTTAGTCGTCGCCGCCATGTCCTCGGCCCGGTCATAAATGATCTTCACAGGTTTGCCGGTCTTCCACGCGAGCAGGGCCGCGTGCCCGGCAATCATGGAAGGATATTCTTCCTTGCCCCCAAAGCCGCCGCCCGTTTCAGTTTGAATCACACGGATCTTGTCTTCAGCCACGGCAAACAGTTTTACGAGCGCCTTGTGAACATAGTAGGGACACTGCATTGACCCCCAGACCGTCACGCCATCACCGGGATTGGCTAGCGCAATTACCCCGTTGTTCTCGATGTAGAGCTGCTCCTGTGCGCCGGTGTGGTATTCGCCGTCGACGATTAAATCTGCATTTGCCCAAGCCTCATCTACATCTCCCTTATCCACGAGGAATGACTTGAAGACGTTGTTCTCGCCCCAAATGATCTCTTTCTTGTTTACTGAATCTTCAAGGGAAAATATTGCCGGCAACTCCTCGAATTCAATCTGCACATTGCGCCGCGCTTCTTCGAGTAAATATTTGTCGGCATGCGCGAGCAGGAGGATCGGTTCTTCCGGATGGTTGACAACCTTGTCAGCGAGGTAAGGCTGATCGTTGAGGATTAGCGCGACGTGGTTTTCGCCAGGAATGTCCTTTGCGGTAACGACGGTAATTTGATCCCAGGGAACGTCTCCGGCGAACGAGATATTTGTAATCCGACCGCGCGCCACCGGGCTGCGAACGGTCACTCCATGCAGCATTTCGGGAAAGGTAAGGTCATCGACGTAGAGGGCCGCGCCCGTAACTTTGCGGCGACCTTCTTTGCGCGGCGCAGACTTGCCAACGAGATGATTGTTTGTTCTCGCGCTCATTGAGAGGTGATTACATTACAACGAAACGGAGGCTCGAGGGCAACTGTTTAATTTGCGTTGTCGGAGAGGATGAACCTGTCGGAGAGGATGAACCGGAGGGTGAGCATTAAATTGACGATGAACCAGTGCCGAAGGCGCGGCATTAAGGCGAAGTAGAGATGAAACGCTCAGTCGGGAAGGGTGGCTTGCCCCCGCCCAAGGTTGAACAAAATTAACCAGCGGGGGTAAACCACCTTCCTGACTGAGCCGCAAAGCTATCGCCTGACTGTTGGCGTTGTCGTAGTTGTGAACTGCAATGGCCCGAGGCTCAGGCGGACTACGGCTTCGCAATCACCAGAGGGTTCGTCTCCAACTCTCTGCGGTAAAAAACGCGCGGGCGTTGCACGCTGCGCTTCTCAGGATCGGCAACAGTTTGCTCGCCCTCCGTAAACGCTATTGCCAGGCCGACCCCGCGCGCCTGTTTCATCGTTGCTTCCTGCATTTGCGGCACACGCTCAGTTGCGAAGTTGAGCCACTCCCTCGCATTCAAGACACCGTCTTTCGGTTCAGTGTCCGCAATCGATGTCTTGAGTCCCTCTTCAACCAGGGCATAGGTCAGCAGTCCATGACCAAGTTGCGCAGCTTCGAGGGCGGCCTGGTAACTCTGCGCGGCCGTGAGAATGTACATGCCCTTCTCGTAAGCAAGCTGGGCCAGGCCCTTTGAATTCATCGGACCCCGACGTTTCTCTTCCGCCTCGAGAGCTTGTCCGGAATTGCACGCATCGATGACCATCACCAGGTGGCCAGCGTCCACACCCTCGACAGCCTGTTCCAACTCCACGTCCGAAATGCTGTGCTCGAGAATGCTCTGCAATCCCCGCTCATTCAGTTTGGTTCGTTCGCCCGTATACCCGAGGTCGTGCGGAATGAGGTAGAAACGTTGCGCCTGCGCCGTGCCGTGACCTGCGAAGTAGATGATTACCTTGTCCTCAGGCTGCGCGCGCTTTAATTCATTCAATCCCGCGATTCCTGCTTTCAACGACGGAGGTTCGGGCACCCCGGCCAGTCGCTGTAAAGCTGAAAGAATGTTTGCCTTGGTCGCATTCTCATTGATTAAAGGAACGACAACGACGCGCTCGAATTTCGCCACCTGGTTTTGTCGGAGGCGTACCTCGTCACCGAAGCTCTGCGCATCAGCCACGGCATACTTCAAGTTGTATTGCGGGTTAGCGTACTCATTGACGCCGACAGCGATGATGTAGACGCTGCCGGGTCGCTGCAGACTGTCGGCCCCGGTCAATAGTAACTGTGCGTCTTTGCTCTTGACGTTGTCTTTGTTGAAGGCATAGGCAGTCAGGCGGTTTGGTCCGGCGACAACTGTGATTTCCTCCTCCAGCGTAACGGCCGGTTTTCCCTCCAGGACATCGCCGCGCCAGACCTTGATTAGCGAACCGTTGCGAAACAAACGCACATCGCGCGCTCCGGTACCCTGACTATTGTCTTTGTCTGCAGGTGCGTCGGTCACGTCGATCCTGACCTTCGTCGTGCGTGAGCTTATCGCAGTGGCGGCAGCAGCTGGTGAAGCGGGTTCACCGGTAGCCGTTAACTTCACTTGCGGCTGCCGGCGATCTTTTTTGGAAACATCGAGGGCCACCCTGGGGCGTTTCCCGCCGAAGATGTCCCCGAGCAGACCGGGATAGTAAAACTCATTGAAGAACCATTCGATCGGGGCAACATTGAAAGTGTCCTGGTTGTAGCGCCAAAGAATTTGATTCCAGGAAACGGGCGTGCCGTCAAACAGTCCCTGCGGAGTGACGACCATCCATTCGCCGCCATCGTCGAGCGAGATCAGCGTCAACAAGTGCTCACCCGTATTTGTGTCCCAGAGGAAGGTGCCACCGTCGTCGCTGGCCGATGCGAGCAACCGCGAGTCAGGGCTAAAGTCGATGGACTCGATGTTTGCCGTGTGGCCAGTTAGTGTGCGCAACTCGCGGCGCGCCGCCATGTCCCAAATCCTGATTGTGTTATCAGTGCTGCTGGATGCGAGCAGCCGACCATCGCGACTGAAGGCCACTTGAGTAACACCCTTGCCATGACCCGTGAGAACTCCGCTTTGGCCTCCAGTTGCGACGTCCCAGAGTGTCACCTGGCCAGTCGTCTCGACCTTCATGTTCTTCATAATGTCCTGAGGGTCGGATGCTTTGGAATTTTTCTTTTGCTTGCGCTGTGCCGCGGGATCCATCATCGCGGCGAAATCAATATTCGACTTCGATTCGACACCCCCGATAGCGATGGTCCGGCCGTCAGGGCTGAAAGCGAGGGACGTGACGCTACGGCCCATTGTGCCCGCCGACATTGAGCCCATCATGTTCGTCATCATGCCGGCCATTGCGGAAAGGTCAGGCATCTGAGGCATGCTGCCCGGGTTTCCCGGCTTCATAGTTTTTAACTGTGCTGGTGTCAGCCCACCCGCCCCGCTCATTATTCGGTTGAGATTCCCAAGTGGCGACGAAGTCAGGTCGCGCAACTTGCTGCCCGAAGCGGTGTCCCACAACGATGTTTCACCCATGGATCCCAGAGTCCCGATCACGCGCCCGTCCGAGCTAAATGCGACTTCGGCTGCCGTAGTTCCGAGATTGAGCGTTCGCAGTTCACGTCCCGATTTCACGTCCCAGATCTTGACCAGATTCTCATTACCACCTGATTGTCCGGGCATACGTGCTTGTCTCATTTGCGCTTCACTGACGGTATAAGTCACGACCAGCATGGCGCCGTCACCACTAAAGCTTGCTCGCTGAACAACTCCTTCGCCAGTCGCCGGCGTGAGGGTCTGGAGTTTACGTCCGGATGGTGTTTCGAGAATTGAGACTGAGTTGCTATTCGGTGAGTAGGTAGCGATCAGCTTGCCATCGGGACTAGGAATGCCAAGCTGCTGATCGAGCGGTCCTGCACTTAGGCGCAATCCGCGACCTGTCCGCAAATCCCAACGTGTGCGACCGCCCGAGGATAGTTGATTGCCATCGGCGCTGAACGCGACTTTGTAGGCCATGTTCGTGCGGCCGTTCATCTTCAATACTTGTTTGGCTGTTTCTGCCTCCCAAATTATTGTTGGCGTGTCAAAGCCTCCAGTAGCAGCTCTTTTCCCGTCGTCACTAAAGCTGGCAAACACTCGACCCGTCGAGGAAAAGAGACCACTGTTGGGCGCTTTTAGGGAGACCAATTCACGGCCGGCAGCGAGGTCCCATAGTTTCACTGTGTAGCCTTCAGACAGCGCCAGCAAGCGAGCGCCGCGACTGAATTTGAGTTGACACCAATCCTGCGCGACCGTTCCCAGCTCGCGGTCAGTCGCCTTGGTAGTTACGTCCCAAAGCTTTACTCGTTTGTCGACCAGTCCGGAGACAAGCAAATGTCCGTCAGGAGTAAACGCCAGTTCAACGCTCTGGACCTCCCCGTTCTTGTCGCCGGGAAGTTTTACGGTGCGAATCTCGCGACCGGTTGCGAGATCCAGAAAAGTAACTTGTGTTTCCGGCTCGGTTGAGACCCTCGCGAGTTGAGTTCCATCAAGACTTAATGCTGCGCCTCCATCGCCTCCCGAGAACGCCAAACCATCTAACGCGTCCGATGCAATTGAGCTTATTTCTTTCCCAGTAGTCACGTCCCAAACTTTGACGGCATCGCTAATCGTGACAATCCGATCATTCGAACTGAAAGCGATGAAGTAAACGCCGACGAGGGACGAGGCAAGTCCACTACCTTCTCCCGACGTCAGCGTTTGCACCTCGCGCCCACTGGCTACGTCCCAAACTTTCACGGTATTGGAACCGGCCGATGCAGCTACGAGGCGGCCATCGCCGCTGAAGGCGATGAATGGCGACATGCTCATCCCACTTTGTCTGCCGCTGGAAAGATTGCGCAACTCGCGTCCGGTTGCCGTTTCCCAAAGCTTGATCGTGCTGCTGCGGAAGGTTGCGGTCGCGAGCAGGCGGCCGTCGGGACTAAAAACCAGCTTCGTGGCTCCGAAGAAATTGCTGTAGCCCGTTTGGAGAACGAGTTCAGGTTTGGCTTCTTTTGCCTGGGTCGAAGTGGAGCTTGTGCTTGTGCTGCTGCTTTGAATACCTACGCCGCGTTTGTCAGGAGGCGTTGTAGGGGTAGGCGTTTGCGCGATGGCTGGTAGCAGAAATGCGGCGAGCAGAATGATTATCGCGCCAACTTTGAGCACGTTGCCGACCGGCAGGATGAAGACTTCTCTGGTTGTTCGCATTGGATTACTCAAGACTGTTAATGACAAGTAAGGAAGCGGGTTTGGTTTTGGAAATCTTTACTAACACCTTCACCTCAATGGAGGTGTTTTGGGGGAGCTTGCTAGTGTAAGCCGTTTCGTCGCCTGAGGAAAGAAAGTCGATAGACATGCTGCTAACTATAGTTTGAACACCCACTCACGCGATGGGTCGATCGCTCAACGATCATGTGCATAGGTCCCATGAATCAGTACCACCCCGATGTAAGACATCGTGAAGAATGCGGTGGTGCCTGCGAGCGCCTCAGTGCGGATGCTGGGTTTTGCTGTTTCAACAGAGTTCATTCTTTTGGGAATCGCAAGTGGCCAGAGTCTAAGACACCCACTAAACTGAGGCAAGGCGTTTTGTTATTGAGCTGCCAGACGAGCGGCATCGGAATGATCCAAGACCGCTACACGAAGACCTCAGCAAGACCAACGTACTTAAGGAAGGATATTGCAGTTTACAGTACGGGAGCGGTAGCGACCGATTTCAAGCGAGGGAATGCGCAGGTCGAAGACCCCAAGCGCGCTCGCGGTCTTGCTCTTGACTGTCGCTTATCTTGAAAATTGTCGCTACCGCTGCAGTACCGTAACTGAGTCTTGTGAGGCCGCGCCCTCAAAGTTGAAAGCGCTCTACGATCTTACGGTATGCTTGAGCTTCATCATCGGTTTTGTTTTCGGACCACCCTAAATGCTTTTGAGCAACTTTTGCGGCTGACTCAACCGCTCCAAACCCCAGCGACGAATTCAAACCAACCATCGTGCGTCGCAGCAAACAATCAACCAGCGTTGCGGCGAACTCGTGCTCAAACGCATACACGACTTCAGCGGCGATCGCTCCGGTCTCTTCATCAAAAATTTCGAGCAACGATGCGTCTTCGGCCGCCATCCTCATAACATTGGTGGCGCGTGTGCCATAAACTCGAAGCAGGTGTTCACCTGTTCGCAACGGCAAGCCACAATCTCTTTTGAACTGCTCGCCAAAAACGGCAAAGTTTCCCGCCGCTCCCGGCAGTCCCGCAGAAGCCGTGCTGCTTTGAGAGTTGTCTTTCCCAAGTTTTCGCAAAACCAGATCCACGGACTCTTCCGCCAGGCTGCGATAAGTCGTTAGCTTGCCGCCTACAACTGACAGCAGATTCTCGAAACGCGGGTGGCGGCGAATGAAATGTCGGCGTGTAATGCCCCGCTCGGCCGTCTGGTCAGTAAATGGCAAGGGTCGAACGCCCGAGTAAGTGTAGAGAATATTGTCCCGCGTCAGGTTTGCTCGCGGGATCACTGTGTTTGTTTCGCGCAGCAAGTAGTCAATCTCATCGACATCAATTTGAAGGTTATCGAGATCGCCTTCATAACGAGTATCGGTGGTGCCGATCAAAAAGTTTCCGTTCCAGGGAATAATAAAGAACGGACGCTGATCGGTTTTGGCTTCGACGTAGATGGCCGTTGGCGGCGCTCCGGCGAAGGCCGGCACAATGAGATGGCTGCCTTTGGTGCCGCCGATCAATCGCTGCGCTCCGTTACCAGCTTCAAGCACCTGATCTACCCACGGTCCGGAGGCGTTAATTACGAGTGTCGCTCTTACCGCAGAACGCGCTCCGTCAGATTTGTTTACAAACTCGACGCCCTGCAAGCCGTTATCATCAACAATAAATCCCTCAACTCGAGCGTAAGTAATGGTCGTGGCGCCGTGCTCAATTGCTGAGACTACGTTTTCTACCACTAACCGCTCAGCAAATTCGACCTGGGCGTCGTAATACTCGGCAGCGCCTGTGAGTCCATCAGGGTTCAGCCCCGAGACTCTTTCCAGGGCTTGCCCCCGCGAAAGCATTTTGTGGTGCGGCACAGACTTGCCCAGTGAGAGGAGATCGTAAGCAAGCATGCCGGCCCGCATAAGCAAACGCCCGCGACGCGCACCTTGATAGATCGGAATCAGGAGTGGGAGCGGACGCACAAGATGGGGAGCGATTCTCAGCAACGTTTCGCGTTCGCGCAACGATTCGCGCACGAGACCAAACTCACCGTACTCCAAGTAACGAAGGCCGCCATGAATCAGCCGGGTAGACCAGCTTGACGTTCCGCTCCCCACATCCCCTTTGTCGAGAAGGAGAACCTTTAATCCGCGCAGCGCCGCATCGCGAGCGATGCCCGCGCCATTAATACCGGCGCCGATGATGATTAGATCGAACGTAACGGAAGTTGGGTCAGTCATGATTCTGACGCCGGGGCAAACTCGATATAAATACGCTGAAAGCGTTGGCTTGTTTATGACGCTGAAAGCGTCCACTAATTGGAGCCCAGGGTTGTTTCAACCCTGGGAACAAGGGCACGTTTTTATTCGTTGCAACCCTGAAGGGGTTTGCGACTCTTGCCATTGCCGGGGGTGATGACGCAACCCCTTCAGGGTTGCCGTTCCAATAATTCGATGCGTGCTCCCAGGGTTGCCAAAGCGCAACCCTGGGCTCCAATTAGCAAACGCTTTCAGCGTAAAATCAAGTCGGAGTTTGAACACAGCCTCGGTAAGCGACCGGGCCCCGCTCCTGTCGTTGCAAAAAAGCAGGATTGACACAACGAGCAAATTGCCCTACAAGACCCGGGCATCAAGAGCCGCCGAGTTTGTTCCCGTAGATCATGAAAATTGCACGCATAATCGCATCACTGCTGCTCGCTGCTTCGCCTTTAACTCTGATTCAAGCCGGGCAAGACAAAAGATCTAATCGCGCCGGCGATTATGCCAACCGCGCAGCTCCCCCTGTTACCGCTGAGGCGAAGAGCGATATGGAAACGCGACTCGCTGAAGCCCGAACTCGTTTCGAAGCCGATCCAAATAATCCGGACGCGATCATCTGGCTTGGGCGCAGGCTCAGTTATCTTGGTCGTTTCGTCGAAGCGATAGAGACCTACACGGGGGGCGTGGAAAAGTTCCCGCGCGATGCTCGCCTTTATCGCCACCGCGGCCATCGTTATCTCACGCTGCGCAAATTTGATCTGGCGATCGCTGATTTCAAGAAGGCTGCGAACCTCGTCAAAGGCAAACCTGATGAAGTTGAACCCGATGGCCAACCGAATGCGCGTAACATACCTACCGGCACGTTGCAGTTTAATATCTGGTATCACCTCGGTCTGGCTCAATACCTCACAGACCGTAACAAAGAGGCGCTCAGTAGTTATCGCGAATGCCTCAAGGTGTCTAAGAATCCAGACAGTATCGTCGCTACCACTCACTGGCTCTACATGACTTTGCGCCGGCTGAATCGAGCGAAGGAAGCCGCAAGCGTCCTCGACCCCATTCGCCCAGGGATGGATATCATCGAGAACGACGGTTACTACCGACTCGCGCTGATGTACAAAGGTCTGGTCGCCGCCGACGCACTGTTGGCGGAAACGCTCAAACAAACAGGATCATCTGGCTCCTACAGCATTCTCTACGGAATCGGAAATTGGTATCTCTACAACGGCCAACGCGAGAAGGCAGTTGAAATATTTCGACAGATGCTTGCTGGAAACCAGTGGACGAGCTTTGGTTATATCGCCGCCGAGGCTGAGTTGAAATGAATTCCATCGTGAGCGGCGCATCAACGGAGTGGTGTGAGAGCGGCACAACACTGGCGACTCACAATTCATTCGCGAATTTGGAGCGGAGCACAGATCATAACCGAGATGGTGCGAACGGGGCACTATTTGGTATGACCAAACTAATTATTGTCACCTTCGCTGATTCAATTCAATCCCTCTCATTCTAAACGGGCTTCAGCCACCGGAACCGTTTAAACGGTTTCTGTTTCAGTTGACTGCAAAGAACACCGCGCTGAACTGCGGTGAGAATGACAGCATCCGCGCTCGTGGTGCCTTGTGGTCTTCCCTGTTCGGAGCCTTTTTGTGCAAAGCCAGCGACCGCATGAAAGCCCGACGCGAATAAGACTGCCGGGCACACGTTTTGCTCCTGGGCCAATCACTGATTAAGCCTCTCCCGCGTGATCGGCGACCGTGCCGGTTCGGAGGCTTGGCTCGTCGCCAACGCGTGCTTGCAGACTTGTCCAACGCGAGCTGGCGAAAGGCAATGTAAACCAGCAGAATCAATAAGGAGCGTGTCTATGCGTTCTACCCGGCCTGTCCATTTCCGAATCTTCTCTCTCTTACTAACTCTTCTGATAACCCTCTTTGCCTTGAATACAGTCGCCTCTGCCTCGGATGAGGAGGAAGGCGAGAGCTATGACGAGAAAGCGCGTGTCGTACGGGTAAGTCTGCTCAAAGGAGAAATCACGCTCAAACGCCAGGGCAATAACGATTGGGAACGAGCGCGTCTGAACTTTCCGCTTGTTGAAGGCGACACTCTCGCCACTGATCGCGACTCGCAAGTTGAAATTCAGATTGATGCCCGCAACTTTGTGCGCGTCGGCTCGAGTTCCATGTTGCGAATCCTGACGTTGCGCGACGAGGGCGTGGCGATCAGCGTGATTGAAGGCACGGCCTCAGTCCGGCTGGCGAAGTTTGATCGCGACCACGAGTATTTCGAAATCGATGCCCCGCAAACGACGCTCTCGGCCGAGCGGAAAGGTCGTTACCGCATCGACGTAGCGCGTGCCGGCCGGGTTCGTTTTACCGTCACCGATGGCGGACGGGCCCGCATCTATTCGGAAACTTCCGGCTTCGCGCTGCGCGACGGGCGCGCTGCCGAGCTAATCAACGATGGACCTGACGCCGGTGATTGGGAGTTGTTCGCAGCCGCTGCTCGCGATTCCTGGGACAATTGGGTGGATGATCGCGAACGGTATCTCGCGCAACGGATGCGTTACGATAGTCAGTACTACGACAGCTACGTTTGGGGCGCCGAAGATCTGGACGCTTATGGCAACTGGTCTTACGTTAACGACTACGGCTGGATCTGGCGGCCACACGTTACAGTCATCAACAACTACAACAACTGGGCGCCTTACCGCCATGGAAGCTGGACGTGGGTTTGGCCTTACGGTTGGACCTGGGTCGGTTACGAACCCTGGGGTTGGGCCCCTTACCACTATGGCCGCTGGGTTTACTACAACAATTACTGGGCGTGGTGTCCGCGCAGTCACTACTACCGGAACCGAAGTTGGTGGCGGCCGGCCCTCGTCGCATTCCACATCTCAATCGGCAATCACATCTCGTGGTATCCGCTTTCCTATCGTCACCGCGATCCAAGATCGCGTCACTACGATCACCCAACGCCTGCGGGTAAACAGGCACTTCTGAACTCACGCCGCGGAGACCAGTCTTACCTGCGTGCGGTGACCGCCACTACGGCGAGCGACTTCGGTGGGGACGGCGTGCGGTTTCAGCCGGCAAGTGAAATTCTGGCGCGGCGGGTTATGGGTGAAGCACCAGTGAAGGGAGACTTGCCGATAAGACCGGCGAATGTGATCTCGCGCAGGGGACTTGTTGAAAGTGATCGCACTGACACTGTTACCCTTGCCAAGCCACGAGTAAAACCCGCCGCGGACGTACCGGAACGACCAACCGGGGCGGCCATTCGCAAAGCAGGTGTGCCGCTCGATTCCGAGTTGCGCAACTCGCGCGTGCTTGGCGGACGTGAGTCAAAAGCCATTACCACAGGCGGCAACGTGACTGAAGTTGCGCCGGAATCACGCCCGACCGGCGCCGTTACGCGACCGCCAAGGTCCACAAACAATGAGTTGAACGACCGCGGCAACATGATGCAGCGCGGAGATAAAAGCCTGCCGCGAGTTGCTCGGCCGGAGCCGACGATTGATGGAGATGTAATTCAACGTGGCGATGCCAATCTTAAGAGACGCCCTGAGCGCAGAGTCGATCCGGAAACTCCCGAATCGATTGGCGCCCCGGAAAAAACTCCGAAGGTTCAAACCGACTCGGAGCGTCCGGCGAAAACAGATCGCATCGTGCGCCCACAACCAAGAGAGAGGGTCGACAGCCCAGCTCCACGTTCCGAACCGGTGCGGAAGTATGAGCCGCCGCCGCGCTCTGAGCCGCCGCCACGTTCAGCGCCGGTGCAAAAATATGAGCCTCCGCCTCAGCGTTCTGACTCGGCGCCACAGCGTTCGGCGCCGCCGGCTAAGGCAGATCCGCCACCGCAACGCTCAGAGCCAGCGAAGCTGGAAGCAGCCCGTCCTTCAAAGAAGGAGGCGCCTTAAGTAATTCAGTCCGCGAAGCGGACGGAAGCGTAAAGCCTGGGGCGTGGAGCCCCAGGTAACACGCTCACCAAAACTACGAGCCCGCAAGCGGGCGACAGCGCCTTCATCGAAAGCTGTTCTGTCGCCCACTTCGCGGGCTCTTATTTATTTTATCAATTGACCTGGGGCTCACGCCCCAGGCTTTATGCTTTCACCTGCTTCGCAGGTTGGCGTTTCTGCCTTACGAATTATTTGGCTCGATGCGCAGGCGAGGTAGAACACGAGGTTCATCGTCGAGATCAGCGAGTGTTTCACCGACTCGATGCGCTCCCATCTTTTGATAAAAGCCCTCAGCGTTGGGATCAGAGGAAATCTCAACAGCTCTGAGTTGCAACTCTGAAGCTTTCTGCATAGCCGCAATAAAAAGCGCTTTGCCCACCCCGGTGCCGATGCAATCCGGCGCTACCCACATATGCTCAAGCTCCGCCTTGTCTGCCTTGACGCTTAGAGCATAAAAACCCGAGAGCTGGTTCTCGTCCTCAGCCACGTAAACGTGATTGTTCAGGATGAAGTCAGGCGTAATCGTCAGATCGGCCTCCCAACGCTTAAGCCAGTGTTCCGGATAACCCCAATGCCGCTTGGCTTCATGGGCGATCCGCGTTAGTTCGGTAGCTTCTTCAGATGATGCCTCGCGGATGTTCATTGAATACTCCCATTCTCACAGGGCCTTAGCCCGGTGCTGACAACCGTTTGGTTTCTAAGGCTGTCGATATTGTGCAAACATCCCGTCCGCCCTAAACGCCTGTTCCGCGGTGAACTGGAACATGCATGAGTCTTCCGTATAGTCCATGAAGTTAACGATCGGATCGAGCCCCGGATACTTGCTTGAAGTGCAGGTGTCGCGACCGACGGGACAGCCGAACGCCGGAAAGCCTTCTGCTGGAGTATCGCTCACGTAGTCATTCTTCGGAGTGCAGCCTCCCTGAAAAGTATGATAGAGACCCAGCCAGTGGCCGACCTCATGAGTTCCCGTGTCGCCTTCGTCGTAGGGCACTGTCGAGCCGCCTGGAAGAGAAGAAAAGAGGCACACCAACCCATCCTGATCGGGCTTGCCGTTATAGCTCCAGGGGAAGGTGGCCCATCCGAGAAGGTTGTCACCGAGATTGGCCGTATAAAAGTTAAGCGCATCGGCGCCGCCCTGGCGAAGCGCTGACTTGGCCTCACGCTCTGCGACCGAACCAAATCCCATGTTGTACCAAACTTCATTCGTGGTGCGAGTAACTCCGGCAACAAACGAAATGCCGTAGCCGCCCCGCCCGTCCCGCCATCAAACGAGTCATTGAGCACGGCAATCTGCGCGCGAATCATATGATCAGGCAAGTTGCCATTCTGAATCCCCGAACCTCGATTAATCACGTGAAAGTAGACGGGAATTGTGACGGATCCGGTCGCACTTAAAGCCCCGCCTTTAGCGGCTTTGAATTTCTGATAGGCGTTTTGAATCTCATCTGCCTGCCTGGCATTCGGATGTGCGGTTCCGCAGTTTCGCACCTTAAGTTTGGCCGCCATGGCAGCGTTGGTCCCGCTTGCAGGTTTATCGACAAGCATTAATCCGCAGGCAAGTAGCAAAAGGCTACCGAAAGCAATTAAACCTCTTTTCATTACTTTCCTCCCAGGCTTGTAAGATTGGATTCGGATGAGACTGACTGAGCTAATCTGGGTGAAAGCGTTTTTGACCTTGACTACGCTGGTCGGTCAAACACTTGGGGGATTTAGCTAATCTCGTGCCCGCGCATAATACCCTCACCCCATATGACTATCAATCCTGGGTTGAGACGCAACAGCTGTCGAGCTGACTTTAGAAATATATCCGACCAAGGCGGACCAGCCTGAGGGGGCCGTGATGAGGTGTATCGCTGGCGCTCAATCGAATGCCTTGAAGAGCCTCAGCGACGCCTTGCCCAAGAAAGTCCCCGGCCGGTTCGAAGCGGACCACTAAGAGCGTTTCAGATCAGCAATGGTTCGTGTTGCTTCGTGAGATTTCGTGTAATTTCGTGGATCGTGTGCTTAGGATTCGGAGCCATACGATCCACGAAATCACACTAAGCTACGCGAAAGAACACGAAATTGGAGTTTTTGTGCAAAGCCCTCAGCGACGGTCTGGCATGTGGGCGATTGGGTAAGACTCTCGTCCTGCTATTAAATGATTACGTTAAGGAGCCGATTGTGAACGCTGCCAGGAGGTACCGTCGGCATATTGAATCCGCACTAGCTCGATTCGTTCTCCCAGTCCGGCGCGCTCGTTTTTTTCCAAAGCTTGCACACTAATCCTCCGGGCTGGCGGGGCGGAAACAAAGAACTTCAGCTCTTTGGTTTTCCCTGGAGCTATCCTTTGTTCGCTCCCAAACTCTCGCCGGCCGAGTTCGCCTTGGCTGATCAAGTCGAAGACCACATAGTCCCAGTCGAGGGCAGTAATCTCCCTGGAACCGTTGTTCTGAAATGAAACTTTATAAGTAAAGCCATAGCGAGCGGGAGGCACTTTGTGTATGGCCGAAATGAGCGCCTGGTCGGTAAGTGCGTCACGTTCGGCCCTGCCAGCTTCTATTGACCCAGATGCTCTCTTGGCATCCATCATTCTCTTCTCATTTCGCGTGCGAACACGCATTTCGTCGAAGTTCTCAATGGGCCCGCTGAATGGGTCACCCTCCCATCCAACACGGTCTTTACTCCAACTATATTTCACTACTTGCACATCAGGAGCAGCCGGAGCCTCGCCGCGATCTTGTGCCCTTAGAATTGAAAGTCCTGAAAAACCCACCAGCAAGCCTACGGAAACGATAAATGAATTCTTGAGTCTGTACATAGCACGCACTCCTGAAGTCCGGTCATTAGTCGAAGAGTTTACATCCTTCGACTGAAAAGTTTTTCTGTCTTGCCGATAAGCATTGCTGCTAACTACGCCATTGCAAGTGGGCGGCCCATTCAAAAAAATTGGGCTGAAGGGGAAGCCTCCAGCCCACGTTCAAATCCGACTGCTGATGCGCTACGAGGAAAGTCAGCAGCGCGAGGAAAAGTTAAAAGACATATCGGAGTCCGACTATCACCCGGCGGTTGCCGCCGTTTGTGCCTCCTTCGTTGAGGAAGTTTGAGTTGTTAATGCGCCCCTCGGGCACGCCGAAGTCGCGCGTGTTAGTGACGTTGAAGAAGTCAGCGCGGATTTGTATCCTTTGGTTCTCACCAATTCTAGTATTTTTCAGGATACCGAAATCGACCTTGTTGATACCGTCGGTGCGCAGGATGTTCCGGCCGGCGTTACCCGCATATTGCCCGGGATTGAGACCTCGGAAAAGACTTGCCGGGCCTGCCGCCCCGCCCGCCGCACGCAACTCCGCGATGCTCATGCCAATCAGCGAAAGATTGGTGTTCAGGTTTGGCCGAGTCGAGATGCCGATCAGGCCAGAGATGCCTGACAACGCCCCTCTCGGATCGGTGCCGAGCAATGGAGTGAACGGCGACCCGCTTTGGAAGGTGAAGAATGAGTTCATCTGCCAGCCGCCGAGGACGCGGCCCAGAAATCCCTGCTGACCCTGGAACCAGGGCAACTCGTAGACAAAGTTGCCCGAGAGGCGATGCGGACGGTCAAAACTCGAACGCGCGCGTTCGGACCGCCGATCGAAGGAATCCTGCGAAACGGCTACCTCGCCGCCTGAGACGTTAAAGATCTCCGACGCGGTGTCGATGAAGGAACTCCATGTGTAGCTAGCCCCGGCGCTGAACCCGCGGCTTAGTCGTTTTTCCACGCTGACCTGCATCGAGTGATAAATCGATGAGGCTGTATTGGCGCGCATCCGGACCACCGCCAGATTGGGATTGGCGCGCGTTGTGAAGTTGGGTGGCAGCCTGGGATTACCGTCCAGAGATTGGAATAGGCCGGTTCCTTTGGTGCCGACATATCCGGCGCGCATTACCACGTCGCTCGACAACTCACGCTGCAGCTCGAAACTAAACTGCTGGTAGTAAGGTGATCGAAAGTCCTCGGCAACGATCGTTCGCGTCAGGGTGTTCGGGTTCAGGCCCGTCGCGCCCTGTATCGTCGGCAGGATGGCGAATGCGTTGTTGATCCCGGGCGGTTGACCACCAGGCTGGGGACTGGTAGGCAAATCGACAGCCGCCAGGAACGGGAAAGCGCTGGCGATGTTTGACGCGATGTTGGTAAAGGCATAGTCATGTGTGACCGCATAGCCGCCACGTATTACCAGCCTGTCACCGCCGGTCAAGAAGCCGATGATCCCGTCGGTGTCTGTCCGCGGATTCCAGTTAAACCCTACACGCGGCTGGAAATTGTTCTTGTCGCGCTTGGGTACCGGGAAAAATCTAAAGCGCTCGTCGCCCCCCGCGGCTGCGACGATACCTTCGTTTACGCCAGCCAGGTCAGCGATGGGTTGACCGGGGCTCTCATATCGGAGGCCCAGCGTAAGTGTGAAGTTTGGCTTGACCTTCCACTCGTCCTGCCCATAGAAGAAGAAATCGTGCCAATCGTAGTAGATGATTTCCTGACCACCCGGCAGTGGCTTATTGATGGACGCCGTATCGGCGACGTCATCGATGTAGCGTTGCAAGGTGCTATAGGCCAGCCTGCCGCGGATAGTCGGCACAAAGAATTGTTTGAGTTGGTTGCGACGAATATCTGCTCCGAATTTCCAGGCGTGATTTCCACTCGAAACGGAAAGGTTATCCTGGAGCTGGAAAGTGTTCCTCGTGGCGAACTGCGGGAAATTTACCGCCAGACCGATGGCCGTGCGATTCGCAGCCGCATTAAAGGCTGTTAGACCAAGCGAAGAAATCTCAATAGATGGAATATCTTCGGAACTCGGATCTTGAGGGAAAAATCCCTGTGCATTCCGCAAATACGCTCCTCGCAACTCATTAACGATGCGTGGCGTTAGAACACTGTTAAGCGACAAATTGACCGCCTGGGCCCGAGTCAGAAAATTGTGGTTATGTCCAGATGGCGTGGACTGGCCGGTATTACTACCAATGCCATCCTGATCCTGGTAGATGTAGCGACCGGTGAGGGTGTGATTTTTGGTCAGGTTATGGTCAACGCGGATCGATTGCTGCCAATCGTTCAGAGCGATGCTGGATGATCCAGTCAACGACCCCTTCGGCACAGAAAACGTCTGCCCATTAGCCGTAAACGTCAATGGCGCGCAGTTCGTTCCGGTGCACGGCCCGGTGGCTGCCGGTAGGAACCTGAGCAAGGCTGCCACTTGCGGACGATTACCTGCTCCAGCCTGCAACGCCTGACGTCCGGCTTCGTTTGGAGCTCCATTGATCGTGAAGCCCGAACCGATCTGCCGATCCCACCAACGCTGTAAGGAGAAAAAGAAGAACGTACGATCCCTCCCGCTGAAGTAGGATTTCCCTCCCTCGCCGAAGCGGGGAAAATGGAGCGGGCCGCCAATGGTGAGCCCAGCCTGGTTCTCAATTCGAAACGGGGCATGCCTTTTCGACTGAGCTGTCGCGTTCGGGTTGCAGAAGCCGCCCGCCTTGTCCAAATTGTTACAGGCGTTAAGCGCGTTATCGTTGTGGAACCAGAAGGCCGAGCCGTGGTAATCGTTCGATCCGCTCTTAGTAATCGCATTGAACACCGCCGAGCCGTTGCGCCCAAATTCGGCAGTGAACTGGTTGGTGACCAGTCGCACTTCCTGGATGAGGTCAGGATTGTTAAGACCCACGGTTGCACCCGCGACACCGAAGTCGTTGTTATCCTGTCCGTCGATCATGAAGTTGTTTGAGCGCACACGCCCGCCATTGGCAGAGAAGGTGGTGTTGGCGCCTGCGAACAACGATTGTCCTGTCACTACCTGGCTGATGCCCGGCGCTGACAGTGCGACGTTATAAATACTGCGAGTGGTGCTTAGAGGCAACTCCGAGAGTCGACGCGAATCAAAGCGCGTACTCACTTCCGCAGTTGTGGTATTAAGCATGGAAGCGTTTTCTGTAACATTGACGACTTCTTGTACTCCCGCCGCTTTCATTTCCACATTTACAACCGCGGACTGATTGAGTACCAGCGAGATGCCTGTCCGGACATGCTTGGCAAAACCGCTACCTTCAACTGTCAACTCATACTCGCCGACGGGCATGTTAACGAGGCGGTACCGCCCCTCATCGTCCGTCCTGGCCGTGCGGATTTCATTTGTAGCAATGTTACGAACAGTCACGGTTGCATTCGCGATGACTGCCCCGTTCTCATCGTTGACCGTCCCGGATATCGACCCGGTCGTCTGCGCAACAGCCGAAAGAGACAGGAAGGCGCAGCATGCCATCAGCAACACAATCGATCTTGTCGCGCTTATCATAGGTTCTCTCCTTTTCGTCGTAGCCCGCCCCGGGGTGGTTATCAAGTTAACAGCTGGAAATGCTCGTTCTAACGTGGAGGTGCTCAAATTGTTGTGTTGAAAGGACGCAATAAATATTCCGCCGACAGTCAACTACTCAAGAGAGCAAGGTCTGGAGCTAAAATCTCGACTTATTGGGATTAATTTTAGAGAAGTGGTCCGGATGGAGATAATCCAACCCTGGCTCCGATCTCATGTTCTTCAAATTATTGGATTTTTCTATCCAATTCATTGAAAAAGTAAGGATCAATCAACGGCACGTTGAGGCCTCGAGCACGCGATTTGGGGCTATCATGAATGTTTCAGCGACCAACCCCGAACTATGGAACGAATAACTTTCCTGGAGCGGAACACCTTCACAGTAGAATTTCGCAAACCGCGATTCGAGCATGAATGGATCGATTATGGCCAGACATCGTCTGACCAGATTGTTCAGCGATTGCGCGCGTCCACTATCGCGATTTGCAATAAGTTGCCGCTGCGCGAGGCAGAACTTTCTTACCTGCCCCGGCTGAAACTTATCGCTGTAGCGGCTACCGGTGTAGACAACATCGATCTTGCTTACTGCAAGGCTCATAACATCGCTGTCGCCAACACACGAAATTACGCCGCGCATTCTCTTCCAGAACATGTCCTCATGTTGTTACTGACGTTGCGTCGCAATCTGATTGCCTACACCCAGGATGTCCGCGAGGGAAGGTGGCAATCGGCAACACAATTTTGCCTGCTTGACCATTCGATCCATGATCTGCACGGCGGCACTATCGGGATTGTCGGCTACGGATTTCTGGGCCGGGCAGTCGGGGCTCTGGCTCAGGCGATCGGGATGAAGACTTTAGTGGCTGAACGCAAGGGCGCGGTGGAGATTCGCGCAGGAAGAGTGGCTTTTGCTGAGACGCTACAAAGGAGCGATGTCATCACGCTTCATTGCCCTTTGACGGATGAGACCAGGAACCTCATCGATCGACCGGAGCTTGAAATGATGAAGCGTGAAGCCCTGCTGATCAATACAGCTCGCGGAGGCCTGGTCAATGAAAAGGCTTTGATAGACGCGCTGCGAGCCGGCCTAATCGCCGGGGCCGCGTTTGACGTACTCAGCGAAGAACCACCACGCCGCGGGAACCCCTTACTTGACGCCACCCTTCCAAGTCTAATTGTTACGCCGCATGTGGCCTGGGCCAGCCGGAAAGCGATGCAGACACTCGCAGATCAACTCGTCGACAATCTCGAAGCATTCGTTCGCGGTGAAACGTTGCATCGCGTGGTTTAGGGACTCAAAAAAGCAAAACGGCGGGCAAGTCCCGCCGCTGCGCTACAACTTGAGCCGTGTCTTAAGACGACGCTGCTTCGCTGGACGCAGCTTGCACATCGTCGTGATGTTCGGTCGTGTACAGACGCAGGATGTCCTGGCCCTGTCGTGAACGCGGGTCGATCGTGCGGATATGCTTGCGACCCTGCATCTCCCAAATCGCTGTCACGACTCCATCCTTCTCGACGGCGTGATAGGAAATATCTTCGGTTGGAGCAGCTGCCGGTGTAGTGTCGGCGTCCGCGGCTTCTGGCGCAGCATCAGTCGGCGCGGTTTCGTTCTCCATAATCAAATAAAACTCCTTCTTAGAAATATATTCGTCTGTAATTTGTTTTCAGGATTGTTGCATACGGTTTACGTCAAAGTCTACCGAAGTAGGTCTCAAGGCTCAGGTTCCCGGTCTCAGGTTTGAAGTCTCAGGTTATTTAAGGTCCAACCTGCGAAGCAGGTGAAGATATTTGCCTTGAGCCTCGAGACTTGAGACTTTAGTTCCGTAACGCGAGAGCCGCCTCTACCGCCCTTCCGGGAACTACTACACCCCATCCCTGCCTTTCGACTTCTATCCCGGAAACTCGTTCCGCAGTCTTAATGAGAATCCGTTTGACCTGTTGGGGCGTGAGACTCGGATTCGCTTCCAGCAGACACGCGATAGTTGAAGCGACAATCGGCGAAGAGAACGAGGTGCCATCGACATACTTGTAGTGCTGGTTGATCACATTGCCTTCGTGCAGTTTTATTGTTATCAGCTGACGCAGAAGCGCTACCGGCAACCCGCGTGCTTCATACAAGTCGTTGTCGATCGTTTGATTAGTCTCGATGAGTTTTACCAATTCGTCATCGGTTGCGTTATCCAGTGCGGAATAGAGTCTAGCCTCAGCCGCGGTAGGCGTATGAGGCAGAATCGGCGCCGCTACCCAGATCGCAGGCGCAATCACCTCGGGTTTTTGCAGGCCATCGATCGTCGGTCCATACGAAGAGCGATACATGCCGCGACGGGCCCGGTCGAGAGAATTCTGATCGTCGAGTCCCCCCACGGAAATTGCCGACGGCGAACTGGCAGGCGGCAGCACCGGATGTTCCGGCGCCATCCCCGCATTACCGACCGCACAAACCACAATCAACCCTTCGCACACCGCGCGTTCGACCGTCTTACATAACGAACTGCGGAAATAAGGCTGTTCGAAATCACCGCCGGCTGAGATGTTAACGATCTGAATGTTGTGTTCTGCGCGATGATCGAGGACCCATTGCAGACCCTGCTCGATGTGTTTGTCGGGAATGTGCCCGGAGCGGCCAATCTTCACAAGTACGAGCTTCGCATCGGGCGCGATGCCGCGATAAAAACCTCTCGAAAGATGACCGTTGCCCGCCGCCACCACCGACGTCATCATTCCGTGCCAGCTCGCCACGTCGCCAGTCTTCAACGATTCGCGATCCGCGTCGGGGTCAAAGATATTGTGGTACGCAACGATCCTGTTTGCCGGTTTGGTTAGGTCCGGATGGGCGTAGAAACCCGAGTCGAGAAACGCCATCGTCACGCCACGTCCGGTAAATCTTTCGTCAGCGCCCAGACGCAGCGGGGTCGGCAATACGTAACTCGTCTGGTCAAAGATAGCCCCGTGCGCATCGAGCTGGTTGCGAGCGCGTTTGAAAAGACCAATACAACGCGAACAAACGCCGGCGCTTTTGCCGGTGAGTGAATTGGCAGCGACGAGCGAGCGCAACGGATCGTCGAGCGCGGCGAGCGGGATCAAGCCGTCCTCAGAAATACGGCTGCATACAGGACAGGCTTCGATCAGAGAAGCCTTGCTAAGGTCGGTTAGCAGTTCTTTAGGAACGACTGTTTCTTTTGATTCAGACATGTTTGTCGGTGGTAGCGAGTCTACTATGATCTGGAAGAACTTAGAACTTTGTACTTTGAACTTAGTCCGATAGAGAACAATTCAATTAGAGATTGCGAACAAAGCACAAAGCTCCAAGTACGAAGTTCAAAGCTGCTCAAGATCCGGATGTTGCATTTGTGATTGGTTGGTGGCGAGTGTAAGGTATTGTTCCAGGAAAACGACAACACCAAAGAAGCCTTCGAGGAAATTTTTCCATGGCTCAGGAACAAGCAAGCGTCGCCGATCTCTTTCGTCGCGCCCAGGAAATTCATCGCGAGAATTCGCAAACTTCTTACAAACAAATCAAAGAGCAACTTTTGCGGGAGTATAAGGGCAAACCTTTTCCACCGCTTTACAACCTGACAATCCCTGAGCAGGATGCGCGCGCTCCGGAGGAGGATTGGTCGGCGGGTTTACCGCTCGTGCGACGCGGGATTCAGTTTCAGGATTGGGGAGAAATTGTTGACGGCATCGTGCTCAGTCTCGAACAGACTGAGAACTATGAAAAACAACGCGGCGCTGAGGGCACGCGTGACGACTGGCACGATCGATCGCGCGGTATTGAAGACGCGGAATCGAAGGCGGTAGGCAAGTGGATGCCGGAAGAGCTGATGAAGCTGGCGGAAAATCAAACGAAAAAATAGGTCTTTGGCCTTTGAACTTTGTTCTTTGAACTTTGTTCTTTGTTCTTTGTTTGTGCAACCGAGATGAATTCTTACTTTCAAGTTGATTAAAACGACAAAGAAAGTTCTAAGTTCAAAAAACAAGGGCCTAAGACCTAAGACAAGAATGGGTTTCCTTAACAGTCTGCTACCAGATCCCAATTACCAGACCACCGATCCGCGCAAGCCTGAAGAGATCGCCGACGAAAGTGTAATCATCAGCCCCGACACGCGGCGCGAGAACCGTATTCCACCTGGTCAGTCGCGCACAAAGAAGTGGCCAGTCCTCGACGCGCACGGTACGCCCGAGATCGATCTCGCCAACTGGAGTTTCGAAGTTGACGGGCTTGTCGAGCATCCACAGCAATGGTCGCTCGATGAATTTATGCAACTGCCGGCGACAAAGGTCTACGCGGATTTTCATTGCGTCACGCGCTGGTCGCGTCTCGATAATGTTTGGGGCGGCGTCCCGACACGCGAGGTCGCCAAAATTGCCGGCGTCAAACCTGAGGCCAAATTTGTAATCGCCGCTGCATACGATTCGGGCTGGACTACGAACATCCCCCTCGAGTTTTTTCTCAACGAAGACTCTTTATTCGCCTGGTCTCATGATGGACTGCCCATCCCGCCCGAGCACGGCGGTCCCGTTCGATTGATTGTGCCGCAACTCTATGCCTGGAAGTCCGCGAAATGGATCAAAGGCGTGCGCTTCCTGGAACACGATCAGGCTGGGTACTGGGAAGAGGGCGGCTACCACATGCGCGGCAACCCCTGGACAGCCGGTGATGGCGAAAGATTTCGCTGGAGCTGATCCAAGAGGAGTATCCGCAGATTACGCAGATGACACCGATTAGGATCTTAACGTTAAGTCGCTGAGTCTTGCCGAACTGTTCCTGCAGTTTTGTGAATCTGTGAAATCTGCGTAATCTGCGGATACTAGTTGTTTTGTGACTCTGCGTAATCTGCGGATAGTAAATTTTGAGTTCAACCACACCTAAAGACGCCGCCGCTGTAATTCTGCTTCGGCCCAACTCCAATCCCGAAAATCCCGAAGTTTTTTTGGTTCGCCGCAGCGAGAAGCTGGCCTTCCTCGGAGGCTTCCACGCTTTTCCCGGCGGGCAATTCGATGCGTCCGATGCTGACACTCCGGTGGACAACTGCGACGATCAGCAAACCCGTGCGGCAATTAGCGCTGCCGCCCGCGAGTTGTTTGAAGAACTTGGTGTGCTGGCGGTGCGCGGCGGCGAGCCACTGACAAAGGGTCAACGAGAGTCGCTGCTTGATGACCTCACTTCACAAAGAATGTCCTGGTCGCAGCTGCTGGATCACTACGGTCTTCGCCTTGATGCCGCTGACTTTACTTTTGCGGGTCGCTGGCTAACACCGCCCTTTAGTGCCCGCCGTTTTGATACCTGGTTTTTTCTGGTCAACTGTCCTCACAAGCAACAGCCCCAGGTAATTCCCGGAGAACTTGAGTCGGGAGAATGGATCTGGGCGCGCGAGGCTTTTGCCCGGTGGCAGCGCTCGGAGATTCTCGCGGTGCCGCCAACGCTTCACGCTTTGCAAACCCTCGCCGCGGGTGTCACTCCGAATTTGATCGAACGATTTGTAGCAACTCCCAATGCTCACGGCGAACCGGTTCGGCGCATCGAGTTTCGCCCCAACTACATTTGCTTTCCGGTCCGCACGCCAACCAAACCACCAGCGACGCACACCAACTGTTACCTGATCTACACCTCGCGTGAAGTGTTGGTGATTGATCCAGGTTCACCTTACGAAGAAGAGCAACAAGCTTTAGCGGCTTGTGTTGCAGACCTGGTTTGTGAAGGTCGTTCGGTCCGGGAGATCGTACTTACCCACATGCATCCCGATCACGTCGGCGGTGTCAAAGCGCTGCAAGCCACGGTGGGCGGAACGTTGAGAGTGGCTGCGCATCGGCTGACCGCTGAACCGCTCAAGGGATCGACTGAGGTCGATCGGTTGATAGAAGACGAAGACATCATTAGGCTCGACGGTGCGCCGGAGATCAGTCTGCGGGCCATGCACACGCCCGGTCACGCCCGTGGACATCTTTGCTTTTACGAAGAGCGCACCGGAACCCTGATCTCTGGTGACAACATCGTTGGCCTGGGCTCGGTGCTCATCGATCCGCCGGAAGGCAATATGCGCGACTATCTAGATTCGCTCGAGCGGATGCGCGCGCTTCCGAACCTGTCGGTGATCTTCGGCGGCCACGGTCCGGCCATCGGCAATCCTTACAGCAAGATTAATGAGTACATTTCCCACAGGCTCGAGCGCGAAGCGAACATTCTCAAGGCGATCCGCGAGGGCGCCGCGACGCCTCCGGAGATCGTGGCTCGTGTTTACACTGACGTGTCGCCCAAGGTTCATGCAATGGCAGAACGCGCTGTGATGGCTCATTTGGAAAAGCTGAAAGCGGATGGCCTGGTGCAGCAAGAGCAGGGTCGTTGGCAGCCCTGATAGGCTTTTCATCCTCAAACTTTCGTTTATTTTGCGCGGTCCTTCGTTTAGAATCTCAGTGCTCCGAACACTCCCCGTTGCAATATCACTCGTGATCAAAAGGAATCTGATGTCAAAGATAAAGAACACAGCCGCTGCTCTACTCATAGCATCGTTGGCCTTCACAAGAGCCGTCGCCGAAGACTGGTCACAGTTTCGGGGACCAAACGGAAGCGGTGTTTCGGCGACGACAGGTTTGCCCGTCGAGTTTGGTCCGGAGAAAAACGTTGTTTGGAAGACGGCGTTACCACCGGGGCATTCGTCGCCGGTACTGACGAGCAATCGGGTGTTTGTTACTGCGTATGCGAGGGTTGATGCGCGCGCAAAGGAACGCGCGCACGCCAGGCAGGCGAGCCCAATCGAAAAAGAGAACTATAAACTTCTCGTCATCGCTCTCGATCGGCAGACTGGAAAAATACTCTGGCAACGCGAAGTGCCGCGGACGATTACCGGGCGGTTGCAGAACGTTAACGACCCGGCTTCGCCAAGCCCAGTGACCGACGGCACGAATGTCTACGTCTTCTTTCAGGAGTTTGGGCTAATCTCTTACAACGCCGCCGGCAAAGAGCGTTGGCGGCGCCCGCTCGGACCGTTCAATATGTTCTACGGCTTTGGTGCCTCACCCATTCTCGTGGACGACAAAGTGATCCTGCCGGTCGATCAAGACAGCCCGAGTTCATACCTGATAGCGGTCGATAAAAATAGCGGACGCGTGCGATGGAAGGTTGACCGGCCCGTGGTCATCTCCGGTTACTCGACGCCGATCGTTTATCAACCGAAACAGGGGCCGAAGCAGATTGTTATTCCGGAATCGTTCCAGCTCTCAGCTTACTCGGTCGTCGATGGAAAGCGAGTCTGGTGGGTGCGCGGCCTCACGTGCGAAATGAAATCGATTGCCAGCAACGACGGCGAATATCTGTTCATTAACGGCTGGGGCTTTCCGCAAAATCAACCCGGACAGCAAGTCGCGACGATTCCGTGGGAGGAGGCGCTGCCCAAATACGACAAGAATGGCGATCGTCAGATCGCGAAGACTGAAATCCCAAGCGCCGCCACGGAGAAGATGGACAAGATGTTGAGCTCGGCCTTTGAGGCGTTTGACATGAATCGCGATGAGAAGTTGAACACGAAAGACTGGGAAGTGTTCCGTGCGATGATGGCGTCCGAGAATGGTCTGTTGGCGATAAAGATGGGAGGGCAGGGCGATCAAACCGCCACCGCGATCCGTTGGCGCTATACCAAACCGGTGCCGCAAGTTCCCTCCACGCTTCTCTACAAGGGCGTGCTCTACATGATCAACGACAGCGGCATTCTGATCTCGTTTGACCCGGTGACGGGTAATGTGATCAAACAGGGACGCCTCCACGGGGCCATTGATAAATACTTTTCGTCGCCTGTCGCAGCTGACGACAAAGTCTTCCTGATCGGCCAGGCGGGCCAAGTGTCTGTGTTAAAGGCGGCGGGTGAGTGGGAGGTACTCAAGGTGAATGAGTTGGACGATGAGTGCTTCGCGACCCCGGCGATTGCCGATGGAAGGATGTACATCAGGACACGAAGTGCGTTGTATTGTTTTGGAATATAAGCCTCAGTCATCCACAGACACACTGATTACACAGATTCAAACCTCACGAATCTAATTACGACAGATTGTCTATAGAAGCTTCTGTGAATCTGCGGAATCTGTGGAATCTGTGGATGCCTAAGAGTCTTTTCCGATCAAACGTATTAAGATAGAAAATCGTTTCGAGTTCAGAGTTCCGGATTCCGAGTCAACACCTCGGACCGGAACCGACACCTGATACCCGAAACCCCATCCCAGGCACAAGGTGTTTTAATGCAACTACCCGTAACACTCGGTGAACTAAAGCAAAGTGGTTATCAAAACGTATCAGTCAAAGATGAGCTCCGCGCGAACCTCATCAGAAAGCTGCGCGCCGGCGAAACACTTTTTCCCGGCATCGTCGGTTACAGCGAAACGGTAATCCCCCAGCTCGTTAACGCAATTCTCGCACGTCATAACATCATTCTCCTGGGCCTCCGCGGACAAGCCAAAAGCCGCATCATCCGGCAACTGACTGAACTGCTCAATGAACGGATCCCGATCATTGCCGGCTCGGAGGTAAACGACAATCCACTTCAACCGATCTCCGCTTATGGGCGGCAACAGCTCGAAACCCATGGCGACGTAACGCCGCTTACCTGGATCGATCGCGATGCGCGTTTTGTGGAAAAGCTGGCAACTCCTGACGTCACGATTGCAGACATCATCGGCGACGTTGATCCCATCAAGGCTGCGAAGGGCGGACACCTGCTCAGCGATGAACTGACGATTCATTACGGTCTGCTGCCGCGCGCGAATCGCGGTATCTTCGCCATCAACGAACTGCCGGATCTCGCCGGCAAGATTCAGGTGGGGCTTTTCAACATCATGCAGGAAGGCGACGTGCAGATTAAGGGTTATCCGGTACGCCTGCCGCTCGATGTCATGCTCGTCTTCTCCGCCAATCCCGAGGACTACACGGCCCGCGGCAAGATCATTACTCCTCTAAAGGATCGTATCGGCGCCGAGATCACGACCCACTACCCTGCAGAATTGCCCACCGCAATTCAAATAACTCGACAGGAAGCGTGGGTCGAGCGCGACGGCTGGAAGGAACAGTTGCAGATTCCGGAATTCGTTCGCGAAGTAGTCGAACAAATTGCTTTTGAGGCGCGCGACGATCAGCGCATCGACAAACATTCCGGCGTCTCTCAGCGACTGCCAATCACCGTGATCGAGTCGGTAATTTCCAACGCCGAGCGGCGGGCGCTGGTAACCGGCGAGAAGGAAATTGTGCCGCGTGTTTCCGATATTTATGCCGCGATCCCCTCGATGACCGGGAAAATCGAACTGGAATATGAGGGTGAACAGATTGGCGCGCAGCGGATCGCGAAAGACTTGATCAAGCGCGCGGCAGGCGAAATATTCAACGGCTATTTTGTGGGAATCGACTTCGCGCGCACGGTGCAATGGTTTGACGCCGGCAATAACCTGAGGCTCGCGGACACTGCTTCGGCAACCGAATGTCGGCGTTTGCTGGAGGCGGTTCCGGAATTGCTCGAAACGGCGTTGATTCCCTTTGACATCAAACAGTCGGACAAGGCCGAGGTGGTCGCGGCATGTGAACTTGTGTTGGAAGGTCTATACGCGGAGAACAAGATCAGCCGCAATGAAGAGGGTGGCTACACGGCGGTAACGAAAGCGAAAAAAGATCGCCGCGGCATGATCTATGACGATCTAACGGAGACGGGAAAGTACAGCTAGGAACTTTGGGCCGCGGATAAACGCGGATAACACGGATCTGAAAGGCAATACAAACAAATCAGCGGAAATGGAGTCGGTTTGAAAAGCAGAAACCTCACCTGCTAAGGAGCCTCACATGAATAACGGAAGCGCTCTCAAACACCGGGAGCTGACACAGAAAGTCATTGGTGTTTTTTTTGAAGTTTACAATGAGCTAGGGCACGGGTTTCTGGAATCAGTTTATCAGCGGGCTTTCGAACTCGCGCTGATAGCCAAAGGACTCGCCGTTTGCAGGAAGATTGAAGTCCCAGTTTGGTTTCGGGGTGAGAAAATCGGCGATTTTGAGGCAGCCGTTCTTGTTGAGAGTCTATTACTCCTGGAATTGAAAGCTGTTCGATGTCTCGACGCAGCCCATGAAGCCCAATTGTTGAACTACCTGCGAGCCACCGACGTGGAAGTCGGAATTTTGTTTAACTTTGGAGTGAAACCCGAGTTCAAGAGGTTTGCATTCGAGAATTCTCGCAAGCAGCGAAGAGATAAACCTGGCTTGTTGAGTTCTTTGCTTGAACCGGAGGGCGCGGACAACAGGTAGCGAATTTGACTCTTGAAAATGGCTTCAATGTTATCGGAGTCTGGTTTTTGATCGGTTATGTTTTGGTTTCTGGTTTTGGTATTTGGTCTGATCCGCGTTTTTCCGCGTGCATCCGCGGCTGAATCAGCTTTATGAAATTCACGAAGTATTCAAAATTCAAAGGCCTCGACGTTTCGTCACTTAACCTGGGCGACTTGATGGAAGGTCTGTCGGATTCGTTGCTCTCTTCCGGCTACGACGACGATTATTACTGGACGCGCGAGCGGCGCCCGCAGGACACGTCGCTCGATGCGCTGCGCCGGACGTTGCTCCAGGCGCTGCTTGATCAAGGTCTACTTAACGAGTTTCAGATTCGGGAGATGCTCGCCGACAATGAGGGTAAGTTTAAAGGCTCAGCGCTCGAAGAAATGCTGAATCAACTAATTGAGCGTCTGGTCGAAGAGGGCTATCTCAACCTCAAGGAAATGCCTCGCGAAAAAAGCCGGCAGCCGGGAAACGGAGAGCCACAGATTTCTGAACCGCTTCCGCGCAACATCAAGTTTGAATTAACCGAGAAAGGGCTCGACTTTCTCGGCTATAAAACGTTGCGAAGTCTCCTGGGAAGCCTGGGTAAAAGCTCGGCCGGGCGTCACGATACACCGCAACTTTCCACCGGGGTGGAAGCAGCAGCCGCAAGCAAGCGTTACGAGTTTGGCGATACGATCAATCTCGACGTAAACACCACGCTCTTGTCGGCAATTCAACGGGAAGGATTAAAGGTCCCGCTGAACCTGGAATACAGCGACCTGCATGTGCATCAATGCGACTATCAATCATCCTGCGCCACGGTGGTGATGCTTGATTGTTCCCATTCGATGATTCTTTACGGCGAAGATCGCTTTACGCCGGCCAAGAAAGTTGCGCTCGCGCTGTCGCATCTGATTCGCACGCAGTATCCAGGCGACTCCCTGAAGCTGGTGTTGTTTCATGACAGCGCCGAAGAACTGCCCTTCGCCCAACTTGCAACCACCCAGGTCGGTCCTTACCACACAAACACGGCCGAGGGTTTGCGCCTCGCCCGCCGGATCCTGCAGTCGCAACGCAAGGAGATGAAACAAATTGTAATGGTGACGGACGGCAAACCGACTGCTTGTTTCATTAGTAACGATGTCGCCGGCTCGTTTGCAGGCAGAAGAGCGGACGGGACTCCCGCGCTCCCAACGCGCCAGCTATACAAAAACTCCATGGGCGGCGATCCCTACGTGATGGAAGCGACCTTTAATGAGGTACAAGCCTGCCGCAAGGCAGGTATAATGATTAACACCTTTATGCTGGCGAGTGACTACTACCTCGTCGAGTTTGTGAAACAGATGACGGCGATGACAAACGGCAAAGCATACTTTGCGAATCCCAGCAATCTTTCCCAATTTGTCTTGATGGATTTTCTTCGTCGTCGAACCAGCCGGATCAAGTAGGATACGTTTTCAAGCTTCGGCGCAAACTGAATGCAAGCGGGCGAATCAAACCATAACGAACTAAGGCCCGGAAGATATTTCGTGCCTTATTTTGTTTTAGTGCTCAGCCTGGTCAGTACTGCGTTTTTCGCCTTCTACGTTTGGCGCACCGCCGAGGCCAAAGATTCCGCCCGCTTCACCACCACCGCCCAGGAACTGAGCTCCTACGTTCGCGGACGCCCGCGACTTTATATCGAAGTCTTGCGCGCCGGCGCTGGTTTATTTGCCATCAGTCCTTCAGTCAGTCCCAGCCAGTTTCATAACTTCGTCGAGCGTTTGGAACTGAAGGATCAATATCCTGGTGCGGAAGGCATCGGTTATCTCGCCCGCGTGAAAGGCGATCAGAAGGAGGCCTACCTGGCTGCGCGACGCCAACAAGGTCTACGCGACTTCCAGATCTGGCCTGAACAGGAAAAAGACGAATACAACCCGGTTGTCTACTTTGAACCACTCGACGAACATCAGCACGCGATCGTCGGTTATGACATGAGCACTGAACCGGCGCGCCGGACGGCGATGGAGACAGCACGTGATACCGGTTTGCCCGCGGCCACGGCGCGCGTCCTGTTAAAGCATGAAGACGAGCCAAACAGCGAGCCCGGGTTTCTGATCTACGCTCCGGTATACGAAAACGATCGCACGCCTACTACTGTCGAAGAACGGCGCGAGGCACTCTCGGGATTCGTCTTCAGTCAGTTTCGCGCCGCCGAGTTCATCAAGGCGGTGATGGCGATCAAGAATGTGACCGATGTGGACGTGCGCCTTCACGACGGCTTGGAAGCGACGAATGAAAACCTGTTTTGCGATACGGCCGCTGAGTCCGGCGCCGGCGAAACTGGGACTCGGCCGCGCTTAAATGCCGCCAGCGTGGTAGATGTCGCCAGCAGATCCTGGACAGTCGTGGCGTCTTCTCGCCCGGAATTTTTTGCTGCGACAAACCGAAACTCTGTTTACCACACCGCAAGCGCAGGGATTCTGGTTAGTCTTCTTTTGTTTGGTCTCACGCATTCGCAGGTGAAGTCGCGGGCTTCAAGTGAGCGCTCCGCAGCTGAATTGCTTGCTTCAGAGAGCAAGGTGCGGACAACGCTTACCGATCGCGAGCGTGCCGAAGAAGCTTTGCGCGAAAGCGAAGAGCGTTATCGCGAACTCGTGGAAAACGCTAACGACATCGTCTTCACGCTCGACCTCGATGGCAACGTGACTTCAATTAACAAAGCGGTGGAAAACCTGACGGGCTTTTCACGGGACGAACTACTCAAGATGAATATGAGTCAGTTTCTTTCTCCAGGCTCGTTCGCGGCAGCTCAACAGATGACGGCGCGTAAGCTCCAGGGTGAACAGCGAACAAACTACGAAGTCGACGTTCAAGCCAAGCATGGCCGCCCAGTCAGGCTCGAGATCAGCAGCCGGCTCGCGATGAAATCCGGAAACCCGGTCGGCATTCAGGGCGTGGCTCGCGATATTACGGCTCGGCGGCGCGCCGAAGAAGCGTTGCGCGAAGTCGACCAACAGGCCCTTTCGGCCTATGAGCAACTCCTGGAAAGAGTGTCGCTACTATCTCAGGCGCTGGGTACAGCTCGCGACCTGGTCACAATCTTCCGCGCTTTGCGGGACTTTGCCTTGGTATCTGCGCCTTGCGATGGGCTCTTTGTTTCACTCTATGATTCCATTCGCGACGTTAGAACCGCGTGTTATGGCTGGGGCGATCATCAGGAAATCAATATCAGCGAGTTACCACCGATGCCCATAACTTCAACCGGGCCCAACAGCAAAGCGATCAGAACGGGCGAAGTAGTGGTCACCGATGATTATATGACTGTCACGCGACCTAGTTCCGGAATCATTGTGGGACCTGATAATGGCCTGCGGCCAAAGTCGTCACTCGCAGCGCCAATGTCCGTGATGGGACGGATAGTGGGGACAATTGAAATTCAGAGTTACGCGCCGGCGGCATACAGGGAAGAGCATGTGACGGCGATGAGGATGGCCGCAAACCTTGTGGCTGTGGCGATCGAGAACGCCAGACTCTTAGAACAGGAAAGCAGCGCACGAGCCACTGCGGAAGAATCCAATCGCTTGAAGGACGAGTTTTTGGCAACCGTCTCGCATGAACTACGCACACCGCTAACGGCGATTCTGGGTTGGGCGCGTATGCTGCAGTCCGATTCGCTGGACGAGAAAACGTCCGCAAACGCCATTGAGACTATTCGCCGGAATGCCAAGGCGCAATCGCAAATCATTGACGACATCCTGGACGTGTCGAGGATTATTACCGGCAAGCTCCCCATGGATCTAAACCCGCTCGAGCTTGCGCCAGTATTAGCAGCCGCAGTTGATGTCGTGCGTCCTACTGCCGAAGCCAAAGGCATTGGTATTGAAACTGAACTACCGGCGCACCCGATGGTGGTGGCGGGTGATTCCAACCGGCTACAGCAGGTTATTTGGAATTTGCTGTCAAACGCGATCAAATTCACCCCAAGTCAGGGACGAGTCTGGCTCAAGGCCCAGGAGCGCGGTTCTCAAGTTGAGATTAAAGTGACTGACAATGGCCAGGGAATTAGCGAAGACTTCCTTCCATTCGTGTTCGATCGTTTTCGCCAGGCCGACAGTACGACTACGCGACAACATGGCGGCCTTGGTCTGGGGTTGGCGATCGCTCGGCATCTTGTTGAGATTCATGGTGGTACCATCAAGGCCTCGAGTGACGGTGCCGGAAAGGGTTCTACATTCCTGCTGACACTCCCGCGACTTGGAGTAGGTGCGGATCTAAAGCGACAGGAAAGTGAAAATGATCTGGGAGCGGTTCTGCTTTCGGAGCCACGACTGAACGGAATCCATGTGCTCCTGGTCGACGATGACGAAGATACTTTGCATTTGATCACGGCCGCGTTGGCACAGGGTCACGCAAAGGTTACTGCAGTTTCGTCTGCGGCAGCAGCGCTGGAAGCCATCAAACTTTGCGTGCCTGACGTGTTGGTGTCAGACATCGCGATGCCCGGTGAAGACGGCTATCAGCTACTCGAGAGAGTCAGGGCCCTCAATCTCGGTAATGGCAGACCTTTGGCAGCGGTAGCCATCACCGCCTACGCACAGGAAGAAGAGCGCCTCAAGGCACTTGCTTCGGGGTTTCAATCCTACCTGGCAAAACCGATCGAACTGTCAGACCTGATCGAAGCTGTGGAACAAGCAGCACGAAGATCGTAATGGAAACAATAAAAGGAATTCCAGAGTGACCCAGTTTAAAATTGCACGGAGTCAAGAAGGTATGAGGAAAGTGGTTCGCGGCGTTGAGATGGCCTACGACGACGTCGGTTCGGGCCCAAGTGTCGTACTGCTGCACGGTTACCCTTTTAATCGCTCAATGTGGAGCGATCAAATCGCGGAGCTGAAGCAACATCACCGCGTAATCGTTCCGGACCTACGGGGCCATGGGGAAAGCGATCTGACGGCCGCTCCGATGACAATGCAAAGCCTGGCAACCGACGTCGCCGCGCTCCTTGAAAGCCTGAATATCTCGCGCGCCACGATCGGGGGCCTTTCGATGGGAGGTTATGTCGCCCTGGCCTTTTATCGACTCTTTCCCTTGCGGGTTCGTTCTTTGGTTTTGGCTGACACCCGCGCGCAGGGAGATACCGAAGAGGCAAAACAAAATCGCGAGCAGCAGGCGGAGAAGGCTCTGCGCGAGGGAATGGAAGGAATCGCAGACGGACTTTTGACCAAGCTGCTTGCGCCTGAGACTGTCACCAAACATCCGGAGATCGTTAAGAGCCTGCGGGGAATGATGGCGGAAACCAATCCCGAGGGGGCAGCAGCGGCACTTCGCGGAATGGCGGCAAGACAGGATCAAACGTCATTCCTCTCCCGCATCATTGCGCCTACGTTGATTCTGGTTGGAAGCGAAGACGTGATTACGCCGGTGGCAGACTCCGAACTGCTCCACCGCGAGATTGGCGGCTCACGTTTAATAATCATCGAAGGCGCGGGCCATGTATCAAACCTGGAAAGGCCTAAAGAATTCAACGCAGCCTTCGTAAAATTTCTGAACGATGTAGAGGTCTAGAGGGCTTGGCGTGTCCAATGTCCAATGTCCAACGTCCAAACGTGGAACTTGAGACCTGAGACCTGGGACCTGAGACTTGAAGAAGTACACCATTGAAGAGCGCGTGCGCTGGGGCGACGTTGATGCAGCGCGGATTATTTTCTACGGCGCCTATATTCGTTTCTTCGAGTTTGCCGAAACTGAACTCTTTCGCGCAGTCGACCTGCCCTACAGCGTCATGTTCGATGAGCTCGACATCTGGTTGCCGCGAGTTCACCTCGAATGCGATTTCCGCCACGCAGCGCAGCTGGACGACTTGTTGGAAGTCTCTGCTTATGTCGGCAGGTTTGGCCACAAGTCGATGCGCTTAAATTTTGAAGTGCGTCGCAAAGGCGAGGAAACACTGATCGCCGAGGCTCACTTTGTGCTCGCCGCCGTGCGTCGCGACACCTTCGAAACCATAACTGTTCCTGCAGAACTAAAGCTTCGTCTCGCGCCCTATACTCAATCCGCCGAATCCTAAAACCAATGGAAGAAGTTCTCCGCCACGCTGACAGTAATGATGAGAAGAGTGCGGATCCCAATCCAATCAAGCTATTTCAACGCTGGTATGCAGAGGCTGTCGCTGCGGACCTGTCAATGGCCGATGCCATGACGCTTGCCACTGCGTCTCCCGATGGACGACCTTCAGCGCGAATGGTGCTCCTGAAACTCGTGGACGAAAGAGGGTTCGTTTTCTACACAAACTACCGCAGCCGCAAAGCGCGCGAGTTGGACGCTAATCCTTACGCGGCAGTCGTGTTTCATTGGGAACCTTTGGAGCGGCAAGTCCGGGTGGAAGGAAGAGTGTCGCGCGTGTCCGCGGACGAGTCGGACGAGTATTTTCAAACTCGAGCGCGCGAAAGCCAGATTGGCGCCATTGCTTCGCCGCAAAGCGATGTTATCGAAAGTCGAGCGGTGCTGGAAGAGAGGTTCCGTGAACTGGAGAAAAGTCATCGTGGCAAGATAATCACACGCCCTGCTCACTGGGGCGGTTATCGCTTAACACCTGACCAAATCGAATTCTGGAAGGGCAGACCAGGCCGCCTGCACGATCGCCTACGTTACGAGCTTCAGTCAGACGGCGCTTGGCTTATAACCAGACTTGCCCCTTGATCATTCCTTACAACGGACGCATTGCGCCGCGCGCGAGTTTCTTTTTCAAGTCTACGTAACCCTGTTCGCCGGCGACGAGATCGCCCAGCACGCGCTTGATCCCGCGATGGCCGCGCGCAAATTCGATCATGCGTTCGGTGAACGGTGCGCCCCAGAAATTTCCGTAGAAGCGCCGGCGCATCTGGGCTGCACGCTTCAACTCGCCACCGAAGTCTTGGCGCCAACGCTGTTCATACACCGTCGATGCGCCTGCCAAATAGCACTCGGCAAAGAGTTCGGCTGAACGCAGCGCATAGTAGATTCCCTCGCCGGTTACAGGATCCGCAAAACCCGCCGCATCACCAATCAGGCCCCAGCCGTCGCCGCAGACACTCCGGGTGTCCCACGTTTTATCATTGAGACCAGGAATGCGCGCGGCATAACGTTCCGCCGTATCTTTCAGATTACTTCTGATCCGGAGATCGCGTTCCCGATCGATCTTGCGTCCCGACCAAAGTTTTGCCTTCACATCTTCGCGTTGGCGGTAGTAGCCAACCATGAAATCCCAGAGCAGATCGTCTAGCGGCTTATGTTCAAAAGCATCCTGCGTGGTGGCGATACCAAATGAAATGTGATCGAGCCGAGGAAAGGCCCAGGCATAGCCAACCCATCCTGGCAGGAAAGCAACAACCGTAGGCGCATCCTCGCATTCAGGGAGGGGCGCTCGGTAGCCAAACGCGACTTCCATTTCTGAAGGCGGCAGAGGACCGGCAAGCATACGGGCGATAGAACTGCCGGCGCCGTCCGCGCCGACGAGTGTTGTTCCAGTCCATTCTTGCCCACCTGCGCTTTTGAGAACCCAGCCGGACGCAGTTTTTCTAACGCCTCTTCCCGAAATCTTTTCGAAAACAATAGAGGCGCCCGCGTCATGTGCCCGATCACGCAGGTAGGAATCAAAAGCGATGCGCGAGTAGATAGCGAAAGGTTCGTCGAGTCGCAAATGGAGTCGTTTGCCGGAAGGTGAATACAGATCGAGTTCCTTAACGGTCCGGCCGACGGCGCTCAGCAAGTGGGGCCAGGCCTTCAGGGCTTTGGCGGTAACACCGCCGCCACAAGCTTTTGGTTCGCCCGGGGGACGGCCATCAAATAGGGCGACGCGCGCACCGCCATTTGCCAACAGTTCCGCCGCGAAGGATCCCGCGGGCCCAGCACCGACAATTAATACATCAAACTTTTCCATCGTGGACATCATATTGCGCAGTTACATCCAGAGCAATTCAACGCCTAAGGAAATATCACGCGGAAGGAAGCAAGTTACGGCAATTCGCAGGTCAGGAAGATGGACCCTGTCCCCGCCTGCTCGCGATATTCAAGGACAAGCTGTATCAACCTGTGAAAGCCACAGTTATCAAATCTCCGACCAAGTTGAGCGGGGACAGGGTCCACCTTCCTGACCTGCGAATTGGCTCGCCATTCTCCTCAGCACTTCATCAGCCTTTTCACACGCGTTAACCGCGCGCGGATTCTGTATTGCGCTCCCCAGCGTGATAAAATGCGCACCGTTCCCGCACAAGCAAGATGTCGCTAACGGTCCCTAAGAAGACCGCCGAACGTTGGTTCCTAAATGGAGGGGACCACAAAAATGGGAAACGAGACCTCCCTGGTTTTTTCCGGCATCGCTCCTCACCCGCCGATCATGGTTCCCGAGGTCGGACTCGAAGCTGCCAAAGATGTGCGCCGCTCAATCGACGCAATGGCAGAACTGACCAAACGCATCATCGCAAACGGAGCTGAGACGGTGATACTGATTTCACCGCACGCTCCGCTTGAACCCGACGCCTTCGTTGCTTATCAAGATCCCCGTTTGCGCGGAGACTTCGCCGGCTTTCGCGCGCCTGGAGTCATGCTCGAAGCACCGCTCGAGTCAGAGCTGCTGGCGGCGATCGTCAAACGCGCAGCCGCAGATAATTTCAACGTTGTCGGTATTCCAGACCGGCATTTCGATCATGGAACCGCAGTGCCCCTCTATTTTCTTCAGCGACATGGTTGGCAGGGTCGTGTTGTAGCGCTGGGCTACTGCTTTCTGTCCAACGAAGATCATGTGCGCTTTGGCTCATGTATCAGAAAGGCGATCAGCGACGTTGGCCGCCCGGTAGCTTTGATCGCGAGTGGCGATTTGAGTCATCGTCTCAAGCCGGACGCCCCGGCGGGTTATAACCCAGCTGCGTACCTTTTTGATGATGAGATCGTAGACGCCGTAGGTTCCCATGATTTGGATCGCATCGTGCGAATTGATCAAGGATTGCGCCGCCTCGCGGGGGAATGTGGTTATCGCTCGCTGCTCATCGCCATTGGTGCGACCCAGGGCCTTCCACTGGCTTGTGAGGTTTTGAATTATGAAGCGCCCTTTGGCGTGGGTTATCTGGTGGCGCAACTGACAAGCAATAAGACCGCAGCGAGAGCTGTGCGTGAAGACGCTGACGTTGAAATTGCCTACGCGGAAGCTGTGAGCGGAAAGGGTGATGTATCTGGCGAAAGTCTCCCCGCGCTTGCTCGTAAGGCGGTCGAGAGTTTCGTCCAGGACGGAGTTCAAATGGTACCGCCGCTGGATAGCTCAGAGTTAATGCAGGCCCGGGCTGCGTGCTTCGTTTCGCTCAAGACCTGGGACGGCGAGTTGCGGGGCTGCATCGGCACCATCGAGCCGGCAACCGACTCGTTGGCTGAGGAGATTATTGCCAACGCGATCAATGCAGCCACGCGCGATCCTCGTTTCGCACCCGTTACGCCCGAGGAGCTTTTTAATCTCCGCTACTCGGTGGACGTACTTTCAGCGACTGAACCCGCGGACATGGAAGATTTGGATCCGGCGATTTACGGAGTAATTGTTGAGGACGAAACTGGATCGCGCCGCGGATTGCTATTGCCTGCCCTGGAGGGAATCAAGACAGTGCAGCAGCAGGTCGAGATCGCCGCCCGCAAAGCAGGAATTCCGCCGGACGTACCGGTAAGGCTTTCGCGCTTCAGTGTGAATCGATACGGTGAGCGGTAAACATAAATCGAGGCGTCCCTGGAGACGCCCCTACAATTCCCTATTTGGGACAGGCCTACTTCAATGACGTTTTAAACGTCCAGGTTCCTGACGTCGAGCGCGTTGTCTTCGATGAACTTGCGACGCGGCTCAACGGCGTCGCCCATTAGCACTGTAAACAAGTCGTCAGTTTCAACCGCGTCGTCTACTCTCACCTGAAGCAAAGTCCTTTTTTCCGGGTTCATAGTCGTTTCCCAGAGCTGCTCCGGATTCATCTCGCCCAGACCTTTATAGCGTTGAATGCTCAGGTCTTTTTTGGCGGCCGCCAGAACTTTCTCCAGCAATAAATCCCGCGTAGCGATTTCTTCGGAGGTGCCATTTTCGCCGATCACGAAAGGCGCGGCGAGTTTGTCTTCAAGTGAAGTGTAGAGCTCCACCGCTTTCTGGAATTCCACGAAGCTGGCGAAGTTCCAATCAATCTTCAGCGGCACGCCGGTGCTTGTGAACGTCTCTATTTCCCACAAACCGTGTTCTTCGTCGGGTGAGAGTTCGGTCTTGTAGCCTCCCTTGTCCAGAACACCTTCGACTTTGGCCATTAGATCGCCATCCTGAAATACTTTTCGCAGTGTGGCTCCCTCTTTCCGCAAGACGCCTTTTTTACCGCCGAATGCATCCAGCAGAATATCGAGCAGATGCAAATCCCCGCCGATGCGCCGCGCCGCGCGCTCACTGTAGTGTTTGAAGTCGACCATCTCTTCGAGAGACCGGGCCAACGCCTTGCCTTCGACAACTTCCTTCGAACCTGCCGACTTCACAGTCAGGTCGGCAGTAGCCATACGCATCAGATAGCGGACCATCGAGCCTTCGTCTTTGATGTACTCCTCTTTCTTTCCTCGCTTCACTTTGAATAAGGGTGGCTGGGCGATATAGACGTAACCCTTTTCCAAAAGCTCAGCCATCTGCCGGTAGAAGAAGGTCAGCAAGAGCGTCCGGATGTGTGAGCCGTCGACGTCGGCGTCGGTCATGAGGATGATCTTGTGATAGCGCAACTTGCTGGCATCGAAATCCTCTTTTCCAATCCCGGTGCCAAGCGCCATGATCAGCGATTTGATCTCACTGTGGCCCAGCATCTTGTCGAACCGAGCCTTTTCCACATTCAGGATCTTTCCCTTCAGGGGGAGGATTGCCTGGTTCTTCCGGTCTCGGCCCTGCTTGGCCGAGCCGCCCGCGGAGTCGCCTTCAACGATATAGATTTCGGAGAGTGCCGGGTCTTTTTCCTGGCAGTCAGCCAGTTTTCCGGGCAACATGGTGGAACCCAGCACGCCTTTACGTACGATCTCCCGCGCCTTCCGGGCAGCTTCGCGGGCGCGTGCGGCGTCCAGTGATTTCCCCACAACCCTTCTTGCAACGGTGGGATTCTGCTCGAAGTACTCAGTCAGGCGTTCGTTCAAAAACGACTCGACCGCTCCCTTAACGTCGGAGTTCAACTTACCCTTCGTCTGTCCTTCAAATTGAGGCTGCGGTAGTTTTACGGAAATCACCGCCACGAGACCCTCGCGGACGTCATCACCCGTAAGCGAGCTCTTGAAATTCTTGGCTAACCCTGACGACTGAGCATAGGCATTTATAGTCCGTGTAAACGCCGAGCGGAAACCCGAGAGATGAGTGCCGCCGTCGACCGTATTGATGTTGTTCGCGAAGGAATAGACTTTTTCGTCATAGCCATCGTTGTATTGAATGGCAACCTCGATCGACAGCGCCTCGCCTTCCTTCTCGAAATAGATTGGCTTGTCGTGCAACGTGCTTTTGTTCTTGTTTAGATGTTTGACGAATTCTGCAATTCCACCCTTGTAATAAAACTCGTGTGAACGTTCCGGCTCTTCGCGCTCGTCTTTGATGGTGATGCGAATGCCTTTATTCAGGAAGGCTTTTTCGCGCAGGCGTTCCGACAACTTATCGAAACTAAATTCCGTGTGATCGAAAATCGTGGCGTCGGGCTTAAAGGTAATCTTCGTTCCACGCTTCCGCGTTTTGCCCGTCTGTTTTAGCGGTACAACCGAAACGCCGCGAACATATTCCTGCTCGTAAGTTTTCCCTTCGCGCCAAATCTCCAGACGCAGTGTCTCGGAGAGGAAGTTGACTACGGACACGCCAACACCATGCAACCCTCCGGAAACCTTGTAAGCGTTTGAGTCAAACTTCCCGCCGGCGTGTAACTTGGTCATCACGACTTCGGCCGCGGATTTTCTTTCTTTTTTGATCTCGTCCACTGGAATGCCTCGACCGTTATCAATTACGGTAATCGAGTTATCCAGATGGATTGTCACCTCAACGGTGTCGCAATATCCGGCAAGAGCTTCATCAATCGAATTATCGACCACCTCATAAACGAGATGGTGGAGGCCAATTTCGCCAGTCGAGCCGATATACATTGCCGGGCGTTTGCGCACCGCCTCACGCCCTTCCAGGACTGTGATCGATGATGAATCGTACTTTCTGTCTGTCGTTCCTGCTGTTGACAATCCGATCTCCTTAATATTTCCAGCGTCGAAATTGTTGTCTGAATAAGCGTTCTCTAAATCGTATCCAACGTGGCTAGAACCTCAGAGGCAGGGCCTCTCTCCTTCTCACTATTCAGAGCCTTTCCGTCGTCAATCTGATAAACACTGGCCCGCGAAAGAAAGCTTTCGAGATGGCTGCGCTTTGAAGTTGTAATGAAAGTTTGCGTCCGACTTTCGAGGTATTCCAAGAGGTGTCTGATCCTTGTTTCATCAAGTTCCGCATCGACATCGTCTATGAGAAAAAGGGGGTAATCTCCATGCCATGAATTATACAACGAAATTGCCGCTAAGTCTAATAATAACAATGCGCTACGCTGCTGTCCGGCGCTCCCAAAAACCCTCATCTCTCGACCGTCCAAAAGTATCTCCAGATCGTCACGATGAGGCCCGATCAGCGACCTGCCGGCGCCCAATTCAGCTCCCAGACGAAGCCTCAGCCGCTGATTGATGAGCGCCTGGTAGTCTTTCAGGTCCCCCTTGCCCTCGAGGAACGAAACATAAGTTATATGTACATCCCTGTTCTCGAAGAGTCCTCGCTCCAAAACCTCGTTTATACGGACGATGTATGAGGTCCGTGCTTCATGAATCTCTGCCGCGATTCTTGCCAGCTGCTCGTTCCAGGGGGAGACCAGATCTTCCACCTGCACCAGACTCAACCGTTGCTCGTTGGCATCTTGAAGGATTCGATTTTTTTGCTTGATGATCCGGTTGTAATCCAAAACGGTCTGCACGTAGGCGGGCTGCAAAGAAGCCACTCCACGATCGATGAACCGTCGGCGCGCTTCCGGCACGCCCCTCACCACCTCGAGTTCGTCGACGGTGAAGGCGAAGACTTGTAGTTGGCTGAGATACCTTGTCAACGGCTCTTTTTTCCCGTTAATAGAGATCGCCTTGGTGTTGCCCTGTAAGGTTACCTGAAGGTCGCGGCGTATGTCTGAACCGCTGGAAACCTGGCCTCTGACGTAGGCCGTTTCCTGTCCAAACTTGATCGATTCCCGAAGTCGCTGCGTGCGGAAGGATTTTGTCCGCGAGAGTAAATATACGCCTTCGAGCCAGTTCGTTTTGCCCTGACCATTACTTCCAAAAATAATGTTGAGACGCGGACCGAGATGGAGTTCTCCACTCAAATTGCGAAACTGGTGGGCCTGAATCGACTCAAGGATCATGAGTCGATTTTACCATAGTGATTCGTGATGAACTGGCATTTGAGGGAGGGGAGGAAACTGTCTATTGAGTTCAACGTTTTCGGCTGCCCTTGGTAAAAATACTTGCTTAGGAATCCAGTTCCTGAAAAATCAAAGGCGCCCTCAGAGTTGAGAGCGCCTCAATGCGAACGGTGCCTCTTTCATTAGCCCGTTCCTTGTTCAGATGCGCATCGGCATCACGACATATTTGTAGTCGTAGTCGCCTCCCTCGGCGGGGCTTAGTTGCGCCTGGGAATTTCCATCCTTAAACTCGAACGCCACTTTTCCTTCGCCCATCACGTTGAGAAAATCCTGAAGATACTGAGCGTTGAAACCAATATCCGTGTCTTCACCACTGTAGTCTGAGGGAACTATTTCACGTGCTTCACCTTCTTCGGCATTCTGCGAACTGATGATTAATTGATTTGGTTCAAGGTGGAAGCGAATGGCATGGGAACGGTCGTCCGCCATCAGAGCAACTCTCCGAATAGCTAGATTAAGAAGCGCACTATCAAACTGAACTGACTTGTCGTTGTTTTTCGGCATCACCATTTCGTAATTGGGAAACTGCCCATAAAGCATTCGCGAAATCAATAACCGTGAGCCTACCTCGAAGTAAAGATGATTCTCGTCCATTCCGAGGTTTATCTCATTGTCGTGATCCGCCGTTAGCTTGGTAAGTTCAGCTAAAGTCTTCCGCGGTATCAAGGTATCAATCGTGTCTTTACCGCCATTCTTCGTTGTCGCCTTCATTTCCACATAAGCCAACCGGTGACCGTCCGTAGTGACCATCTTCACGCCAGATTCATCCAAAATGAACTTTGCCCCGGAGAGTGTGTACCGCGACTCCTCCTGCGTAATCGCAAAGATTGTTCGATCGATTAAGGTCTTCAAGACTCCTGCGGAAACTTTTATTGGAGCTGATTTCGATGACGGCACTTCGGGAAAAGCGTCTTTGGCCACGCCAACCAATTTGTACTTGGCGCGATCGCATTTAACTGTCACCCAATTGTTGTCTTCTTTTTTGAAAGTAATCGGAGCATCAGGAAGTAATCTCACGATGTCGAAAAGCTTTCTCGCCGGCACACAGATCGCTCCAGGTTCTTGTATCTCCGCTTCAGCATCGCAACGAATAGTCACGTCGAGGTCCGTGCCAGTAATCCTGATGGCATTTTCTCCGAGCGATTCAATTAGAATATTTGAAAGGACAGGAATAGTATTTTTCTTTTCCACTACTCCCTGAACGAAGCTCAGTTCTTTTTGTAGGTTTAGTTTATTTATGACGAATTGCATAATCCCAATCTCCTTACGACTCTCGCTGAAAAACTTTTTTACTACTTACTAGTTTTGAAATTCCTTTATTTAGATCCAGTAGTAGTAGTAGGGGCCTGTTAATATGTGGAAAACCTGGCAACCCTTTAAGGCTTAAATAAATCGATGAACATCCGCCTGTTGATCCGTTGCTTCATAAAGAGAGCAGTCCTGTTGAAAACTCTACCATCGAACTGGGCCAGCGCCATATCCACAGGATATTCATCGAAGTTTTTGAAACACATTTTGTTAGAGATCTCAAATTTGCACCGGGAAAGGAGCAAAGCTGTCCACATCCCTTGTGGAAAAGACACCCCTGATTACTTCTGCAGGCTCTCAGACAGGTCGTTGACCACCTTTTGCATCTGGGAATCTCTAAGCCGAAGAGACTCTACCTTCGCATAGGAGTGCATCACCGTTGTGTGGTGCTTACCGCCGAAAGCCCTCCCGATCGCTGGATAACTGTGCTTTGTCAATTGCTTGCAAAGATACATAGCAATTTGACGTGGACGAGAAACCTGTTGCGCGTTGCTTTTCGATAATAATTCGGCAACGCTGATTTTGAAACTGTTGGCTACGACCTTTTGGATCTGTTGGATAGTTATGACATCTGATTCTTCTTCACCAGCAATATTTCGCATAGCGTCTTGCGCCAGCGTTTTGGAGATCTTCTCTCCTCGCAAAGAGGAAATCGCGACAAGACGGATCAATGATCCCTCAAGCTCCCGAATATTATGTTTCACTCTGCCGGCTATCAAAAGCGCGACCTCATCGGGAATCGTGACACCCATCGTCTCCGCCTTTCGTTTCAGAATAGCTACTTTTGTTTCGAGATCCGGCGGTTCGATATCGGCAATCAAGCCCCATTCAAAACGCGAGTGGAGGCGTTCTTCCAGTGTAGGAATCTCGCGGGGTGGGCAGTCGGAACTAATCACAATCTGCTTTTGCTGATCGTAAAGCGAGTTGAACGTATGAAAGAATTCTTCCTGCGTCCGCTCCTTCCCTGCCATGAACTGAACGTCATCGATCAGTAAAACATCCACCGAGCGATACCTTTCTCGAAACGCCGGCGTCTTGTCGTAACGGATAGCGTTGATCAGTTCATTCATGAACTTCTCGGAGGAGAGATAACAAAGTCGGAGGTGAGGATTGCGCTGTTTTATGGCATGGCCGCAGGCATGCATTAGGTGTGTTTTACCCAGTCCCACACCACCATAGAGATAAAGCGGGTTATAAGTTTTTCCCGGAGCTTCAGCGACCGCCAGTGAGGCCGCATGAGCGAACTGATTACACGATCCAACTACAAAACCGTCGTAGCTATATTTTGAATTAAGCGAAGGGTCGAGACTGGGGGTATCTGCCGATCGAGCATTCCCAGAGAAGAACCTGGCATCGCGATACCCTTCGGCTGTGGGAATATTAGTGTATTGCCTGGGTGGCTCGGACTTTGGAAGTTCGGTGCTCGTTAAAGAAGCAGTCCCACCAGAACTCTCTTCGTCGAGCTCAAGAACCCAGTGCACTGAAAAACCCGGCAGACTAACCTCTTTGAGGACCAAGCCCAGCAGAGATGTAAAGTTGGTCGTTACCCAGCCCCTTACGACCTCGTTTGGCGCACAAAGATGAATTGTAGAATTCGAATAGTCGATGCAGCGGAATTCAAGCAGCGCAAACCACGTTTCGAAGGTTTCGTTGTTGAGTTTGTTCCTAAGGGAATCAAGAATTCCGTCCCAAATATCATTTTCGCCGATCACGTAATTACTGCCTCTAACGGTTGTGATTTTAAAATTGTCTGAGAATCGTACATCTAGCGCCGCTTCCTGAAGGCTCCGCGGATTTGCCTGGAGACGGACCCACCTCCGCATCTCGGTAAGAAGCGGGCCGGATTCCCTTTTCCACAACGATTTTCACAGGTCTGTGGAAAAGCAGCGCGCGCTTAATGTAAAGCTTTAAGATGATAGTCCTCAATAGGTTAGGAGCGCCGCTAGCTGAGATGGAGCGGAGACTAACATACAGGTGAGCCGTTATCAAGCGGGCTCTCCACATAAAACACTTAGGGAGCTTAATGGGGTCCTAACCTCCGCGAGCGCAAGCGGCCGGTGTCGCCGATAGTACCATTGTCGGACACCTTTCGACCGTCTTTGCTGGTGCTGTGTTCAACTGGAAAGGCCATCCGCTGCTAGCCTGAGTTTCTCCTGATCGGAGGGCGGACGTTTCTTTTTCGCTGCCTAACTAATCGTATAAATCCGGACCTAAATGGGATCCCTAGAGTGCCAGGTTAATTGATGTCGTGTCGTGTTTCCGGGGTTCAAAGTTTTGAGGCTAACGCTCGTCAACTCAGTTAGGTGACCGTGAATTCTCTGATCGTCCACTTGTCACCGCGAAGGACAGCACACGCATTGATACTGATGCTTTCTTGACACAAAGCCCGGTGCCAGTTAGTCTTACCGTTTTCGTTTAGCAGGAGATTGATCACTTATGGCTAAGCCCACATTTCAGCCAAACAACAGACGTAGGGCCAAGACGCATGGTTTCCGGGCTCGCATGGCCACGAAGAACGGGAGATTGGTTCTGAAGCGAAGACGAGCTAAAGGGCGCAAGCGTTTGACACCTTCTCATTACTAAGAATTGTCCGGTATGCAAGCGCACCTTCGCGACAGCCGCGACTTCCAGAGGGTCTATAAAACGGGTAAGCGATACGACGGCAAATTGATAACTGCGTTTGCGCTCCCTAATAAACACACGTATCACCGCCTGGGCATAACAGCATCAAGGAAAGCGTTGGGTAATGCCGTCGAGCGAAATCGAGCGAAGCGCCTGTTGCGAGAAACTTTCAGGTTGACCAAAACGTCTTTAGACGGCCTGCAAAGGAAATACGATTGGGTGTTGAATGGGCGGCGGGCCTTGCAGTCGGCGCGGATTAGTCAGCCGCTCGGCGAATTCCAGAAAATAGTCAACTCCGTCGCGAGTGAAGAAACAATAGACTGCTTGAATGAACAACAACTGGCGTGAAGACGATTTTAATTTCAATTCTCAGGTTTTATAAGCTAGCTATCTCTCCTCTGCTTCCGCCTTCCTGTCGATTCATTCCAACCTGTTCAGAATTTGCGATGGAGGCGATAACCCGACGAGGCGCGTTGCGAGGGAGTTTGCTCGCGCTACGCCGACTAGTGCGGTGCCATCCGTTCAATCCCGGTGGCTACGATCCAGTAAAGTGATATTCCAGAACAATCAAATTTGCGCTCAACGATTCTAGTTCTCCAATGCAACAGAAGCGTTTACTACTTGCCTTATTGATCTCCATTGGAATCCTCTTTTCGTGGAGCTACTTCTTTGTCAAACCCACTGAACAACAGCCTGTAAAGGACACCACAGCGGCTGAGTCGCCGAGTCCGACCGCGTCAGTTTCTCCTCCTGATGCGACTCCGACCCCGACCCCAGTCAGTACACCAGTGGTGAACCAGACACAGGAGCCGCGGCGAACCTTAACCGTCAAGACTCCTTTGTACGAGGCTAAGTTTGATAGTCGGGGGGCCCAGGTCGTTAGCTGGATCATCAAGAAAAATAAGGATAGTGGTCGTGACATTCATTCGGTCGCGAGCAGCAAGAATAGTCTTGTGCCCCTGGAATTGGTTTCTCCCGAAGGGCTGAAGCGGGGGGAAGTTCCGCTGCAAATAACGATTGGGGACAACGCACTCGACACAAACCTTTCTAACACCAGTTATACGATTGAAGGAACTGAATCAGCGACTGGTGACGTTGAGCTAAACCTGTCTGGTAGCGAAAAGAAGACGATCACATTTCTTAGCCAGGAGGGATCTGGTCTTACGGTTTCCAAGAAGATAACTCTCGACGCAGAGAGATATACAGTGGACCTTGAGATGTTGATTAAGCGGGGCGATCAGATTGTTCCGGCCAAACTGAGGATCGGACCCAGCATTGGTGATCAGGGCATACGGACCTACACCTTTTATTCGGTGGCCCCTGAAGGAATTGCAGCCTTCGCCGACAAGGTCGAACGACACACCGCACCTTCAATCAATGAAAACAAATCAACCCCGGACCGATTAGCTGTGTCAGGCTCGGTCGACTGGGCAGGCATTGGTGATACGTACTTCGCAATGGTGGCCATCCCTTCTAACCGCGCTGAAGGCCTGGAATTTAGAACCGTTCAATACGACCACCAGGCCAATGGCAAACCGGAGAAGCGCTATCTAATCGAAGCGCTGGTTCCCATTCCGACTGACGGCTCGCGCACGGTTATCTATGTAGGTCCAAAGGATCACTTCATCCTGACTGAGGGCAGTCAGGAAATAAGCGCCGCCGTTGGACGTCAAATCGACCTTGAGGGTCTGATTGATTATGGTTGGTTTACCTGGCTCTCGCGGCCAATTGCCATACCCATTCTTAAGGCGATTCGTTGGCTCCACCGGATAACGAATAGCTATGGTCTCGCGATCATTCTCTTCACTATTGTGATTTATTCGCTCTTCTTCCCCCTTAAGTGGCGCTCATCGAAGGCGATGAAGAAAGCGCAAAAGCTGGCCCCTCGCATGAAGGAATTGCAGGAAAAGATCAAGGGGATGAAGCAGAGCGATCCGAAGTTGAAGGAGTTGCAAATGGAGCAACTCCGCCTGATGAAAGAGGGAAATCCGCTAGGCGGCTGTTTGCCTCTGCTGATTCAGATGCCGTTCTTATTCGCGCTTTATCGAGCGATCACTATCTCACTGGACTTCCGTCAAGCAAGCTTTCTTTGGTTACCCGACCTCTCTGCGGGTGATCCGCTTCATATTCTTGAGTTCTTGATGGCCGGCACGATGATCGTATTGCAATTGATCACGCCGGCCCCATCCGCGGATCCCATGCAGCGCAAGATGATGGCTATTGGGATGCCCCTTTTCATGCTTTATGTGCTTTGGGGCGCTCCGGCTGGTTTACTTGTCTACTGGCTGGTAGGAAATATAGTAGGATTTAGTCAACAATTTCTGATCAACTATTTGACCAAGTCTGATGGTGAGATCCCTACGGAGAAGGCAAGCGCAACACCACTACGGAAAGGCTCATAGTCTGGAACTGTAACGCACATCGGCTGGACGGAACTTAAGGATGAACGAAACTTACCAGCAAGCAGCAAAGTTTCTCGAATCGATCTTCGAGAAATCCGGTCTTGAGCTTCAGGTCACGCTTGATGACGCAGGGGGGCGGTTCACCATAAATCTTGATGGCCGCGACGCCGAACTGCTTCAAGCTGATGGCGCCGAAGTACTGGAAGCTCTGCAGCACATTCTTAATCAGGCGTTCGGAAGGAATTTATTCGGTAGCGAGCGCATTATTTGCGATGTCCAGGGATTCCGCGCTACACGTGAAGCAGAGTTGCGCGCGATGGCCCAACATGCGGCAGCTCAAGTTAGAGCAAGCGGGGTAGCGTTTACTTTTGGCGCTATGAATGCCAACGAGCGTCGGATCCTTCACCTCACACTTGCGGATAGCGAAGATTTACAGACTGAGTCTATCGGAGAATCAAGGGACCGCCGACTCAGGGTTACCCTCAAGACCGCTACAAAATAGAATTTTCCCGCATTTTCTAGAGGGTCATTGCGGATCACAGATGGACGCGATTGTCGCACTTTCAACAGCTGCGGGTCGTAGCGCGATCGGAGTTATACGCGTCAGCGGATCAGACTCCTTGGCTATCGCCCGGTCTTTAGTTGGTGACGAACACTTATCACTCCTACCCGGACAAGTCGCTCTGCGGAGCCTCAGGCCGGTTGGCCGCGCTGAGATTTTGGATCGTGCACTGCTAACCTATTTTCAAGCGCCGAATTCCTACACTGGAGAAGATGTGCTGGAGATCAGTTGTCACGGCTCGCCTGTAATTCTCCGTCAGGTGATCGACTTCATCCTCTTATGCGGCGGACGACTGGCGGATCCTGGTGAGTTTACCTTGCGGGCGCTTAGTAACGGGAAGTTAAATCTGACTCAGGCTGTCGCGGTCCGGGATTTGATCAACGCAAGGACTGAGCAGGCGGCTAAACAGGCAATTAGACAACTCAAGGGAGAGCTCTCTCTACGATTACAGCCGACGAAGGAAAGGCTGATTCAAATAATAGTTAAGCTTGAGTCAGCCCTGGAGTTTGTTGAAGATGACTTGCCGCAACTCGAAAAGGCGAGTCTTGAAAGGAGCCTGTCTGAGTTAATTGGTGAGCTGACCGGATTGGCAGCAACTTTTGATCTTGGACACTTGTTGCGCGACGGCCTGAGAGTTACTATTACGGGGCGACCGAATGTCGGTAAGTCCAGTCTCTTCAATAAGTTAGTGGAATATGACCGCGCAATCGTTACTCAGATTCCAGGAACAACCCGCGACAGTTTAACAGAGGCTATTAGTCTCAGTGGAGTGCCAATTCTTTTGTCCGATACTGCGGGTGTGCGCGCGTCGGAAGATCAAATAGAAAGACTAGGAGTCGAGCGAAGTCGTCAGTCAATCGCCGACTCGGATCTCGCTTTGGTAGTTGTCGACGGGTCGGAAGAGCTCACTGCTGACGATCTTGACGTTCTATCAGAAGCAGCTGCGGTCCGACATGTCATTGTTCGTAACAAGAGTGATCTTCCGTCCTTTGGAAGGGATCTGGAGCCCTTCAATTCAGACGCGCTTACGATTAAGGTTTCAGCGTTGTCGAACTACGGTCTCGACGAACTGCGAGCTGCTATAATCTCATCATTCGGTTTAGCTGAGACGATTGATTCCGGATTGCTGGTCACCGACGCGCGCCAACACGATCTCTTAGGTCAAGCGGTCTCCGAGCTTCAGTCCTCTGCAAGGCTGATAGACCAGGGAGCAAGTGAGGAATTGATAGTACTTGGTTTACAGAACGGTCTGCGGTTCATGGGGCAGATCACTGGCGAAACTACGACCGAAGAAATCTTGACAGAAATATTCTCGACCTTCTGTATTGGCAAATGAAAATGGGCTTCGACGAAGATTTTGATGTCATCGTGATCGGGGGAGGCCACGCAGGATGTGAAGCAGCGTCGGCGGCCGCACGTTTGGGATCTCAGACAGCACTCGTCACTCTGAATTTGGATCTGATTGGCCAGATGTCGTGCAATCCGGCTATTGGTGGTATTGCCAAGGGTCACCTTGTTCGAGAGATGGACGCGCTTGGTGGGATAATGGGGCGCGTTGCGGATCGTTCAGGTATTCACTTCCGCCTCCTAAATCGTTCTAGAGGTCGAGCTGTCCAATCACCGCGGGCTCAGGCAAATCGATCTCTGTACCGCAGGGAGATGAGGCTTGCGCTCGAGAACACGCCAAACCTGCATTTGCGCCAAGGGACGGTCATAGATCTCATTGTTGTTGACGGCTGCATTCTAGGCATCAATCTACAGGACGGCCGCAGGCTGGCGGCTCGTTCCGTCGTAGTGGCAACGGGCACATTCTTGAACGGGGTAGTTCATACCGGTCGCCGCCGCTACAGTGCAGGTCGGGCAGGCGAGCCCGCCTCAATTGAACTTGCGGAGTCCCTGAGGTGTCTGGGCTTCCCTGTGGGACGGCTAAAGACGGGAACGCCACCGCGCTTGGATGGACGGACGATTGATTGGGAGGCATTTGAACCCCAACGTCCCGATGAACATCCGGTTCCCTTCTCGTTTGCTTCCGACCGGATACTTCAGTCTCAGACGCCTTGCTACATTGGCTATACGACGACTGAAATCCATGATGCGATCCGGGCGAATCTGGCTGAATCGCCCCTTTATTCGGGCCAGATCAAGGGAGTTGGTCCGAGATACTGTCCTTCGATCGAGGATAAAATTGTAAAGTTCGCCGGCAAGGATCGGCATCAATTGTTTCTCGAGCCGGAGGGAGATGAGACGAATGAGGTCTACCTCAATGGCTTTTCAACATCTCTTCCGGCAGGACTGCAACAAGACCTAGTTCGTTTGATACCCGGACTTCAAGAGACAAAGATCATAAGGCCAGGATATGCGATTGAATACGATTATGTGGACCCCCGCGAGTTGGGCCCCGATCTCCAAACGCACCGGGTTCATGGGCTCTTTCATGCTGGCCAGATTAACGGGACAACTGGCTACGAGGAGGCGGGATGCCAGGGGCTCATCGCCGGAATCAACGCTTCCTTGAACAGTCGGAAGCGAACAGGCTTTCGGTTAAGTCGACATGAGTCATATATCGGCGTTCTTATTGACGATCTTATTACGCAAGGTGTAGATGAGCCGTACAGGGTATTCACTTCGCGGGCCGAGAATCGACTAGAGTTGCGTTATGACAATGCTGACGAAAGACTGCAACCACACGGCCGGCGGATTGGTCTTGTCGGAGACCGCGACTGGGAACGTTTCAATGCTCGTCGGGATCGGCTTTCAAAAGCGGCACGGGCTCTAGCAAGCGTGCGACTTCGCCGATCTGATCCCGCATATGCAGCGTTGACGGCGATGTTGGGAGCTGATTTGGGCGATTCGTTAACACTAGAGCAACTGAGTAAGCGAGCCGGAGTAACAGCGGAAACGATTCATTCGTTAACGGGTTTGTCTTCTGAGGTCACGAGCCGGGATGTTGAAACCGTAATAGCGAGCGCCATTTACAAAGGCTACATTGAACATCAACGTCAGAATTCTCAGCGGCTAAACAGTCACGACGGCTTGAAGATACCGGTAGAATTTAATTTTCGAACGATTAGCAGCTTATCTACTGAGATGGTTGAAAGACTTGAGCAGGCGCGGCCCATAACTTTTGGGGACGCTCGGAGAATTAAGGGCTTGACGGGCTCAGCTTTGACTACTCTCCTGGTGAGTTTGAGCGAGCAGAAAAGAGAACGGTTTACTGAAAACTCATGAAAGGCCCTTCGTTTGTAGGCGGGACACGTGAAACATTCTGTCAAAGCACTCACAACTAATGCGATCAAATAGCACTTTGAGCAGACACCAGATCCCCGCTTCGATGTCTGTGACCTAATCCATGATGGCAAAAATCATCGCAGTTGCGAATCAAAAGGGCGGAGTCGGTAAGACGACCACGGCTGTTAATCTGGCAGCGGTCATGGCCAGTAGAGGCCTAAGGGTGCTGCTTGTGGACTCCGATCCTCAAGCAAACGCAACTTCTGGGGTTGGGATTGAGCGAGGGAGTTTCCGACGAAGCCTATATCATGTTGTTGTATTAGGTGAGCCGTTACAATCTTCGCTGCTTCCGACTGAAATCCCTAACCTTCGAGTGGTTCCAGCCAACAAGGATTTGGCTGGCGCCGAAATAGAGCTTGTTGAGATTGAAAATAGAGAATCTCGGCTTCGCGAAGCGCTTAGGCCGGTGGAGACAGACTTCGACCTAATAATAATAGATTGTCCTCCCTCCCTGGGCCTTCTCACCCTTAACGCCCTCACGTCAGCGAAGTCCCTTTTGGTCCCGATCCAAGCCGAATATTATGCCTTGGAGGGCGTCACAGAGCTCTTCGACACTCTCGCGCGAGTCCGCCGTTTGCACAATCCGACCTTGGCAATCGAAGGCCTCCTTCTCACGATGTACGATGAGCGCACTAATCTATCGGTCGCTGTCGCGGCCGACTTGCGTGATTTCTATGGCCAACAAGTATTCGCAACGGTTATACCTAGAAACGTAAGACTCGCTGAGGCGCCGAGTTATGGCAAACCAATAATTCTCTATGATCCACATTCAAAAGGATGTGAGGCATACATGGAGCTATCCAAGGAGATCTACGCCTATGATACGCAGACCGCTTGGCCGGGGACTTGAGGCGCTGCTGTCGGTTGAGGCGCCTGTCCCAGGCAATGAATCCATTGAAGTAGATGTCGCTCTAATCGAGCCTGGCTCAATGCAACCAAGGACTCGGTTTAATGAAGGAAAGCTGCAGGGGTTGGCCCAGTCGATTCGATCGAATGGAATAGTTCAACCGTTGTTGGTTAGACACCGAGGTGGACGCTATGAGCTGATAGCAGGGGAACGGCGCTGGCGCGCTGCCAAATTAGCTGGCTTGAAAAAAGTACCGGTATTGATACGTGATTTTCCGGACGAGAAGTTGCTGGAACTTGCCTTGATCGAAAACATTCAGCGCGAGAACCTGGACGCAATTGAGGAAGCTCACGCCTACAAGAGTCTTCTCGAGAACATTGGATTAACCCAAGAATCGTTGGCAGAGAAGGTTGGCAGAGACCGCTCCTACATCACAAACTACTTGCGTCTGCTGCGCCTGCCTCTTGACATTCAAATTCTCTTGCAGGATGAGAAGATATCCACGGGCCATGCTCGCACCCTACTTGGGGTTAGTGATGTTGTTTTGCAGCGTCAGATAGCCCGAAAGATAGTGGACCGCGGGTTATCAGTTAGAGAGACGGAGAGGATCATTCAGGACTTAGTAAAGGGGCGGTCAAAATCCGACCAGATAAAGAAGAGCCAGGTGCAGGATCCTAATTTACGCGCCTTTGAGTCAAAGCTCAGACGACGCTTCGGGACTCAAGTACGAATTACAAGCAAGCCCGGAACCGACAAGGGGCAAATTCAGATTGATTTCTTCAGTCTTAGCGACTTTGAACGCATCTGTACGCTTTTGGGACCACGTAGCACATGATACCGCGCGCTATATTATACACGGGCCGTCTGAGCGCGGGATTTAATAAATACAGTTCGAAAGTGAAGGGTAGTGTCCATCAAGTGGGTTTGTTGACGGTATTTGTGCTGGCGTGATAGGGTTAGCCCTTTTTGTGGGAGTGGGATTTCTCCTTTCAGTAGCTAGGGCGTGATGGGTAACACTTTTCTGGGTTTAGCTCAGGGTTCAATTCAGTTGGTGCCAGACGGCACGCTGCTTATCCATGTTGGACTGATTTTGGTGATGATCGCGGTTCTGAATCGGACCCTCTTCCGGCCAATTAATAAGATTCTTCAACGGCGAGAGATGATGGGAGAAGAGGCTAGGGATGAGGCAGTACGAATTAGCGCATCGGCAAATAAGAGAGTGGCCGAATACGAAGCAGCCTTGCGAAAGGCTCGCGGGGATGGATACCGTGAAGCCGAACTTGCTCGACTTCAGGGGTTGAGCGAGAGTGAGTCAAAGTTGTCATCGACTAGGGAGGAGATAAAGAAACTGGTGCATATGGAAAAGCTAGCGCTTGAAGATCAGTCTGATCAGGCTCGGCGCGTGCTCGCAGCAGAGGCTGAAGCAGTGGCAGTCGAAATTCGCAACCGAATTTTGAAATCTTCCAGGAGTGACGGCTAGTGGCCTGTGTGATGTTTTTGAGTGGTGTTGAGGGTGATAGTGGATGGTTGAATTACCCGGGCTTTGAGGTCTGGAAGTTTTTCAATCTTTTTCTCTTCATTGGAGCGGCGATTTATATCCACCACCGTTTTGGCAAGCCCATCGCTCAGGCTTTAAGAGCTCGGAGCGAACGAATAAGATTTGAGCTTGAAACGGCAAGGAGAGAATACAATGAGGCCCAAGTAAGAATGGCGGAGCTAGATGCGCAGCTTCGAGACTTAGATGTTGAGATTGCCAGGATACGCGCCGAAGCTGTTGCTGAGGTCGAGGGAGAGCGGGAACGTATTATACGCGCGACTGAACTGGAAATAGGGAAGTTAAGGCAGCAAGCCCAAAGAGAAATCGCAATCGAAACCAAGGTAGCCCAGACAGAGTTACGCCAATTTGCCGCCAGCCGAAGCGTTGAGCTCGCCGAAGGTCTCATCGAACAGGATATTAGCGCCACCGACGACCTGAGACTAATGCTAACAAGCGTTGACGAGCTGGGGAGTAGTAGGATTTGAGCTCTCGGACTGTAGCCCGGCGTTACGCGACAGCTCTCGCCGATGTAGTGGCGGGGGAAACTGTTGGACATGCTGTTCAGCAAGAGCTGATCGGTTGGGAATTAATGATCAGCTCAAGCTCCCAGTTACAAGAAGTTTTGGCGAATCCCACCATTCCTTACGATGATAAACGACAACTTCTCGGAGAATTAATAGGTCGAACGAAGGTTAACCAGTTAACCGCCAACTTTCTTCAAATCCTTCTTAAGAATCAAAGGTTGACGGAACTGGAGGAAATTAACAGGAGATTCGCCGAGGTTTTGGATGCCCGGAGTGGAGTTGTCGCTGCACATATTACGACCGCAAGACTGGTTTCAGATGAGACCAGGCGACTACTTCTCGAAAAGCTGTCCAACGCAACTGGCAAGAAAATGAGGTTGAGCTTTACCACGGATGAATCTCTAATTGGGGGAATAATTACCCGAGTTGGCTCGACTGTCTACGATGGCTCTATCAAGACTCAGCTTCATCGAATGGAAGCGTTGCTTGCAGGCCAGCAGTGAAGTGTGGTGTCTTTAAGTTCGGATGAAAGAAAACTGACAGGGGAAAAAGATGGAGCCAATCAAAGCAAACGAGATCAATGAGATCATCCGAAAGCAGATTCAGAACTTTGAAGCTGGCGTTACGGTAATGGAAGTTGGCACGGTGATTAAGGTAGGTGACGGAATCGCGGAGATACACGGGCTCGAAAAGGTGATGGCTGGCGAACTGTTGGAGTTTCCTCACAATGTGCGGGGACTCGCCTTGAATTTGGAAGAAGATAAGGTCGGAGCCGTTCTATTTGGAGAATTTCAGGCGATCAAAGAACGCGACCTGGTTAAGCGTACCGGTCGGATCATGCAAGTGCCCGTGGGTGACGCGCTAGTCGGGAGAGTGGTAGATGCCTTAGGCATCCCGATAGACGATCAGGGACCGATCCTCACAGAAAGCTTCAACCCAATCGAAAGGATTGCCCCAGGCGTGGTCGATAGGCAGCCAGTTAAGGAACCATTGCAAACAGGGCTGAAGGCTATTGACGCAATGGTGCCGATTGGGCGCGGCCAGCGCGAATTGATTATTGGCGATCGCCAAACAGGAAAGACTGCGGTTGCTGTTGATACAATCATTAATCAAAAGGGCAAGGACGTAATTTGTATCTACGTCGCCATTGGTCAGAAAGCCTCCACTGTTGCTCAAGTGGTTAAGACCCTGCAAGACTTCGGAGCGATGGAATACACTATCGTGGTTAAGGCTACTGCCTCTGACCCGGCTGCAATGCAGTTTCTCGCTCCTTACTCCGGCGCAGCTATGGGTGAGTTCTTCCGAGATAACGGAAAACATGCTCTGACCATTTACGATGATCTTTCGAAACAGGCGGCCGCCTATCGCGAAATCTCGTTGCTGCTGCGCCGTCCGCCCGGCCGGGAAGCTTATCCTGGTGACGTTTTTTATCTTCACTCCCGCTTGTTAGAGCGCGCGGCAAAATTGTCCGACGCCAAAGGCGGTGGTTCACTAACCAGCCTTCCAATCATCGAGACTCAGGCCGGAGACATTTCTGCTTACATCCCGACGAATGTAATTTCGATTACTGACGGACAGATCTTTCTGGAGGCCGACCTATTCAACAGTGGTATTCGTCCGGCGATCAACGTCGGAAACAGCGTATCGCGTGTGGGTGGCTCAGCCCAGATTAAAGCTATGAAACAAGTTGCAGGAACACTTCGCATTGATCTTGCTCAGTTTAGAGAGTTGCAAGCATTTGCCCAGTTTGGTTCGGATCTTGATAAGGCCACTCAGGCGCAGCTGGCCCGCGGCCAACGTCTGGTTGAAATTTTGAAGCAGCCCCAGTACAAGCCGATGGCGATTGAGAGTCAGGTACTGGTAATCTGGGCCGCCAGCAATGGGTTTGCGGATGACGTCGCAGTCGACGATGTTCGAAGCTTTGAGGCCGAATTGCTCAAATTCATTGAGAACTCACATCCAGGGCTTTTGCAGAGCATCCGCGAAAAGAAAAACTTAACAGATGAGATCAGGTCTGACTTGCAAGTGGCTCTCAAGGATTTCAAGGATCTTTGGAAGGAAAGGACAACTACCGCGAGCTCTGTTCCAACGTCGATACCGCGGAGTGAGACGGTGGAACCTGCAAGCGCCAACGTTTGATCACCTGCCGGCCCTGTAAACGATGCCGAATCTTTTAGACATCCGACGGCGACTGAAGTCGGTCAAGAATACCCAACAGATTACCAAGGCCATGAAAATGGTTTCGGCGGCGAAGCTGAAACGAGCGCAGGATCGCGTCGTTACCGCTCGGCCTTTCGCCAACAAGATGATGGAGGTCCTTGGCGAGCTTGCCGGCAGAACTGACGAAAACTTTCACCATCCACTGCTCGACGCGAGGGGCGATGAAAGATATCTCGTCGTTTTAATTACTGCCGATAAAGGATTGTGTGGGGCATTTAATACGAACCTGATCAAGGCGGCGCAAACTTTTATTCGGGAACACGCGGATAAAACCGTTGAGATCATCGCCGCGGGACGCAAGGGCAGAGACTTCTTTCGCCGTAGAGGAACACTTACTGGCGAATACATCGGGCTTACCGCCAAGGGACGGATTGATTTTTCTGAGGCCATTGAAGTAGCGCAAGATGTAATCAATCGTTTCACCCAAGATCTGGAGCTGGACAAGGCCTTCGTTATTTATAATGAGTTTAAGTCAGTGATGCAGCAGCGAGTGGTCGTCGAACAACTACTACCCGTTTCACGAGCCACAGCCAGCAGCGAAGAAGCCAGTACTTCCAGTCAACCACTTACGCTCGTGGATTATATTTACGAGCAAACTCCGGAAGAGATCTTTAGTCAATTGCTGCCTCGGCTAATTCAAACACAGATCTTCCGCGCCATGCTCGAATCAGTTGCCTCCGAACAGGGAGCGCGAATGACCGCCATGGATTCCGCTTCAAAGAACGCGAGCGAACTGATCGACACGCTTACCTTAAACATGAACCGTGTCAGGCAGGCCGCAATCACGAACGAGATTATCGAAGTGGTATCGGGCGCGGCAGCACAATAGCCTGCGTATTGCAGTAGTGAAAACCTCGATGGGAAGCAGCGTTACGCGGCTTCCCATTTTGCTAAGGTCTTGTCCTTCACAACACCTGGGCCGACAGACGTGATGGTGACTCAATCGACGCAAAGTCGAATCCAGCGTTATGCACCCCTCCTTTTGTGGATGGGCTTCATTTTTCTTTCGTCAACCGCTGGATTTTCTTCCGCGAACACCTCGCGGATTCTGCGCCCGTCGATCCTTTGGTTATTTCCGCAGATTAGCGAGGAACGCATTGCGCTAACGCATTTCCTGATACGTAAAGCGGGACATCTTTCAGAGTATGCCGTGCTTGGCTTTCTGGCAGCGCCGGCTTTTTTCAGCTCGTCTCGTCGCGAGCTCCGACACTATTGGTTCCAAGCTGCCGGCGCGCTGATCATCAGCTATGCTTTGCTGGACGAATTTCACCAGAGCTTCGTCAGCTCACGCACGGCTTCAATCTTCGACAGCATTATTGACATCATCGGCGGACTGCTCGCTCTTATTTGCTTTGCGTATTTCAATAGCCGTCGTCGAAGCTTGACAAACCCCAACTCAATCGCGCCCTGAGGAAATCTGTCCGCATCCTCTTTCCTCGCCGACCCGCTTTGTGCAATATTGCTAATATGTTTTGGCCGCTTTGCTGAGGTCACCATTAAGGCTGAGCGCTAATAATCAGCGGCAGGATTTTGCCGCGCAAAGGAGAATTGAAATCGATGGGAATAATGGACGCCCTCCGCTCGCAGTTTATTGAGGTAATCGAATGGCTTGACGATTCCGGCAACACACTTCTCTACCGGTTTCCGGTTCAAGGTCAGGAAATCAAAAATGGAGCGCGTTTGACCGTGCGTGAGTCGCAGGTCGCTGTTTTCGTTTTTCAAGGACAGATTGCTGACGTCTTCACTCCAGGTTTCTACACCATTGATGGCGGAAACACTCCCATCCTTTCCAAAATCGGCGCCTGGATGCACGGTTTCAATTCTCCGTTCAAGGCCGAAGTTTATTTTGTAAACACGAAACAATTCACCGACCTCAAATGGGGCACTGCAAACCCCGTAATGATGCGCGACACTGATTTCGGCATGGTGCGGCTTCGTGCCTTTGGTATTTATTCGATCCGCGTCGTCGATCCTCGCGCTTTTATCAAGGAGGTTGCCGGAACAAACGGCCACTTCGTAACCGAAGATATTGAGGGCCAACTCAAGCGGACGCTGGTGAGCGGATTCAGTGACGCCCTGGCCGAATCAAAGATTGCGGCGCTGGATTTGGCGTCAAACTATGACGAGCTGGGCAAGTTTGTCCGCAGTAAGTTGAGTGACGAGTTCAAGTCGTATGGACTTGAACTGACGAAGTACTTGATCGAAAACATCTCACTGCCTCAAGAGGTGGAGGCAGCGATGGACAAGCGAACGTCGATGGGCGTCATTGGTGACGTTGGACGCTATGCCCAGTTCCAGGCGGCAGATGCTATGAGAGATGCGGCGCAAAACACTTCCGGCGGTGCCGGTACAGGAGCAGGCTTGGGCGCAGGATTCGCGATCGGCAATGCCATGGCCGGCGCGATGACCAACGCGATGAATCCGAAGACTGCCGAGACGGGAGGGACAGACAAAGCAAACTGTATCAAGTGTGAAGCGCAAATGCTGGCAGGCGCCAGGTTTTGCAGTGAATGCGGTGCCAATCAAGAGAAACAGAAATGCCCAAATTGCCAAACTGAGTTGATGCCGGGTACCAAGTTTTGCAACGAGTGTGGCACTAAGGTTGACGCTTAACATCTTGATTTTAGCGAGTGGCTAACTGTACAGCCCGTCAGTATCATCGTAAGGATCGCTTGTCATGGCAGGCGATCCTTTTCTAGTTTTCAGGCTGCGTTGCTTTAGACTCAAGCGGTGTTATCCTCCTGGTGAACCTTTAACTAACCTGTCCCAGATTTCCGGAGAAGCGAATATGTTCAGCAGGGTTCAGCGCCTGCGCCGTGTGGTGATTACCGGTATGGGATGCGTGACTCCTATTGGCATTGGACGAAAGGCGTTTTGGCGGGCATTGCTCAATGGCGAAAGTGGCGTCCGCAGAATCACGGCATTTGATGTGTCAAAGTCGCGCGTGAAAATCGCGGCCGAAGTTGTCGGGTTCGATTGGGAAGCCCAGCTCAATCCCAGAGACCGGAAACACGTTCCGAGGACTGTGCCGCTTGCCCTCGCCGCGGCGCGGGAAGCGCTTGAAGACGCTCAATTGACGGACGTTGACTTCACCCTGGACCAGCGGCGAGCGTTTGGCGTAGTGCTGGGCACTGGCGGGGGCGGTCTCGCATTCACCGAGCAGCAATACGAATACTGGTACGTGGGCCCCACCAGCAAAGCGAGCGTATATACCATTCCTGCTTCGACACATGGCGGCCTTTCGAGTGAACTCTCGATGGCTTTTGGCCTGCGAGGACTATCCCACATTGTCTCTACCGGCTGTACGAGTTCCACAGATGCTCTCGCTTACGCGGCCCAACACATAGCGCTCGGGCGTCAGGACCTGATGATTTCTGGTGGCGTAGACGCGCCGATTGCGCCCGGTATTTTGGCCGGGTTCAATCTCATGACGGTATTGACTAGCGAGTGGAATGATGAACCACAGCGTGCTTCGCGTCCGTTCTCGCTAAATCGATCAGGGATTGTCTTAGGAGAGGGAGCGTGGCTTTACGTACTCGAAGAGTTGGAGCACGCAAGAAATCGGGGCGCAAGGATCTACGCAGAGCTAACCGGGTACGGCGCCACTTGTGACGCTTACCATCGCGTACGCCTGGAAGAGAGCGGGGATGAACCGGCGCGAGCGATGCGGCTGGCTTTGGAGGATGCGAACCGCACGCCGAAAGATGTCGACTACGTCAATCTTCATGGCACCTCAACACTACTAAACGATCGGATTGAGACCACCGCGCTCAAGGCAGCACTCGACGGGCATGCGGCGCGCATCCCGATGTCCGCGACCAAATCGCAGGTGGGTCACCCGCAGGGAGCCAGCGGCGCCGCTGGTTTGAGCGCGGCGCTTTGTGCGATGCACGAAAAGAAAATTCCTCCGACAATAAATCTCGACGAGCCTGATCCGAGTTGCGATCTCGATTACGTTCCCCATCAAGCGCGCGCGGCTGATGTGCGGGTTGCGCTTTGCAATTGCATTGGCTTCGGCTCGAAGAATAGTGCGCTTGTAGTCGAACGACTCTAGTTCCGGATTCCAGGGAAAACCCGCGGGCCTTTAGACACCAAACCCGGAACTCGAAACTCGGAACCGAACAGAATGTTTCGTCGCTTTCGCCAACGCAGTTACGATCTCGAGCACCTTGATAAAGGCGACTACACGCCTGAGGAATACGAGGGCTGTCTGGTAGAGCTGCGGCGAGTAAATGTGTGGTTAGGCGATACCCGCGCGTTACAGCAAACCTTACTGGCGGAAATCAAAAAGGAGAACCTCAAGAGCTTTTCTATCCTCGATGTTGGCGCGGGCTCCGGGGAACTCCTACGCTCGGCAGCAGAATGGAGCCGTAGGGAAAATCGTCGCGGCAGCTTTGTGGGCCTTGAGTTGAACGCTCGTTCAGCTCTCGCAATAGCCGAAGAATCTCAGGGTGTCTCGGAGATCAGTGCCGTTCGTGGTGACGGTTTCAATCTGCCGTTTGCTGACGAGACTTTTGACTTCGCGATTTGTTCGCTCATAACTCATCACTTTACAGACAACGCGGTTGTGGCTTTCCTGAAGGAGCTTAGTCGCACGGCGCGCCGGTCCATTTTCGTAATCGACCTTCATCGTCATCCGCTGTCTTATTACTTTTACACAACCGTGGGGCGTCTTTTTCTTCGCAACCGTCTAATTCGTGAAGACGGGGCGCTTTCCATCCTGAGAGGCTTCAAGCCACACGAGTTGGCACATTTGGCAAAACTGGCGGCTCTCGAAGATATCGAGATTGCCCGGACATTTCCTTATCGTTTAGTGCTAAGCGCGCGCCGACCTTGGATCGATCGAACACCCTCGGAATCAGCAATAGGTTCCAACAAAGGCCAGCAACGAATTGCCATCAGCTCTGGAATGGGAACTACACGGTGATAACTGCCAGTAATACTTACGACGTTGCGATCGCCGGCGCGGGTCCGGCTGGAACGAGCGCAGCGATTCACCTTGCGAAGCGAGGCATACGCGTTTTGCTCCTGGAAGGAAAGAAATTTCCGCGCGCTAAACTATGTGGAGAGTTCATCTCTCCGGAATGCGTTGCTCACTTTAAGAAACTCGGTGTCGCCCGCGAGATTGGTTCAGCCGGTGGCGCTCGTCTCACCGAAACGAATTTTTACTCACGAAGCGGCAACAAGGTTACCGTGCCCAGCGAATGGTTCGGTAACAAAGCTGCCGCGATCGGTCTCAGTCGCGCCGAGATGGATTTGCTGCTGCTCGAGCGAGCCAGGCAGGTCGGCGTAATTGTGCTGGAAGATGCCCAGGCATCGGATGTAATCCTCAACAACGGACGAGTTAGCGGAATTCGTTTGAAGTCAGCCGGCGGGTTTCGCGAGTATCGGGCCGGGATTACGATTGACGCAACAGGCCGCAGCCGAGCGCTCGCGCGCAACATAAATAAACGAGAGCGGCAAAAGGGAACTCCCGACCAACGACGTCCTCGACTAGTTGCCTTTAAGGTTCATCTGGAAAATGCTCGAGTTGCGCCAGGTGCTTGTGAGATCTATTTCTATCCCGGCGGTTATGGCGGCTTGAGCGGCATCGAGGGAGGTTTGAGTAATCTCTGCTTTATTGTTTCCGCACGCGATGTTCGTCGTTCCGGTTCTGAGCCGGCCGCAGTATTGAACGCCACTGTGCTTAAAAATGTGCGCGCCGCCTATACTCTGGCTCAAGCTCGTGTGAGCACTGATTGGGTGAGTGTGGCGCTGGAGAGTTTTGGACGCCACAAACTCGTTCCGGCTGAAGGCCTACTAATGATCGGCGACGCTGCAGCTTTCATCGATCCTTTTACCGGCAGTGGCATGTTGATGGCTCTCGAGAGTGGTGAGGTTGTCGCTCAAGTCATTAGTGATCACAAGGACAAATTTGGGCTGGGAACTTCGTTTACGAACCTGTCCCTTGAGTATGGCTTGCGGTACAGCCGCACCTTCGACTCCCGTTTAAGAGTTAGCGGTCTGCTGCGACGTGCTGCTTTCGTTCCCCGCCTGGCTGAAGCGGCGATAATTTGTTTTGGCGCGAGCGATTGGTTGCGACGAAAAGTTGCACGGGCAACACGACCATCAGGAGAGTCGGAAGTAGCCGGCTCGACAATCTCCAGGCAGGCTTGATGAAACCCAAAATGGCCTTAATAGATGTAAGATCGCAGTTCGAATAAACCTTGCCACAAGCGCACTTTTGGGGTAAAAAGACGGGGCGTTCTCGGTTAATGTTCTTTGCGCCCTTCTCAGTGGGGTGGCTAACATCAGTAGCCGTCATTGGCTGTCAGTGGCCGAATCACTCCCCAATTACGTCGTGAAAGAATTTGATTTTGGCGATCTGTTTTCAGCAGGTATCAGGAGTATTGTTCGTCCACTCACCAAACAATTTCGCGCAGCGGGATTCCGCGCGAGTTGCCGGAGCCTGCAGCTAAAGGAGAATAAGATGATGGTCCCGTCCTCCAGGCAGCTGTTTCACGCCTCGATTCGGCTAACTTTCCTGTATGTCGTTGTCACTCTTTGCGCGGCCGTTGCTTTCGGCCAAGCACAATCAAATGCGGCTGACTTGCAGGGCTTTGTCCGCGACCCGTCCGGAGCAGTGGTGGTCGGCGCAACCGTAACAGTGCGCAATCCTGCCACAAACTTCACGCGCGACGTGACCACGAACGATGATGGTTACTATCAGATTACAAACCTGCCGCCCGGAAGTTACGAGATAATTGTGGAAGCTCCCGGGTTCTCCAAGGGAAGGATTCCGAGCATCACGTTGACGGTAGGGCAACGAGCTGATCTGGACATTCCGCTTACGATCGGAGAGGTTGGCGCCACGGTTGACATCTCTGCTGCGGAGGTGGCACTCATCGAGTCGTCAAGCACTACCGTGTCCAATACTATCGATCAGGCCCGCATTAACAGTCTGCCCATCAATGAGCGGAGCGCCACAGGATTCGCGTTGACTATCTCCACTGTCGGCCGCGATAACGGGCGTCCGATTGGGCCGGCGCCAACGTCAGGCTTGAATATTGGAGGCCAGCGCGGGCGTTCAACCCTGGTGCAGGTAGATGGAGCGGACTATACCGACAATTCCATCAATGCCGCACGTACCACTGTCAGCCAGGAAGGTGTGCAGGAATACCAGGTGTCGACTAATTCCTATGCGCCGGAATTTGGCCGGGCCACTGGCGGTATCGTCAACATCGTCACCAAGAGCGGCACCAACGATTTTCGTGGAAACGTCTTCGGTTTTCTTCGGCACAAAACGATTCAAGCTCGCAATCCCTTTGCACCCGTTATTGACAACGATCCAAGCAAGAAGCCCCCGTTTACGCGGGTTCAGTACGGCGCCACCTTAGGCGGGCCATTGGACAGGGATCGAACGTTCTTCTTCAGTAGTTTCGAACAGCGGCGGCGTCAGGAGTCGGGTTTCTTTACAGGTAACGTCGGCGCAGGATTAACCGGGAGCGTCACGATTCCACTCCCCGGAATCGGACCACAGGCGTTTACAAACTTGACGGCCGCGCAGGTCGCCTTCATCAATGGCGAACTAGCCACCGGTGACGCCGCGCGCATCAATCGCGCAGTAAGCTACGCGTATTTCGCTGCGACGGGCGGACAGATTGGACTTAATGGGGTTAGCACATTGCGCAGTCCCGGGGGAGCGATTACTGCCGGACAAATTATCGGGGGGCGCTTCTTTCTCACGGGGGCACCAGTGCCCTCGCTTGCCAACAATGGAATTTTGCCGAACTTTACGACGGTTAATGCCAACGGCCAGCCGATCGCGTTCCGCCCGCTCAATAGCTTGTCCCGCATCTTTCCGATCTCCGAAGACACATCCTTCTTTTCGTTGCGCGTAGACCATCAAATTACGCAGGACCATCAATTCTCAATGAGGTTTGGTTACAATCCCAGCGACTTGTCAGGTATTCAAGACGAATCGCAGAACCAAACAGTCGGACAAAATGACTTCTCGCGCACCGGCATACAAAGATTGAAGGACATCTCCTTCGTTACGTCCCTGGCATCAACTCTTTCGAGCCGGGCCGTAAACGAGTTGCGCTTCAACTTTGGGCAGCGCAAAGCGAGTTTTGATTCGCAGATTCCCGGAACGGCGATCCAGATCATCGGGGCAGCCTTCCTGGGATCGAATCCGTTCTCTCCGGTTGATCGCCGGGAAACCCGCTATCAATTTACCGATACTCTGAACCTCATTCACGGGAGCCACACGTTCAAAGTCGGTGGCGACTACAACTTTCTTGATATTAGGGCCAGCTTTCAGCTGAACTTTCCAGGACTCTTTAACTTTAGTGGCGTTCCCGGCGCCCTCTCGCAAAGATTTCTGGATGGTACGCCGTCAACTCAGGCGGGATGTGTAGTAGCGCCTCCGACCCCAGTTCCGGCATATTGCACACCGCCGGACTTGTCGCCGGTTCAGTCTTACGGATTCGGTGTTCCCTCCGCATTCATCCAGGGCTTCGGCAATCCGACCAGCGCCATCAAGAATCGCCCAATTGCTTTCTTCGCGCAGGATTCGTGGAAGATACGTCAGAACTTCACTTTGAATTACGGGGTACGCTACGACGTTGAGCTGACAGACACGATTGCGCCGATTGGTTTTACCGATCCGCTGACGCGTATTACGCTGTCCGCTGCCGATTTACAGACGGCTCAAGATGTGGTGGGCGTGCAACAAGGCTTCCCACGCGATAAGAACAATTGGGCGCCACGCGTTGGCATTGCCTGGGACATTAATAATGACAGCAAGACAGTTGTTCGTGCGGCGTTCGGTCTGTTCTACGATCACCCGCTGCTTGCCGTAGCCTTCAACTCAGATATCGCGGACGCCGCCCAACAGCAGCAATACTTTAATGTCCTGCCCGGCAGCCCCGCGCCCAACCAACTACTCAACCCCTTGCAGATATTTCAGGGAACTGTTTGCTCACCCGCAAGCGGCAATCCTATTTGTGCACCTTTAGGTGCCGGCTTCACGACTCCAGGTGTCGCCACTACGGCCCAATACCTGCCGGGAAGAGTCCGTTTCAACGATCAAACATTTGTCGGGTTTGGCCCGATCTTTCCTTTCACTCTGGCAGTAGGCAAGAATTTCGAATACGCCTCCGCCAATCAGGGCAACTTCACGGTTGAGCGCCAACTGACAAACAGCATGTCATTTTCGGCAGGTTATATCTTTGTCGGCGCGCATCATCTCCCTCACCCACAGGACATTAATGCACCGCGCCAGGACTTGTTGATTGAAAACTTCCGCCGCTTCGCCGGTCGCAATCCAGCAAGCAATAGCGAAGCCTACTTGTTTTCCATTCCCCAAGCTTGCCCGGGTGCGGGTTGTCCGCCAGGATTTACGGTACTCATTCCTGGCATCGTCGGACGCAACGGTTTGGGTCAGGGCGTTGTGAATCCTATTGTTGCGAATTTCTTCCGTCCCAACGCACCTAACTATTTCTTTGCCAATTCGGTGACGGGTGGTTTAGTGACAAAGGCAGTGCTCGACGCGACGCTGGCAGCAGCCAACAGCCTTCGCACGCCGGGCGCACTTACTCCTTTTGGTGAAATTGATGCTCAGTTGTCGGACGGTAACTCCACTTACCATGCTATGAACCTGGAATTGAAGCGTCGCTTCTCAAATAATTTCCAGTTTCTCGCTTCCTACACCTGGGCACATTCGATTGATGATTCCAGTGACTTGCAGACCCTACTCAAGCCGCAGGACAATCGAAACTTCCGCGCTGAACGCGCCGACTCGCTGTTCGACCAGCGGCACCGCTTTGTCTTCAGCGGCGCCTTAACCTCTCCCGCGTCATGGCGCGGTTCGTCGAGCGCGGCCCATCGCTTCCTTGCAGATTTTACGGTCGCTCCCATTTTCGAAATTTCTTCAGGACGACCTTTCAACATATTAACCGGCGTTGATGCGAATGGTGACTTACAAGGTTCGACCGATCGCCCAAGCGTCGCGTCCGATGGGACACTGTTTATCCCGACTACCGCTTTCACCGCCGGCAGCCTCGGTCGCAATATGGGTATCACCCACAGTTATGCTTCACTTGACATGCGTGTGATGCGAGCAATCCGTTTAGGCGAGCGGGTGCGACTAGACCTGATTGCGGAAGGCTTCAACCTTTTCAATCGTTTCAACGAAGCAGCAGCGTCTCCGCTGTTTAGCGACGTTAACGCGTTCAACCAGCGGGCGGGGAATGGCAGGTACTATAGCTTCCCGACCGCGTCTTATGATCCGCGCCAGTTTCAATTTGGCGTAAAATTGAACTTCTAGAATTATCTCCAGGATCGAGACGCCCGCGTTTGAAAAAAACAGTAAAAGCGATCGGCAGGTAACGCCGGTCGCTTTTCTTTCGGCCCCTCTTCATGCGTGCCGATTCGTGTTGATTCGTGATCGTGTTCGCCAAACCAAAAGGCCTACGATCCACGAAATCACACGAAGCATCACGAACTATACAAAAGCCAACGGCGCGAGATCGCACCGGTTCGAAGACTTCTTGTGCAACGCCGTCCAGGCATGACCATTGACCCATTGACACGACAAATTTTGGTTTTCTTACTGGTTGAATGCTGCACCAATGACCCGGTCGCTACCGCTCCCGGTTCTGATATTGAGTGGTAACGATCCTGAAGGTACCGAACTGCATTCGTGCCCAGGCAAGACTAGGTTTGTTTCATACCTTAGACTTGGGGTACATTGCCCGGCAGGTGAACTATCGCGGGCGAACTAATGGGACGTTAAAAGCATCCGAAGGCAGGTGTTCCAGTATCCTTAGTTTTGCCGCAACAAAAGCCCTCTCCCCGAAAGAAATCCTATGATTAACCAACATTTCCAAAGGGCACTCTCTGTTGGCGCCCTGGCCATCGCGTTGGCCGGGAGTCTGACCGGGACTGCCAGCGCGCAATCAAGTCGGCCTCGCCGCGTCAGGCCCGCCCCAAAACCCGCGGAAGACCCGCTACTCCGTCCTGAACGACGGACGACCGCAACTGCGAAGACCGATCCCAGCGCACCGTTGATCACCGTCCAGCCGGTGCAACCCGTCGTAAATCCCATCGCGTCGGGCGATACGGCGAATGCCTATGTGTTGTTACAGCAGAAGCAATTCGCCGCAGCCGCCAAAGAAGCGAAGGCTATTGCCGCAAACTTCCCCAACGATCCGGAAGCCTGGAAGATCGCCGGGTTTGCCGAGCTGAATCTGAAGCAGTACACAGAAGCGGCGAGCGACTTGGAAACGGCCGTAAGGCTGCAGCGAGCTGCGAAACAGGAAGATCCTAATACGGTCGATGCACTCGCCCAGGCATATGTCCTCTCCGAAAAGTTTGAGCCGGCTCTGCCGCTCCTGGTCGCGGCGACTACACGGACCGGTTCGCAACCCGACCCGGCAATGCTTTATTACCGCGGACTGGCGGAATACAAAACAGGCAAGCTCGAAGATGCAGAGCGCACTTTCAATTCCGTCGTTAAACTTAACCCACGCGACTCTCTGTCACTGTTCTATCTCGGTCAGCTTTCGCTCGCGAGGAACGATCTCGACGCTGCCATCGCCGCACTTAACCGCGCCACATTAAACGATGCGCGGCTCGCATCAGCCTGGACCTTGCTGACGTCTGTCTATCTGCGTCGCGCTGCTTCGAGTACTGACACAGCAAAAGCTGACGCGGATTACTTGAATGCCGTGCGTGCCGGCGAAGGACTCATTAAGGTGAGAACCGATGCCGAAGCTATAACGCTTTTCGGGCAGGCTTTGATTGGCTCGCAGCAATATGCGCGCGCAGCTGTAGCGCTCGAACGTGCAACCCTCGGGAGTGACGCGAAAGGCGTGACTTTCTATCTGCTTGGTGTTTCACAATCTCGCGCGAAGAATTTTCCCAAAGCAATCGCTGCCCTGGAAACGGCGGCCAGGAAAACACCGGATGATGTGAACGTTTATCGCGAACTCGGTTACGCGTATGAAGTTTCAAAGCAGTACGGCAAAGCGTTAGCTGCTTATGAGAAGGGCGCAAGCCTGGCGCCGAGCGATGCTGACTTTAAGGAATCGATGGAGCGCGTGCGGCCGTTTGCGAAATAGAACGAGTCTCAGCGACTGATGCCGCCATCGAAAGCCAAACCCCGATAGTGATTGTTACCGATATCCGATTAGGAGAGTTACCAATGAGAGTTTTCGCCATCCTGTTGCTTCTGCTTGGGACTGTCGTCTTTGATGCGAATGCGCAGCGCCCGCGAGCCGTCGACACCGGCGCCAGCAAGACCACCACGGTCAAGGTCGCACCAGCGCCACAGACGGTTAAGGCGAAATATGAAGGCGGTGTGTTTGGTCAGAACAAAACCATAGAAGGCACGCTGACTTTTGACGACACCAATAGTCGCCTGCTGTTTAAGAACAAGGAGCAGAAGGAAGTCTTGTTCATCCCCTACAACGCGGTGACCTCTGCATTTGCCGACACGCAGAAACGCCGGCCCGCCGCCGCGACAGTGGCGAGCCATATTCCGCTCATCTACGCTTTGCCTGCTCACTTTATTAAAACGAAAGTGCGCTACCTCACGTTGAATTTCAACGATACTGACACTCGGGTCTCAGGCATCACCAGCTTCCGTTTAGAGAATAAGGAGATACTGGCGTCGGTATTGCAGACGTTGGCGGAGAAGACTGGCATGGTTGCGCGTGGCGAGGTCTACGTGAAAAAACGGGTGGCAGATCCGAGCGACCCAAACAAGACAAATCCATAGCTTTGAGTTGAAGTGCAGACATTAGAGGCGAGCACGGGCTCGCCTTTTTTGCTCTTTAGACCAACCCCAACCCTCGGTTTGCTCTGTGCAGTTCAAATTACAGTACAGGAGTGTAGCGACGGCTTAACCTGATACCGCCTTCAGGCGGTTAGCCCGAAGGGCAAATAGACCAGCCGTTTTACGGCTGGTATGGTGCCGATTCCAAATTCAGTCAGGCCGTTTTGAACGGCCTTCCCTAAAGGCCGCTGAAGCGGCCTCTAGTTTATTGCGCCGTTTTCACCAGCCGTAAAACGGCTGGCCTATTCGCCCTTCGGGCTAGCCGCGTGAACGCGGCAATAAACTGAATACGATTGCTATCGCTCCCGGACCGAATTTGGTTTGTCCTGATCCGCGTCTCTCTGCGTATATCCGCGGCTCAATTCGCTCTTACGCAGCTTTCGCGACAGTCTGCCTATACGTTGATCTCCTCTCAAGATCAGCTCGCACGCCTTAAGAGCGTTTTCTTCAAAATCTCCCATACGCGAAGCGAGGATGATCCACGCTTTCTTACCGGAACGCCAGATTTGCCGGCGTGGTAACTCGGGAAATTCGGCGGCCAGACTGTCAGCATGTTCGGTTGTGGTGTAAAGCCACATTCCGTTGGAACCCCGCTGTGCGGTTGCGTCACGAAGCGAAAAGAGCAGCTTGTCTTCCAGGTACACATGAGTGAAGCCGAAAACCTTCTTGATGATTGGGCGGAGTGACTCGAGCTCACCGAGAATAAAGGGAAAGGGAAATTGCATCGTCGACGATTGCGGATTCCTCATATCTCTCATTGGGCAAAAAAAAAGAGCGGAGTCAGACCCCTGCCGGACCCAGGTTCACTCATGTTGAACTATCAATTTCGCTGAGGTCGCTTTGTCCTAACCCGGCACACCATTAACGCGGTTTCCTAATTTTCCCTTTCAGGCAACGCACCGTGCAACTTCACCGGCGCTATCAATCGCCAGGCTTCGCGCAGGTGCAGCGCTAACTCTTTATCGCTGACGCGCGGTAGTTCGATGCCGACCCAGCCCGCGCCGCCTACGTATGCCGGCTGGTAAAACTTATCCGGTTCTGATTCGATCAGCATCGCCTGAATTCCAATTGCGGCCGGGACCACCACAGCAATGTGCCCATCGTCGTGATGGTTAATCATCGCAAATACTCTCTTCCCCACGAAGAAGGTCGGTTCGCCGTGGGACAGCTTTTCCATCGTCTCGGGCAGCGAGCTGCAAATGCTTCGCACTCGTCCTACGTGCTTCTCACCAGCGGTGGGTTTTTGTTGTTTGGTTGCTCGCTTCACAGCAATTGGCCTCTGCGCATCGAGGGTAAACACAGCTGACAGGATTTACAAGACTTACAGGATGGAATTTATCAAGGATGTCTTCGGTTGGTAGTCGCGGAACTTGCGATTCACTTGTACTGAAGGCCCGAAGGTTAGCAGGATCCCGAGGGCTCACCTGTGAACAACGATCTCCAGGACTATAGGTTGGCACAGAAGTTTGTGTCGCGGTTGCCGCTGCGCCCCTGGCACGTCAATCCGACGATCGACTCCCACGTGGCGAGCGCTCGAGGAAGATCATACTCGGTGACGCGTTCACGCGCTGCCGCGCCCAGTCGCTGTCTTAACTCGCCATCGTGGCCGAGCCGGCGAAGTGCGGCGGCGAGTCTGGCCGGGTCATTGACCGGGACAACCAGCCCGGTCACTTCGTCTTCGACCACTTCGAGTAGGCCAGGCGCTCCGTCGCTCACTACCACAGGTAATCCGCAGCTCATTGCTTCAAGCAACGCGTTCGGCGTTCCCTCAACGCGCGAAGGCAGCGCGAATACCCGGGCGGCGCGATAGAAGGGATAAGGATCTGGCACCACTCCATGCCAATCGACTCGTCCCGCAATGCCTAACGACTCCGCCTGGGCCCGAAGGCTCCCAGCCAGCAACCCCTCGCCCAGGACCGCGAGCCTCCAATCCCGAAACTCGTTACCCGCGCGCGCGAAAGCTTCGAGCAAGACATCCAGGGCCTTGTCGTCTACCAGACGACCGACAGTCAGGACGAAGGGTGACGTTGTCAGCGCCGACGCGCCGTGGTTGTTATTGCCATTGCTTTTTGCTTTTGTAATAACGAGTGGGTTGGGGACGAAGGCCAACTTCGTGCCCCCTACGTAGTCGCCCATGTCTTGTAGCGCCCGCCGCGTGTTGGCGGTAACAGTGTCGGCCCGCCGGTAGTACTTCCGCCAATGCTTCCCCCACCGTTCGATTTATACTTGCGGGGTTAGTGCGCTCGGAGATGATGACGCGCCTTCCCAGGCCCTGGCATGCTTTCAGCGTGATGACGTTTATGGCCGAGCCAAACGCTACAACAACCGGCGACTCTACGCGCGTGAGAGCACGTCGCAAGGCCCGAGTCTCAAGGGCGAGATACAAACTAAAGTGGGTCTGATAGACGGTTTCAGAGATGAAGCTGTAGAGGGTGGCGCCAAGTCGAGACGGTAACCCTTGCTCTCCAGGAAAGCGCGCGCGCGGCTTCCATCGGACTCAGGCCGGCCAGGATTGGCCTTGATATTTCTGGCGTAGGCATCGGCCACAAAATCGAGACCACCAATATTTATCGTCTTGGTGACCTTGTAGTCGTATGAATGGGTATTACTCGGCAGATAGCCTTCAAACTGTACCCAGTACATGCGCTTGATCCGGCCGTCTTTGTCGGCATCCACAAAGAAGTGCTGCTCTGCGTTCGCCACCTTGTAAAGAATGAACGAGTGTCCGCCCACGTATTTGAACGGCTTACTGAATTCCAGCTGAACCGCGGGCATTTGAGTTGACGTTAAGACGCGGCCTTTGACGGTGCGGGTTTGTGGCGCATCGGCACCTGAGGAAGTTGCGAAACTTAAGGCAGCGATTATCAAGAGAGTGATCATTGATCTTTCCTTTTTGCTCTTAGGCCTGGATTCTTCCGTGTTCTTCCAGCATCGGTTGAATCACATGAGCTAATCCTAAAGCCGGGTTTGTCGAGTCCACTTGGGACCCGTCCTCGATTTCCCAAATTGCTGATAGCACAGCCTGAGCGAATCCCCAGGCCAGAGCTCGTTCGAAATCCAGGTTCAGGATGCTCGTAAACTGCTTGAGTCGTCGCTCGACAGTTGATGCCGAAGCGAACAGATCCGGTCGTTCAAAAGGATTGCGAAGAACGGCGCCGACTTCATATTCGAGTTCCCCGGCCACGCCCTTCGGATCGATGGCCAGCCAGCCGCGATCGGAGTCATACAGGACATTGTAGTGGTGTAGATCACCATGGAGGAGTCTTACCCGACGCTGCGAAGCACTTAAGTCTGAGTACACACGTTGGCCTGACTCAACCAGGTGTCTCGATATCTGGATATCGCCACTTGCGATATAGCGATCGAATCCCCTCGCCCAATCCTGGGTTGTTGCACATAACACTGGAACTTCGGGCGCTGACATCTTCTGCATAACAGCGGCCAGGATATTGGTGGCTTTCTCGTCCTTGCCGTTCAGTGCCAGACTCACAAGCGAGTTGCCGGGCCTCAGACGCTCAATCAGCATTGCACCGGGAGCCTGTTTATAAACGCGCGCAACGCCATTTCCCGCAAACGCCTCGAGGACTTTACCCGAGTGCCATTCATCTCCCTGTTGCTTGACTACCTTCAGAACCAGAGGTTGAGCGTCACGAGTGACAGACGCGATCGCGGAAGTCTCTGTTTCGAACACGTCTTCGACAACCAGGCGCCACGCGCGTGCGTGCTGCTGAATTCGTTCAAGCAGGTCTCTGGATAGTGTATTGACAATCATCCGTGTGCGGCTTTGACGTCCGGAGTGCAAAGGCCACGCGCGGCTCTGCCAGGAGTAAGGATACGGCGCGGCTTTGCCGCCTGATGTGCGGAAGGTCTCGGACCTTCCACGCCGGCCATATATTCTGGGGCTATGCACCGGAATCGGGGCGCAGCCCCTCATCCCTAAATAACAAACCGGTGGGGCGAAGCCGCCACCGCACATCAGGCGGCAGAGCCATAAGAAAAAACCAAGGCCTTAGCAGGTGCACTGTTACAGAACCGGGAGCGATAGCGACCGGATCATAGACTCAACTAACTAGTGGCATCCCCTCGCTGCCGCTCAGGGTTCTGAACCGAGGTCAACCGTCGTTTCCTGATAAATCTCACCGCCCGCTGCCACAAATTCCTCCGCCTTCTCTTTCAATCCCACATCCAGCGCCGCCTGTTCGTCGATCTCTTTTTGCGCGGCATACTCCCGCACCTCCTGCGTAATCTTCATGGAACAGAAGTGCGGGCCGCACATCGAACAGAAGTGCGCGAGCTTCGCGCCTTCCTGCGGAAGCGTCTCGTCGTGATACTCGCGCGCGACTTCCGGATCCAACGAAAGGTTGAACTGATCTTCCCAGCGAAATTCAAAGCGAGCTTTGGACAACGCGTTGTCACGATACTGCGCGCCGGGATGGCCCTTCGCCAGATCAGCCGCGTGTGCTGCGAGTTTGTAAGCAATCACGCCGTCTTTAACGTCTTTCTTATTTGGCAGGCCCAGATGCTCCTTCGGCGTGACGTAACAAAGCATTGCGGTGCCATACCAGCCAATCATCGCCGCGCCGATCGCGGAAGTGATGTGATCGTAACCGGGAGCGATGTCGGTTGTAAGTGGACCGAGCGTGTAGAATGGGGCTTCATGGCAGGTCTCGAGCTGCTTGTCCATGTTCTCCTTAATCAGGTGCATGGGAACGTGGCCCGGACCTTCGATCATCACCTGGCAATCGTACTCCCAGGCGATCTTCGTCAACTCGCCAAGCGTTTCCAATTCCGCAAACTGCGCTTCGTCGTTCGCGTCAGCAACTGAGCCGGGACGCAGACCGTCGCCAAGTGAAAACGAAACATCGTAGGCCGCCATGATTTCGCAAATTTCCTGAAAGCGGGTGTAAAGAAAACTCTCCTCGTGATGCGAGAGGCACCACTTAGCCATAATGGAACCACCACGACTTACTATCCCTGTGGTGCGTTTAGCAGTCATGGGAATGTATGCCAGGCGCACCCCCGCGTGAATCGTGAAGTAGTCCACGCCTTGTTCCGCTTGTTCGATCAAGGTGTCGCGGAAGATCTCCCACGTTAACTCTTCAGCCTTGCCCCCAACCTTTTCCAGCGCCTGATAGATCGGCACGGTGCCGATGGGCACAGGCGAGTTGCGCAGAATCCATTCGCGCGTCGCGTGAATGTTTTTGCCCGTCGAAAGATCCATGACGGTGTCTGAGCCGCAGCGGATCGCCCAGCGCATCTTTTCCACTTCGTCATCAATCGACGATAACACGGCCGAGTTGCCAATGTTGGCGTTGATCTTCACGAGGAAGTTGCGACCAATGATCATCGGCTCTGATTCGGGATGGTTGATGTTTGCCGGAATGATTGCGCGTCCGCGTGCGACTTCTTCGCGAACAAACTCGGGTGTTACTGATTCGGGGATGGCCGCACCAAACGATTGTCCGCGATGTTGATGGAACAATGAATCGCGAGAGGCCTTCGGTGCAGGCGTTCGGGCGGGCCTTTGATTAGGGGCGCGATCCCAGGGTTCACGATCCGCTGTGCCGTTGGAGTTGAGAGTCTCCTCCATAGAGCGGCCCAAGTTTTCGCGGATGGCAATGAACTCCATCTCAGGGGTAATGATGCCGCGCCTGGCGTAATGCATTTGAGTAACGCAGTGTCCCGGCCTGGCCCGCAAGGGAGTGCGACTGAGAGCTGGAAAATCCTCGAGCCGCCCCTTCTCTTTCTGGCGCGCATGGTCGGCAGCATCGAAGGTAAGGTAACCATCGTCGATTGGTTTGATGTGCCGGCCTTCGTATTCCTCAACGTCGCCACGGGAAATGATCCAATCGCGTCTGGGTGTTGGCAGTCCTGCTCGCACATCGCACTCAAGAGAGAGTTCGCCCCACGGTCCGCTTGTATCGTAGACGCGAACAGGCGGGTTATCTTCCAGCGCTCCCTTGAAATCGCGCGTGGGGTTCTGTGCGATCTCTCGAAAAGGAACGTGCACGCCGGGCTGCTTGCCCTCAATGTAGATGCGGCGTGAATTGGGTAGTTGAGTATCTTCGATCTGCGTTGGTTTCATTGCCGTGCTCATAGGAACTCCAGAATTAAAAAACCGTTCAACCCGAAAAAGGATGGAACGGTCATCAAGTGGCTGTTTCTCCCTTCGACGGTGCTAACCGTATCAGGTTCAAGGGGTCTCCTTTCAATTGCCGATTGCCAATTGATCGTTGCCAATTAGCACCACGCTTAATTGGCAATCGACAATCGGACTTTGGCAATTTCCAGGACTCTCAGCCGCCGCGCGGCTCCCCCGAAAATTATGTGCTCTCAGTTTACTACAATTCAGTTTCGAGTTTCGAGTCCCGATCCAGCACTTTAGTGCTGGGTAATGTGCGACAGGCGAGCCAGGTCCGCACAGCGGATGACTGAAAACCTTCGATTAGCGGAACGCAAGATTGATTTCATTCGTCCGTTTCACGGACTGGACTCTCGTTGGCTCTTTGATCCCAGCAGTAAACTGCCGGGCTACTATCAGTCATCCGCTGCGCGGACTGGTTGATTAACGTTTCATCAAAGTCAATTCCGGTACGGGAGCAGGGGACCGCATTCAACAGAGCCAGCTACAAGATGGTTCTAAGGATGTTGAATGATGCAGGTGTTGAGGGCGGTCGCTGCCGCTCCGGCCAGTAAAGATCGGTGCGGACAAATCCCAAGAGTCGCCAAAAAAAAGTGCTGATGCTATTCTCAAGAAAATTGAGAAACTAGCGAGAGGGTAGCCAGGTTGAGTAGGGGAAATATCCGGAAGACTGGCTGCGGCAAGAAGAAGACCTCGCAGTCCGGAAGGGCGGTTTACCCCCGCCCGCTTGAATTCCACTCATACTCAGCGGGGGCAAGCCGCCCTTCCCGACCGCGAGACATTCTTTGAAGATTAGCTAATACCAACCAGAAGGAGAATTGAAATGGCAGCAGAAATTGGTAAGCGTTTTCCGGATTTTAGTTTACAGAATCAGGACGGAAAAACCGTGAAGCTCGACGACTTCACCGGCAAGTGGCTCGTACTCTATGTGTATCCAAAAGACGACACACCGGGTTGTACGATTCAGGGAAAGTCGTTCACGGCAACTAAGCAGGATTTTGAAGAGGCGAACATTGCCGTTGTTGGCGTTAGCGCGGATGATGTCGAATCGCACAAAAACTTCTGCGAGAAGTTTGCCTTCACGATTGACTTGCTCGCCGATCCAAACCACGAGCTGCTGGAAGCGGCGGGCGTGGGACAGAGCGACTACAAAGGCACGACGTACTGGAACCGCACGTCCTTCGTCATCGATCCAGAGGGACGGCTGCGAAAGGTTTACGAAAAGGTGAGTCCCGAAGGACACGAGCAGGTGTTGCTTAACGACATCAAGGCGATGCAGTCGAAGGCTCAACCTGCTTCGGCTGGTTGAAGTTTGAGTCCGCGTAGCGGACGACTGCCAATAGCCCAGCACTTCAGTGCTGGGTTCAATGGATGAAATCAGATCCTAGTCCGTAAGACGGACGGCTGAAGGTCCCTAGATCCTGGCTTGGACTATTTGCTGACGGTTTTCAGTCGTCCGCTATGCGGACTTGGCATCGGTCAGCGCGTGACTCCAAGCACTGGTGCTGGGCTACTGGCAGTCGTCCGTTTCACGGACTGGTATCAAGTTCGTATTTACCCACCAATAAAGCTCATGGTTCGTGAAGGAGTGACAAAGTTAGGATCGTTGATGTAGTGGCGTGGTTCCTTTTTCAAAACCACCGCTTCGATGTAGTCCACAATCTCTCCGCGTGTGGCTCCACCGCGAACAACGTCGCGCAGGCTGTGTTCCACGGTCGAAAAAAGGCAGGTGCGAATCTGGCCGTCGGCGGTTAGCCGTATCCGTGAACAGGCGCCGCAGAAAGGCTCTGTAACCGGCGCGATGATTCCGATCTCTCCGGGAGCGCCGTCGGCAAAACCATAGCGCGACGAAGTTTCGGAGCCGCGCGCGACATCCACCGGTACGAGCGGAAACCGCTCGCTGATTCTTTCCCGAATCTCACGACCGGACACCACCATCTCGCGCGACCAGTCGTGTCCGGAATCGAGCGGCATGAATTCAATGAATCGCATCTTCACATCATGCTCGCGCGCGAAAGCGGCAAAGTCTCCAACCTCTTCTTCATTGTGACCACGGACAATCACGGCGTTGATTTTGATTGGGTGCAGGCCGGCGCTTTTGGCTGCCGCGATTCCCGCAAGCACGCGATCCAGAACATCGACCCCGGTCATTTCCTTGAACACTTCGCGTTTTAGACTATCAACGCTAATCGTGATGCGATCGAGACCTGCAGCTTTGAGGCTATGAGCGCGATCCGGAAGATAGTAACCGTTGGTTGTAAGGGCGAGATCGTGAAGTCCGCAAGGTTTAAGTTGGTTGAGTTTTCCGATAATCGTTTCGATATCGCGTCGCAGCATCGGCTCGCCGCCGGTGAGCCGGATTTTTTCGATGCCCAGACCGACAAAGATCTCGCAAATGTATTCGATCTCTTCGTACGAGAGCATTTGCTCTTTGGGCGCAATCGGGGGCTCGCCATGGGGCAGGCAATAAAAGCAGCGAAAATTGCAGCGATCGGTTAGCGACACGCGCAGATCACGTATCGGCCGGCTGTAAGAATCTTTGAGAAAGCCTGTCATTGCGTTAGGTCAATCATACGACGGTGGGGCTTGCGCACCAAACCAGCGGACCCATTGAGGTCAGTAGAACCACGCGAAAGAGAATCTGTGAAAGGTGGTGGATAGTGTTTAGGCAAGTAGGGGCAATTCACAGGTTAGGAAGGTGGACCCTGTCCCCGCGGCAAGCCGCGAGATATTCAAGGACAAGTTGTACTTTCAACCTGGAAAATCACCATTGTCGATAGGTTCTGATGGGTGAGCGCTGACGAAGCTAAGCGGGGACAGGGCCCACCTTCCTGACCTGTGAATTGCCCTCACTTGCTCTTAATAGCATGAGCATTTCCCTTTTCACACAATCGTGAGACGGTCTCAGATTCCGAGCGTTTGATTCGTCATAAACACTGACGCCGGCAAGCGTCTGGTTGTTCCCGGCAACTTGATTGTGCGTTTCAGCACGAAATCAAACAGGAGAGGATTGTAGTCGTAGATCTCATTCATTGCCTCCCGTTCGTCGGGGGTAATGTACCCGCCTTTCACCAGGGGACCCGTTCTGATCAGAACATTAATCGCCGGAAGCGGATAGTCGCTTCCATTAACCAGGCGCTCATGCAGGTCTTCCCTCTCGATGATTGTTGTCAGCGGTTTACCGATGCGATTGAATTGCGTCATCGCCGAGATGTCGCCGAAGAGCAGTCCCTGGTAACGCTTCTCATTCATCAGGCGCATGAACAAGTCAAAATTGTCCGTGGCTTTTCTATCAGCCCGTTCGTGATCCTCGTTTTGACCGAGTCCTGCGCAGTGGGCGACGATTACCCTCACGCCATGATCAAGTGCGCGTCGTAGAAGTAATGGGTTACCTAATTTCTGATCTTCTTTCGCCTCGACTGCTTTCTCCTCGCCGCCGTGACTGAGCAGAACAAGATCCAGCTCTTTCATCTTCTGATAGAACGGATCGCATTTGGGGTCAGCCGGGTTGATGCCCATTGCGTTCGGCAACCACTTCACGACTTGCGCTCCACGACGCGCCCACTTCTCGAGTTCCTCGAGCGCGTCCGGACGATAAGGGTTGACGGAAATATTTGGCACGAAGAGATTCGGATGCTGTTCGGCGAGCTCAAACACATACTCATTCGGCACATAGAATTCAGTCTTTTCGAGGTTCGGCAATCCGTCTGCTGTGTAGTTCTTATCGAAAGCCAACAGCCGGTGTTTACCGTGATGAGAGATGTGCCTGACTAGATTCACGAGTCGATCGACTAGTTGAACGTCCGCGTGCTCAACGTCAGCGACGCCCGCCGCACTTAGATATACTTTGAACTTCAGGTGGTGAAACGGGTGGCTCCAGGTACGCATCTTCGGGTTGACGAAGACGCCTGTCTGACTAGTCCCAATGCCGGCGATGTGCGTGTGATGATCGATCAGGCGTGCGGGCTCGATATCCTCGAACGCGCGTTTTATCAGATCAGCGGCCTTTGAACGCAAGCCGTCTTTTAGCTCTTCGGGCCGGTGATTGAAGGCGCCACCGATGTAATGCACCAAGCACATGACTCAAAAGTTTCGAGTTCCGAGTTTCGAGTTCCGAGTTCCGAGTTCCGAGTTTCGAGTGCGAAGTTCGGAGTGCGGAGTGCGAAGTTATGCTTTGTGCAAGTTCGTGTGGTTTGGTGGATCGTTGTGGCCTTCGTAATGGACGAAAGACTCGATCCACGAAATACAAATAAATAACTCCAAACCCGGTCACCGTAGCACCTATCCGATCCCAACTCCGAACCCCGAACACCGCACTTCGAACACCGCACTTCGAACACCGCACTCCGAACACCGCACTTCGAACACCGCACTTCGAACTTCCGCATTATGGAGAGCGCAAACAAAACATCGTTCCCAGCATCGACGCGACCAGCGTGCGTTCGGCTCCCGTCACCCCGAACACATCAGCACGTACGACAGTCAATGTCTTGCCAGGCTTAATAACCTCAGCCCGCGCCAGAAACATTTCTCCTCTGGCCGGTCGCAAAAGATTCACCTTGAACTCCACGCTGAGCACTCCCGAGCCGGCGGGCATTAAAGTGAACGCCGCATAGCCTGCCGCCGAATCGGCAATCGTTGTGATGATACCGGCATGAAGATACCCGTCCTGTTGCGTTAGATCCTTGCGATAGGGAAGCGAGATTTCTACTGTGCCCGGTTCGACGCCGCTGAGTTGCGCGCCGATCAAATGCATGATCGACTGCTCAGCAAAACTCTTTCTTACTTCCTCGGCGAACGAGGGATTGCGAGCCTCAAGTTTCATTACGGGCGGGCCAGCCACGAAGCGGCGTTGCCGACGTACGTTTTAATGTCGGCGAGTGCGCTGGGATTGCGCTTGTATCCGTCTCCGGGCTGCTCTTCGACAAAACTCGGAGAGCCCAGATCAGGATTCCAATTGTAATCGGCAAAGTGGTGAAAGCTTGATTCAGCGATGCCGCGCCCGAGTTTGTTGCCGTGTTTGTCGCCCAGAATCTCAATCGGTTTCGTCATGGAACTACCTTCGCCCTTGCAGCCTCAGATTGTAACCGTTATGGCAGTTGGTAACCTCTCTTATAAACAAACGCTGTCGCCGTTCCTACTGGCCCGAATCACTTGCCAGCGCTTTTTCGATAGCTTGTCGGCTACCCATCGGTCGAATCGGAAACACTGCCAAAGCCTGGTTATCACGAACGATCGTAGGATTCTTCAAGCCTTCGATTAAATGCCGTCCCACCTCGTAACTGGTCGGTGTAACCAGGGCCAGCCAGAGGCCGGAAAGGTAGGGAGTGAGCAGCGGCACCGAAATCAGCCAGCGATGAAGCCCTCGCTGCCGCGCGTATTCGCGTATCATAATCGAGATACCTCACCGCGTCAGAGCCACCGATTTCGAAGATGCGGTTTCCCTTCCCATGAAGGTAGTTCGCGGCTAGCAGGTAAGCCAGAACATCGTCAACGGCGATGGGTTGAGTGCGCACACTCACCCAGCGCGGACAGAGCATCACCGGCAATCGCTCGGTCAGAGACTTCATCAATTCGTAAGAAAGACTACCCGCCCCGATGACCATCGAAGCCCGAAACTCGATTGTTTCCACGCCGGAATCACGCAGAAGTTGACCGACCTCATGACGACTGCGCAGGTGTGGAGAGAGTTGCGGATCCGTGTCATCACCCAACCCCCCCAGGTAGATGATGCGGCTGACGCCTGCTTCCCGCGCAACCCGTCCAAAGTTGACTGCTGCCTCTCGGTCCGCTTTCGCAAAATCCGTCGAACCTGACATCAAGTGAATGAGATAGTACGCCGTGTGAACACCGGCGAGGGCCTGTTCGAGCGAGGGCGCGTCGAGCACGTCCCCCGCAACGACCTTAGCGGCATTCACATGGGATAATTTATCCGGTTTGCGAGCGAGACAACGAAGCTGGACTGGTTCCTGCTCTAGCAATGGAAGCAGCCGCGCGCCGACGTAGCCAGTCGCTCCTGTTAGGAGAACGAGTGGTAGGGGTGGGTCCTTTTCCAGCTGCATCGCTTGATCTGCTCTCTTGCCAGATAAAGGTTAGATTTGACCCGCACTCTTCGTGCTAAAAGCAAAATGGGCCTTCGCAAACAGTCTGTTCGAGTTTGCGACGATCACTGGGCGCCTCGATTTGCTGAAGCTTCTCCGGTAAGACTTCAGCGCTTGCGGGCAGCCCCACTGCCGCCATAGCTTCAACCCGAAAAACTTCAGGTATGTTCAGCGAGGTGCGCGCGCGTTCGTAGTCAAATCCCTGCATGCCATGAACGACATAGCCCTTGAGCCAGCCTTGCAGCGCGAGGTTTTCCCAGGCCGCCCCGGTGTCGTAGGTATGAGTGGTGGACGGCTTTTCATTAAAATCGAAAGTTGTCTTCGAGATAAAGAGCAGCAGCGCGCCGGCATTCTGCGCCCAGACTTGATTACTCTTAACCAGAAGTTCAAAGAACAGCGGCCAGTGCTCGCTTTCGCGGGTGGCATAGAGTATGCGCCAGGGTTGATTGTTGTAGGAGGACGGCGCCCAGCGCGCGGCTTCGAATAGAGTCATCAGCTCGTCGTGGGGTATCGGCTCGCCCGACATGGCGCGCGGCGACCAGCGGTCCAGAAAGAGTTTGTCAATTGGATGGTCGGCCACGCGTTTATCGCTTCCCTTGAGCATGGATGTCTCCCCAGCCTTTTCTTCAGTCCGCGTAGCGGACAAGTGAAAGTAGCGTGTGCCGAGCATGTTCGACGACTTGAGGGTGAAAGTCCCTCGCCAACCTGATGGAGGTGAAGGATAGCAAAGCGCAAGGGCGTTGTCGCGAGGCAAGGTCCGAAGGAAGCGTGGAGCAAA
>JBPCNX010000044.1:0-50757 GCA_051000815.1 Pyrinomonadaceae bacterium
AGCTCATCGGCCTTCCTCTTTAACCAATCCTCAGCTCCACAACTGTTGCCATTTTAACCCTTCCGCTCTCACTCCTTGTGATAATCTTTCTTACTTCTGACCAGTGAGTTTTGACACAGACTCTTCAAGTGCTGGGCTAAACTCATTCGTCCGCTTCGCGGACTCAACTCAAAACGGCTTTTCTGCAAAGCCGTTCTGTAATGTCGCACCGAAGAGACGTGTATGGCCCTTTTGCCGCCAATCTTAATTCATCGAGAGACTGCGATGAATTGTCTCCAGCCAAACGTCAGTCTTGATGAACCCGGTGCCCCAGTCTTTCCACTCTGCCGGTAAACCTTCTGTTTTGATTTGCGCCACCGTCTTCTTCGCTTTCATCTTCTCGCGCACAATCGCCGTCGTCTCCACCAGCATGCGATGGTAGAGCTTTAAGTCGTCGATGGTGGAGATCGGTCCGTGGCCGGGGATAAGTTTCGCGTCAGCAGGGAGCTTGGGAATAATCTCTGCGATGTTCTTCGTCAAACCTTCCACGTTGCCGCCGCTTTCAAGATCAACGAAAGGAAATCGACCCGCGAAGAAATCGTCACCCAGGTGCACGACATTTGACGTGGTAAAGAATATTACGCTGTCGCCATCCGTGTGTCCCTGCGGGAAGTGAATCACTTTTATCTCTTCGCCGTTGAAGTGTACCGACAGGGACTTGGCAAACGTGATCACAGGCAACGCCTCTTTCGGCGAAGCCGGGGTGGTGCGCTTCCAGAATTCTGACTTCTGCTCCGTCGCCAGTCGGCGCCGGACGTTATCATGCGCGATGATGGGCGCCTCGGGACCAAAAACGACGTTCCCGCCAGTATGATCACCATGCCAGTGGGTGTTCAGCACAAACTTGAGTTTGCCCTGTCCCAGATTCTTGAGCGCCTGCTTGATCTTGTCGGCGAGCGGAGCGAACTGATCGTCGACTATCAGAATACCGTCGGCGCCAACGGAGACGCCGATGTTCCCGCCCTGACCCTGAAGCATGTAAATATTGCCGGCGATCTTGCTCGCCGATATTTCCACTTTGGAAAAGTCCTGCGCGTAAGCGCACAGAGTTGACGATAAGATCAGAATGCCAACGAAGGGAAGAAATAGTCTTTTCATCTGGACCTCGATTTGTTTTTCTGCTGTTAGACTTGGGCCTAAGAAACCTCAAGGTCGGGAAGGGTGGTTTACCCCCGCCGGCTTGTTTCTCTCAGTCTAAGCGGAGGCAAGCCACCCTTCCGGACCTGGAGGTATTAATCCTATGCTTCCGGATTCCTGAGCACGGCAATGAAAGGCAGGTTGCGATAGCGTTCGGCGTAATCCAGGCCGTAACCAACCACGAAGTGGTCGGGGATCTTGAATCCCAGGTAGTCGATCTCAACCTCACGTTCGCGACGTTCATATTTATCGAGCAGCGCCACCAGTTTCACGCTCGCCGCGCCTCGTGATTTCAAGTTTGCCATCAGGTACGAGAGGGTCAATCCGGTGTCGACAATATCTTCAACTACGATCAAGTCGCGACCCTCAACCGGAACATCAAGATCCTTGAGAATGCGAACTTCGCCCGAGGTGCGAGTTGATGCGCCGTAACTCGAGATCGCCATAAACTCGATTCCCACGCGCGTATCGATTGCGCGCAGTAAATCGGTAAGGAAGAAACATGCCCCCTTAAGTACCCCGATCAAGAGCGGATTTCGGTCGGCGTATGCGGTTGTAATTTTAGCGCCCAACTCTTTTACGCGGGATTGGATCTGTTCCTCCGAGAGCAGAACCTCAAGGTTGGGATTCGTGAATTCAGAATGAATTTGTGCGGAAGGAGTAGCCAAGATTATCTCCTGTTTTCAGTTGCGATGAAGGACGTTTGCCGGCCAAATTACTGTTTGCCATGTAGCTGGTGGTGCGACATACTATGCAAGCTCTTCCCTTAACGTCAATGTTCAAAGCAAATAAAACAGAGAAGGCTATGAACCTTCGGGTGCGTTGTGGATGGCGTGGTTTGCTCCTGCTGTGCTGCATTGCGGTGATTGCTCCCGCCACCGTCAGCGCGCAAAAAACTGCTGCGCTCAAGGCTCGTCCGTGTCCCCGGATTCCGTGCATCACGCGGACAGGTCAAACGCTCGTCGACGCAAAAATCCCCGACGACCCCGGAATTGAGCGCATCCTCAAGCCTTACAGCGGAAAGGTGCGTGCCCTCAACGTTGTAATCGGCAAGCTCGAAGGTGAATTGAGAAAAGGAGGAGTCGGTGCCGGGTCGCTTGGCAATTTTGTCACTGACGGAATCCGCAGCCAGGCAAGTAAGAAAGTGGGGAAGCCTGTGCTGCTTGCTGTTACAAACAGCGGTGGCTTGCGTAAGAACACGATTGCCGCCGGAGAGTTGCGCGCGATTGATATTTTTGAGTTGATGCCTTTTGAGAACGCTCTCGTGCAAGTGGATCTTACCGGCGAGGATTTAACAAAACTTCTTGGAGTCATCCTGGAGAGCCGAGATGCGCAATCGGGCGCTCGCATCCGCTATCGAACGAATGGCGATAAGCCCGAGCTGGTTAGCGTCAAACTGGTAAATGCACAGGGACAGGAAACTGAAATCGCTCCGGATGCTACCTATTCGATTGTGACGATCGACTATCTCCTGAATCTTGGCAGCGGTAGATATTCGATTCTGCAACGCGGGAAGAACCGGACTCCGCTTGGCATCACGCTACGAGACGCAATAATGGACTACGTTAAAGCTGAGACCGCCGCCGGGCGTGCCGTCAAGGCGACTCTTGACGGACGTTTCGAGAATGTTAATCCGGAGGGCCAACCACAATGATCACGCGCCGAAGGTTTCTCGCCACGACCGCCGCCTTTGGCACTGCGATGTTGGTTAGTCCGAAGGAGATTTTGACGAACGTCAGCGGAAGCCGAGTCTCGCTTGCAGATCCACTGCTCTCGCCGCTACGCGGTGAAACGCTGATAACAATACTTCATACAAACGACACTCACTCGCAGATCGATCCGTTGCCTGCGAACGACAAGCTCTATCCCGGAAAGGGTGGAGTGGCGCGGCGGTCAACTTTGGTCAAACGTGTGCGCAGGCAGAATCCCAATGCGCTCTTGATTGACGCGGGCGACGTTTTTCAGGGCACGCCCTACTTCAATTTCTATAAGGGTGAAGTTGAGTACCGGGCAATGTCGGCGATTAGTTATGATGCTGGCACGCTCGGCAACCATGAGTTTGATAACGGTGTGGACGCGCTTGCTGCCGCGCTGAAGTTTGCCAATTTCGATTTGCTGTCGGCAAATTATGATGTGGCGGGGACAGCGCTCGAAACGAAGGTAAAAAAATATGTGGTGCGTCAGATCGGTGGCATACGAGTCGGGTTATTTGGCCTGGGCATCAGCCCGGTAGGTTTGATCACACCCGCAAACTTCAAGGGAGTTACTTACCGAGATCCAATTAATGCGTCGCGTGAAGTTGTCGCCATTTTGCGAGGTCAGGAGCGCTGCACACTCGTCGTCGGCATGTCGCATCTTGGTTATTACCCGACACCAAAAGAGGGCGAGGTTGGCGATTCGCAGGTTGCGGCACAGGTCGACGGAATCGACTTCATCGCGAGTGGACACAATCACAGCTTCATGTCGGAACCGGTCAGCGTAAAGCAACCCTCCGGTGGAGAGACCTTGATCTTCCAGGTTGGTAAGAGTGGCATCTTCGTTGGTCGCGTCGACTTCAGGGTTCGCAGTGGAAAGATCGTCGCCGCTGCGGGAAGGTTACTGGATCTGCGGGACGTTTGATCATGCGGCAGCGGACAGGAGAAAGCGGCCCAGGACAATGAGTGATCGAGATCGCATTCGCGCGTTAGTGCGCAACGTGTTGGATCAGGCGCTTCCTGCGCCTGATCGCGGAAATGCCGGCTCCGAAACGGGCCGCTCGTCCCCGCCTGAAAATCCCCAAACTTCCAGCCGTTTTATTGATACGGCGCCGAGGACATCCGGAGCAGAGGCGGCAGTAACCCGCGACGAGTCGTCGAAGCTCGTCATCACTGAAGATGATGTCCGCGGCCTGGAAAAGGGAGCTGTCTTACGTATCGGCGAAAGGGCGCGCCTGACACCGCTGGCCGCTGATATTATCCAGGAGAGGAACATTGCAATCGTTCGCCGACCTTCACGGCGAAGTCCGAAAAGCTCGAAGATGATAGCCGTCGGGGCGGATCACGGTGGTTTCAAGATGAAGGAAGAGCTTAAGTCTCTCCTTACTGAATCCGGTCACCGCGTGCACGACTTTGGGACTGATTCCGCTGACCCGGTTGATTATCCCGATTTTGCTCACGCCGTGGCGCGAGCTGTCGCTGACGGCACGGCTGACGTGGGAATCATGATCGATGGCGCCGGCGTCGGTAGTGCGATGACGGCGAATAAGGTTCCCGGAGTCAGAGCAGCAGCCTGCTACTCAGTGGCTGTCGCGCGAAACTCTCGCGAGCACAATGACGCGAACGTGCTCACGCTGGGAAGTTCAACGATAACCAGCGCGCAGATGCGCGAGATAGTTAACGCCTGGTTGGGAACCGAAATCACTGAAGACCGGCACCGCAAGAGGGTCTCCAAGATCGAAGCGATTGATCGCCAGTATCACCGGTAGTCCCTCACCTTACCTGACGAAATAAACTGCAAGAAGGATACGGATCGTTGCCTCCCACTGCCTACAAGGCGTCAGCGTGATAGAATCAACTCGAGCGCAACCGCCAGGTTGTCTCGACGGAGTTCTAACCCCATGCCCTATTCACCAAACGGCGATATCGAATTACTAATTGAGCAGATCACCGACGCGATAGTTGCCCGCCTCAACGGTGACGGTGCCGATCAAGCAGCGATGTGCGGCTGCACTTCGGAGTGCTTTGATCGTTGCCCGGAACGGATGCATCGAGTTATTGACGCCGGGGCCGCGCGCATCGGTTTAGTATTGGGTGAGACAGCATCCGCTAAAGACTGGGCCAGCCTAATCGATCACACGCTATTGAAGCCGGAGGCAAGCGACGAAGATATCAAACGCCTTTGTGAAGAAGCCGCGAGATATCGTTTCGCATCTGTCTGCGTAAATCCGACGTGGGTTCGCGTCGCCGCCTGTAGCCTGCGCGGCAGCGGTGTTCCTGTCTGCACAGTAATCGGTTTTCCGCTTGGCGCCACGCTTTCCGATGTAAAAGCTTATGAAGCTCGCCGCGCGATCCTTGATGGCGCCCAGGAAGTAGACATGGTCATCAACGTAGGTGCGTTGAAGAGTGGCGATGATTGTTTAGTTGAGCACGATATTCGCTCGGTTGTTGAAGTTGCGCATGAATATCAGGCTACTTGCAAAGTGATTATTGAGACCGCGTTGTTGAACGACGACGAGAAAGTGCGTGCCTGCCTTGCGGCCAAGAAAGCCGGAGCTGATTTTGTTAAGACTTCAACGGGCTTTGCCAAGAGCGGTGCAACCGTGGCCGATATCGCCTTAATGCGTCGCACTGTGGGAGCCGAGTTGGGAGTAAAGGCATCAGGCGGCGTCAAGGGGTTGGAAGACGCGCGCAAGTTAGTGGAAGCCGGGGCCACACGCATCGGCGCGAGTGTGGGCGTGAAGATCGCCCAGGAAGCTGCGGGTCAAAAAACGGCCGGTAGTGGTGTGAACGCCTACTAGAATTCCCCATCCACTACAACATTCACAACAGCCACCCTGCGAAGAACAACCGTTCCCGCTTCGTCGACATGACTACTCGGTACTGACCTCACTCCCAAACTGCAACAATGCCGATATTTAGCAAAGTCTTGATCGGAGCCAAGCTTTGCGTCTATTCTGCCTCTGCATTCCAATTTTCAATTCGGTGAACCGAAATGCCAGCCAGTCGCAAACTGCTCGCAGTAATACTCGGCGGAGGCGCCGGAACGCGCCTTTTCCCCCTTACGCAGCAGCGTTCCAAACCCGCCGTTCCCCTGGGCGGAAAATACCGCCTGGTGGATGTGGCGATCTCCAACTGCATCAATTCCGACGTTTTGCGCATGTTCGTGCTGACGCAGTACAACTCGGCCTCGCTCAATCGTCACATCGCCCAAACTTATCGTTTCTCACAATTCTCTGACGGCTTCGTCGAAATTCTGGCTGCGGAGCAAACGCCTGAGAGCCCCCAATGGTTTCAGGGGACTGCGGATGCGGTACGTCAGGTATTGCCTCACATTGGCGACTGGGGCATCGATACTTTGCTGATTCTCTCTGGAGATCATTTGTACCGCATGGACTACCGGAGCTTTCTCGCGCGGCACTATGAGAGCGAAGCAGATGTAACCGTGTCGGTTATCCCTTCTAATCGAATCGATGCCAGCGAGTTTGGTTTACTGAAAACTGATGCAACGGGCCGCATTGTTGAATTCAAAGAAAAACCCACAGGCACGGAATTGGAAACCATGCGGGTAGATACGACGACATTGGGACTGAGCGTCGAAGAAGCTGTGGCGCGTCCGTTTCTGGCCTCGATGGGAATCTATGTTTTTAAGTATGACCGGCTGGAACAATTACTCGCTGAAGATCCGAGTTGGGTCGATTTCGGCAAACACATTATTCCCGGAGCGATCGCTGGCGGCAAAGTACAAGCATATGCCTTCGATGGTTATTGGGAAGACATTGGGACCATCAGCGCCTTCTACAAGGCAAATCTGGATCTGACATCGAAGATTCCCAAGTTTAACTTGTTCGATGCGGAAGCGCCGGTGTACACAAGGGCGCGTTATCTGCCGCCATCGAAGATCGAAGAGTCAGACATTCGGAATTCGATTCTGAGCGACGGCTGCATCATCGATGGCGCGCGAATTGCGAATTCTGTAGTTGGCTTGCGCAGCCGAATCTCGAAAGGCGTGCAGATGGATGTGTCGTTCATGATGGGCGCAGACTATTACCAGACAATCGAAGAAATGCAGCGCGACCTCATAAGTGGCACTCCGCGCGTGGGGATCGGCGAGGGTTCGATTATCAAGCGGGCGATCATTGATAAGAACGCCAGAATCGGGAGCAACGCGCGTTTGCTGAATGAGGCGGGCGTGCTGAACGAGGACGGTGAAGCTGGTTCCTATTTCATTCGCGAGGGGATCATCATCGTGCCGAAAAACGCTGTAATCAGGGACGGCACCATCGTTTGAAGTTCAATGACGAGGGGAGGGAAGCGTGGCCATTGGCTGGGGAAAATCTTACGAAGACCAGATGGAAGAATGGAGTCAGCGACTCGCGAAGGCTGAGCGCGGCCCGAGGCTCACGTCGGAACAGCGAACGCGAATGCAGCGGCTCGAGTCGTTGAAGCTCTCGCGGTCAAGAACGTTAGAGCAACTTGAGCGTTCCAAACACCCGGCGCATCGCGAGGGCCTGCTGAAGGGACTGCAAGCGATCGAGAAGCAACTCGAGGAAGTCATCAAGGAATCAGAAGCGGAGACTTAATTTAAGGCTTTACTTTAGCAGCAAGGGCTCCTTTATCTCCCGCGTCCACCCCTCCTCTGAGGGCGTAATTTTCATTCTCCGGTTATCTCGACCCTCCACAGCTGAGGTTCTACTTTAAGCATGCCCAAGACGAAGCTCCCGACTACCGACTATCATCCTGCAAAGATTCACGCATCAAAGACTCCACGAAGTTCCCCGCGAAAGCCCATCACTTCGGTCAAGCTACCCAGGGATGCAGTTGGACTGGAACTCGAATTGGATGGTCGGGTCGTAAAACTTACCAACCTGAAAAAGCTTTTCTGGCCGGATCTCGGTATCACCAAGCGAGACTTAATTCAATACTACGCAGACGTGGCTCCGGTTCTTCTGTCACACCTGGCCGACAGGGCAATGGTGATGAAGCGCTATCCCAACGGCGCGGCGGGCGACTTCTTCTTCATGAAACGGGCGCCAGATCCTCGTCCAGACTGGATTGAACTCTGCAGCATTGAGCATTCGTCGGGAAATGTTATCGACTTTCCGATGATTCAGGACCTCGCTTCGCTTCTATGGGTGATCAACCTCGGCTGCATTGACTTAAATCAATGGTACGCGCGCTGTGATGACGTGGATCGCCCGGATTATGTCCACTTTGATCTGGATCCAGTACCCGGTGCGAGCTTCGAGAAGGTTGTTGATGCGGCTCTTTTGATCAGGCAAGCGCTCGAGTCGTTGAAGATTCCCTGTTACGCGAAGACCACCGGATCAAAGGGCATTCACGTTTACGTGCCGATCGTTCGCGGACCGACGCAGAAGCAGGTGTGGACCTTTGCCAAGGAATTCTCACAAGCGGTTACGGCGCAGGATGAGAAGTTGCTGACTACGGTGTATGTCGTGGCCAAGCGGCCAAAGGGAAGAGTACTCGTCGACTACAACCAAAACGCCTGGGGAAGGACGCTCGCGTCGATCTACTCCGTGAGACCGCGACCGGAAGCGTCAGTCTCCACGCCGGTGAAGTGGAGCGAGTTGGAACGCGGTGTGAAAATTGAAGACTTCCGTATCGACAATGTGCCCGCACGAGTGAAACGACTTGGAGACCTCTGGAAGCCACTGCTCGAAAAGCGAGGGCGATTCAAACTTGAAGTTTATCTTTAAGGTCTGTTTGGTTCAGTTTGGATTGCGCTGACCTGTCAACGCTTTGAAAGCGGCACCAGGTTGCCGCACTCCAAGGTCTTGAACGTTAGGTGAAGTCTGAGGGGTGGGGTCATCGCTGTGGCTGAGTACAGCGAGCGATGGAGATATTGACGTAAGACTTCAGGGGTCGGCAAACAGACAGTTGATGTTCTTAATAAAGATTGGCCTTTGGTCTTCGGCCTTTGGTCTTTGTGAAGTACCCCTGAATTGAATCATCAGCCTCACGGCCGGGAGTATTTCTGAAAGGCCAAAGGCAAAGACCAAAGGCCAAAAACCAAAGACTGAAGACCACGCCGAACACGAATGCTCATCGACTAAGCTCTCTTGCCTGACTTAATCAAATCATCGGCAACGATTTGGACGATTGGTCATTCGACCCGCCCTGCAGAGGAGTTCGCCCGGATTCTTAAGTCGCATGCGATTGGAGCTCTGATTGATGTTCGAAGTTTCCCGGGTTCCCGCCGGTATCCGCATTTCAATAAGGAGCAATTGTCGCAGCTGCTCACAATGTCGAACATCCATTACTTCCACTTCCCATCCCTTGGCGGCAGGCGAAAGCCGAACCCTGAGTCGCGGAATACGGCGTGGCAAAATGCGTCGTTCAGGGCCTATGCGGATCACATGGAAAGCGCCGACTTTAAGAAAGGAATTGAGGAACTACTACAGCTTTCCGCGCTCCAGCGAACAACCGTTATGTGCGCCGAAGCGTTGTGGTGGCGCTGTCATCGCAGCCTAATATCAGATTATCTGAAGGTCCTGGGCGTAGAGGTCACTCATATCGCCGATGAGAAGCGCACCGAAGTTCATCCCTATACAGGCGCAGCGAGAATTGTTGAGGGAAGGCTTTCTTATGAGGGACTCTTTAGCTGATACCCTGCGATGGAGAGAGCAGTGACCGCTTTGGGAGGTAGGTAATCTACTTCTTATTGCTGTGCCAGACCTTTTGCCTGGCACTCTTCTTCCGGCGCTTTACCCCCGTGCGTGGCGGAATCTTCTTCGGATCACCGGTCGCTGCCTTCTTGACGTTTCCGCCCTCGTCTTCAGCGATTTCCGCCAGGCTGCGCCGAGTGAGAATCGAGACAGGCGCCAGTTCAGTCACTTCCTCTTCCGTCGTGTAGTAGTCGCGATGCTTCATCAGCAGCCACTGTCGGTCTCTGGTTCGCACCAATACCCACGACCCTTTTAGTTTCTTGCCGTTAAGGGAAAACTTTAACTCGCCCTTACGAATCGCCTCCGCCACGTTGTCAGTGTTCTCCGATTTGTAGGTGCCGTAGTCCCAGACCATCACCGTCCCACCACCGTATTCACCTTCCGGGATTACTCCCTCAAACTTCGCGTAGTCGACTGGGTGATCTTCCACCTGCATCGCCAGTCTCTTGACCGTCGGATCCAGCGAAGGCCCTTTTGGAACTGCCCAGGACTTAAGCACACCGTCAGCCTCCAAACGAAAGTCATAGTGCAAAGCAGTGGCGCGATGCTTTTGAATCACAAACATTCGACCCGTCTTTGTCCGCTTCTCTTCGGGACTTGGTTCAGGGGTCTTATCGAACTTCCGTTTCTTCTTGTACTCAATGAGCGCCATTTAAATTACCTAAAGTGATTCCTCAACTCCTGTCGCGAAATTCTGGCGTGTCCTAAGGGGCGTGAGCCACCAACACCTCTTCAGCTTCATTAGTCTCAGCCGGCAAGTCATTTGAATCAGTGAATAATTCATTTTGAATCGGATCGAGACCAAGTACCTCGCGAACGCGGGCAAAACTTCGGCGGTGAATCGGCAAGGCTCCCAATTCCTTTAAGGCCCGACAGTGCTCAGGTGTCGGATAACCCTTATGAGAGGCAAAGCCGTAACCCGCGTACATCCTATCCAATTCCATCATGTGGGCGTCGCGAGTGGTCTTGGCGATAATCGAGGCTGCCGCGATACTCGCGGATAGCGCGTCGCCGCGGATGATGCCGCGCTGCGGGGCAGGGCAATTAGGAATGCGGCGGGCGTCGACCAAAACAAAATCAGGCAAACAACTCAAACCTTGAAACGCGCGCTGCATTGCAAGCAATCCGGCGTGATAAATGTTGATCTGGTCGATCTCTTCCACTTCGGCGAAGCCAAACGACCAGCAGATCGCATCTCGCTTAATTATGTGGGCCATCTGCTCACGGATTTCAGCATCCAGAATTTTTTTCGAGTCGTTTAGGCCACGAAGTTTGTAATGCTGAGGCAGAATCACAGCTCCCGCGACCACTGGCCCTGCGAGGGGCGCCATACCCGCTTCATCGACACCGGCGATGAGTGTGTAGCCGTCGTTCCATAGTTCAATTTCAAAGCGCAACAAGGAATGAAGGCGCTGACCCTCCGCCCGATTACTGCGCCGACGTTCACGAATTCTTTTTGCGAGCTGATGTGCACCGTGCCGTGAGTCGTTCTCGAGCGCCTCGACGAGTCCCTGTGGTACGCGCCGGCCGTGATCGATAAAGATGTTCTTTAGCTCTGGTATGGATTTCGTTAGCAGGTCGGCAACTGACGGCATAGTCTTAAGCCCGTTCTTTCAGTCTCTTCAAGATTGCGATATGCGGATGCTATTCTAAATTGAAAACGCGAATAGCGCGAGAGTCACATTCGTTAAACTTGATTTTTGGAATTCGTACTTATGGATGTTCCTGTCACCAACGAGAAGCTTGAGAGCAGACCACTAAGTCGCGACACTCGCTTTCGCCTGCTGGGTTTGCTGCCGCTGGTGTTTTTCTTCTTGCAGGCTTTCCACTACTGGAGGATAAACGAACTCGGTCACGTTCTCTGGATGTGCAATATCGGTAACCTGCTGCTGGCGATCGGGCTCTTCATTAACCGGCCTCGTCTAATCCGTGTCGCCGTAATCTGGATGATTCCCGGATTAGCAGTCTGGTTTGTGTATGTCGTGCTTTCCTGGGGAATCTTTCTTTCTTCCACGCTCGCACATGTCGGCGGAATGGCGGTGGGCATGATCGCTCTGCGGCGGGTGCGAATGGATCGTAGCTCGTGGATTTACGCGTTAGCCTGGTACTTCGCAATTCAACTTCTCTCGCGACTAATCACTTCCGCCGCTCTCAACGTGAATGTCGCTCACGCAATTGATCCTGCGTGGCGGCAAACCTTCAACGCTTACTGGAAGTTCTGGCTGGTACTAACTCTGATAACAATCGCGCTGCTTTGGTTTCTTAATGTATTGCTTTACAAGATGTGGCCGCCGAACGTGAACGATTAGAGTAGCCACGGTCTGAAGTAGTTCCGCAAACGAGCAAGGCTTTACCAGATAACCCTGCGCGCCCGCTCTGATTGCCTTCAGTTTGTCCGAGTCGTAGGCGGCGCCGGAGTAAAAGAGGACGGGCGTCGCCGAATCAAACTCTCGAAGTCGCTCGCAGAGTTCGAAACCTGATCCGTCGGGTAGGCAGGTATCCAATAAAAAGAGGTCAAACTTCCTGGCGGCTGCAGCCTTTAACGCACCCTCAAGTGTACCGGCGGAAGTTACCTGGTACTTCTCGTGCTCCAGCACCAAAGTAATAAGATCACGCGTGTCTTCGTGGTCTTCAATAAAGAGAATCCGGGGGTTCTGTGGCATGACCACTGCACTCGTGTCGCTGGCGGTAACTTGTGTGGGCTCCAGGGATTTCCTGCTACCGGAAAGGTCGCTTTCAAGTTCTGCGGTTGAGAATTGGCTGGGCTTTCACGTGTTTGTTCCTAACGGGTCGGGGATGTGAACAGCCAGCTACCCTACTTGTTTATTGCACGCGGGAACCATAGCTCCTACTTGTCCGTACGTCAACGTACAAAACTCAGGCCTGCAACCGCGCTCATGATTTGAATCAGAGACTAGCCCGCTGGCTCTTGCTTACACATGACCGTCTGCGAAAGGATGAATTTGTCTTAACGCATGAATTCCTGGCCCGAATGTTGGGAACACGCCGGGCTGGAGTAAGTGTGGCTGCGAATGGTCTTCGTGAGGCTGGTATCATTGATTACACTCGCGGGCGAGTGAGTATCATGAATCGAGCCGCACGTGAGTTAGCTTCCTGCGAGTGTTACGCGGTTGTCAAAGCGGAGTACGAGGCTCTCACAAAATGCTGAATTCGCTTCGATCGTTGACCTCCGCAAGGGAATTGCTCATTTGCTTTTGCCGGCCAGGCTTCTCTTTAACACCGCCACCAGATCTATAACCTTTCCTTCCGCGGGTGTTTCGTCTTCAACGTCAACCTCGACGATGTTCTTGCGATTAGATTTCTTCTTCTTCACAAGCTTCAGAAGTTTCTCGGCCTGCTCGTCTTCAAGTTTAGCTGTCGAGAATTGCTTCTTCGCACGCGCACTGATTAGCTTTTCAAATTTGCGTACGCTCGCCGCAGGTACTTTTGCCTTCTTTGGGAGGTCAACATCCTGGGGAGAACGAAGCTCGTCAGCGAACCGCATCGTCTCGGCGCGCAGAATTCCGTTATCGGAAAAGATGGCTACCAAATACTCCTTCCCACGCATGACGAAGGTGGCAACTCCCGCCTGGCCGCCCTTCTTCATGGTCTCCGCCAACAACTTGTAGGCCTTTTGCGAATTGGCCGCGGGCGTTAAAAAGTATCCGCGCTCAAAGTAGATTGCCGGAATTGACTCTTCCGGGACGAACAACTTCAGGTCAATATCCCGGGTCTTCTCCGGTGCAAGACGTTCGAGTTCTTCGTCAGTTACGATTACATACTTGTCCTTTTTGATCTCATAACCGCGAACGATCTCATCAGCATCGAGATCGCGTTCCGTTTTCTGAGAATAGTACTTGCGCGCGAGCGGCTGACCGTCCGGGCCCAGCATTCTTAGGGCTGTGCGATTCGTGCGAGTGGCCGGAAAGAGGTTTACCGGTACACTCACCAGACCAAAGGTCAACGTTCCGGACCAGAAAGGGCGTCCGCCCGATTGCTCTTCGTCTGGTGCTTCAGTTTTGCGGGCTTTCTTAGGCAGCGCGTTTCTCCTTCTTCAAAACTTCGAGACTCTTTGCCAGCACACTATCGAGCGATCCGGCCTTTCGTCTGGCCTTAACTGCGCGGAGCCTTGGAGCGTGTCCTTTGGCTTTTCGTTCGATGAACTCCATCACGCCTTCGCGATATTCATCCTTGAAATCCGCGGGATTAAACTCGCCCTGCATTAGGGAGACGAGATGCTTCGCCATGCTTAGTTCCTTCTGGGTGGGGGCGGGTCCTGCCGGCTTTAAGAGATCTCGTGCCGAAATAACTTGCTGCGCGTTGCGGAGAGTGACAAGCATCAGGTAGTCACCCTCCGCGCGGAGTGCTCCAACATAAGGCTTATTGCGCATCACCCAATGCGCCACACCTTCAAGCTCACGTTTCTTTAACGCTTCGGCGAACGCGAAATATGCTTTTTGATCTCCATCCGGTCCGAGATAGTAGGGTCGTTCATACCACTGTTGACTGATCTGGTCGGGAGGTACGAATTCTGAAATCTCAATCTCGCGGGAGGGTTCAGGCTCCAGACTTTTCAGTTCATCTTCAGTAAGAATTACAAACCTGCCTGGTTCAAGTTCGTAGCCTTTTTGAATTTCTTCGTTCCCGACTTCGTCGCCCGACTCAGGGTTCACCATATGTTGCTTGATTCTCATTTGGTCGCGATCGTCGAGAATGTGAAAACGCACCGTTCGATCGGCGACGGCGGAATACAGTTTTACCGAACCTTAGCCGAGCCAACTTTCAAAACTCCCTTCCAAATTGACCGAGCGGCCATGACTTATGACACCTCAGTATCCAGCGGTCGTGCGTGGGAGCACCCAGGACAAATCAATTCCAGAGTGACGGTCCGTTGCACACACACAGCACAGACCGGACCATCGCAATCCTCGCAGTAGATTTCCGTACGATGCGCGTATAGGTGGCTACAGTCAGGACAGGACTCACTGTCGCCCTGTAGCCACCATGGTAACGGTTTACCACTCGCCGCACTCATGAACTGGCGGCCTTTGATTTTTCTTCCGCAGAATCGCGATCAATTAATTTTGAGAAGCGGCTCTCTTTTCCGCCTTTAGTTTCCTCCTGATAAAGAAAGGCCAGATTGTTTTCTTCAAACGCCGTGAAGAATTCTTCCCAGTCTATCGTCTCGAGAGTGTCCTCGCCGGAGAACCCGGGGTAGTCGATCCTCAGAAGCCCGGAACTCTTGCCCTTGGCTGTGCCCTTCACTCGAGCGGGACGACCTCCGCGTTCCTCCACCCAATTGCGAATCTCCTCGTGATCGGTTGTGACTTTTGCTTCTGCTGGCATGAAATCTCCTCCTCGGAAGTTGCGGGATTCGTCGGGTTTATTTATTAGCTCGTTCCTTTATTCTTCCTGCGTTCTTGTCGTTAATCTCAAAAGACAGGTCTTCATCGGTTTGTCGGACGGAGTGCTGGTTGCACAATGCTCCCCCTACAGGTTTGGCGGGAGTATAGGGTCATAAGCATCGCGAGCGGCCGTCTCCTTCGCTGCCGACCTGACACCGTGCTTTTGTGATTGTTGTTCACTCATGATTGCTTTCTCGCTCGTGTATTTGTCCGATACGGTTTGGTTGCTATGCACCTCGGTTTCAAAACACTTGTCGCATCAAATTAGCCGCCATGTAAGTTTCCGCAAGAGCGGTGCCATTCAGTAATAACGTTACAGGAACGACTGAGAACGCAGAACCTCTTTCGGTCTAAACCTCGATCGCTCTAACTCGCAACCCGATTCAAACCTTATTGCAAGATCGTTTTCAGCTATTGGTCTGGCACTTGCTGGCTCCAAAGGCACAGACTAGGATTTTTCACGGCTTCGTGACCAGACTTGAAAGAGGAAAATCTCTGAAAGAGTTTAGGCCATCGTTCGTTAACGTACTGATAAAGGTCGGGGTCATCGTTGGTGACATTGCTGGACCGCTCGGCAAGGGTGGGGCTGAACGAAACCAAGTGATGCTTGAATTCAACTTAGTTCAAAATAGCAAGGAGGGAAGTGATGAAACGCAAACAGCTGGATGAGCTCTTGTATCAAGCACTGGAAACCGAAAGGGGCGGGGTTCAGGTTTACACGACAGCGCTCAAGTGCGCTGTGAACGAAGAACTGCGCGAAGAGTGGGAGGAATACCTCGAACAAACGGAAAGGCATGTCGAGATCATACAGGACCTCGTGACCACTCTGGGTCTTGATCCGGAAGCTGAGACACCAGGCAGGCAGATTGTGCGGCACATCGGACAGTCGCTCGTGACAGCAATGGAGATGGCTTTGCAGGCCGGCGAACCCGCGGCTGCACAGCTCGTTGCTGCCGAATGCGTGGTACACGCGGAAACTAAAGATCATCTCAATTGGGAGCTTTTGGGAGAAGCTGCAAAAAAAATGACCGGCGACGAAGGCCGGGCGCTCAAAGAAGCGGTGGGCGAAGTTGAAGAGGAAGAGGACGAGCACCTCTATCACACGCAGGGCTGGACCCGTGAACTTTGGATCGAGTCGTTGGGAATGCCTGCGGTGCTCCCGCCGCCGGAAGAGGAAAAGGATGTGAAGACTGCCATTGGCGCAGCTCGAGCAAAGAAAGCTCGCGCCGGCATGCTTTAAGCAAGGGCAATGTCGCGACAGCAACAATAGCGGTGGCGCTTGCCACCGCTTTTTTTCTTTTCAACCCCAGAGACAACTCATTGATGGGAATCGTCCAATTGAAGTCGATGCCGAGTGTGTGCTGAAACTTCGGAATTCTGTGCTGAAGTTTGTCCAGTACCACGAGTTCGCGTCCATGGGTAAAGAATAATACGGCGCTCTCTTTGAGTTCATAATCCTTCGTTCCCCTTGTTCTTTTTCCTTCTAGCGATGCTCGCGATTACTCGACGTCCAAAGCTTTCGTGTTTTCGTACCCGGTGGGGTGGCTTTTCAACCATTCCCAGGTCGACCCAATAATCGTTTCAAGTTCATGGTATTGAGGTGACCATCCGAGCTCTCGCTGGATCTTTTCCGAACTGGCAATGAGAACAGCAGGATCCCCGTTACGACGCGCAGTAACTTTAAGTGGAATTGATCGTCCGGTGATTCGCTCTGCGCAATTGATTACCTCCTTAACAGAGAATCCCTCACCGCATCCCAAATTGAAGATTGCATTGTCTGAAATCTGCAGCGCGAGAATGTGAGCGTGCGCAAGATCTACAACGTGAATGTAATCCCGAACACACGTTCCATCACGCGTACGATAGTCATCCCCATAAACTTCCAGAAACGGTCTTACGCCTGCCGCAACTTGTAAGACGATCGGAATCAGATGAGATTCCGGAGAATGCCATTCGCCACACCTTGACGTGGCGCCTGCTGCATTGAAGTAGCGGAGGGATGCGTAGCGAAGATCGTAAGCCTCGCTGTACCACCGGAGTGCTTGTTCAAAAGCCAGTTTTGTCTCCCCGTAAGGATTGGTAGGTTTGGTCGGGTCTGTTTCTTGAATAGGTTGCCGAGCGGGCTCTCCATACACCGCAGCGGTTGATGAGAAGACAAGACGATTTACTCCTACGTCGCGCATAGCGTCGAGCAAAGAAAGGCCCACCACGACATTATTCTGGTAATAGCTTGTGGGATGGGTCACAGATTCCCCGACGAGAGAGGCTGCTGCCATATGAATCACGGCCTCGATCTGGCGCTGCCTCAAGGCGGTCTTCAACCTCTCACTGTCGAATAAATCGGCCTGAATGAACTCCGCCCCAGGGGTCACGCTGGCCCGGTGTCCCTTCGAAAGATTGTCGTAGACCGTCACGTCATGGCCTGCACGCAATAATTCCTCGACCACGACGCTGCCGATGTATCCGGCCCCACCCGTTACAAGTACATGCATGACTCCGCCTCAACGCTTGCCGACACGACTCTGCCTGCCTGCAACCCGGTGCAGCTCACTTCCTGAAAGTAAGGATTCAGGGCGTGGTCAAGCGACGATAATAAGCTTGCGCGTTCACTAGCTAAGACACTGAGCGCCGGCCTTGCGGCTATAAAACCAAGAGAGTCGGCCGGAAGGCTCTAAATGGCTCGAATATTATAACCGGCTATCTGCAATCATTCGTACCAATTCAGCCTACGTACAGCTCCTGAATTAGCTAAGTGCCAAAATGCCTGTTTCACCGTCAATCAAAATGTCTAACGTAGCGTCAACCAGATCAGAAACGTACGTGGCCGATCCAATGCGTGGCATCTTTTCGCTAAAACTCCTAACAGGGTTTTTTGGTTACACCCAACTAACTGATATCGAGCAGGAAATGAACCGCTTGTGTACTTTCGATCTACGCCCTAAGGTTCAGCGGAGGAATTAGCCCCGATCGAGAATTCTTCACTTCGCCCCCAGTCGCCCTGCGACTTAAAAGACGTGTCTTTCGTGACACAGAATCCGCACAATAGCTGACTATCTTAGACCCAACGAACAAGGGTTAGCAGGACGGTACGGCGGGCCGCTTAACCTGGGCGGCTCGCTTTCCTTCATCAGTGAGTTTCCACACTTCGACGGTAGTTCTTCCTACATCTGGCAGCATTTCCCTGAGGGCACTCTTTCGCATTGGCCTTCGTTAGCATGAAATGAGATTAGGATCCTGGCGCTACTTGGGTTTGGTCGGCATTGTCTCGCTTGCCTACATCCTCGCCGCCGACCTGGGACTTTCGCTCGCTTCCGTTCATACAAATGTTTCTCCTGTCTGGCCACCTACCGGAATCGCGATCGGTGCTCTGTTAATTTTCGGTCGCAGGCTTTGGCCGGCAATTGCCCTTGGGGCATTTGTCGCAAATCTTTGGACCGATGTCTCGACCCCTGTAGCTGCAGGCATCGCGGTCGGCAATACACTCGAAGCTCTGACCGCATTCCATTTGCTAACCCGAAAGTCGGCCTTCGACAAATCGCTCAGTTCCATTCGCAGCGTTCTCATTTTTGTTTTGTTTGCGGTGGTGATCAGCCCGATTGTCAGTGCGACTATCGGCAATCTGAGTCTGTGCATCGGCGGCGAAGCACAATGGAGCGATTTCGGCCAGCTTTGGTTGACGTGGTGGTTGGGAGACGGTTTTGGCGCGTTGATTGTTGCTCCCGCCCTTCTTGCATGGAAAGCTCGTTCAAGACGCCCATTGTCGTCGGCATTCCTGATTGAGACCGGCATCCTCCTGATCCTGTTATTCCTGGTTTCGATGGTCGCCTTCGGAGGCTGGATTCCCGGAAGCGACAAACGATACCCGATTGCTCATATTTGCCTGCCCTTCCTGGTTTGGGCGGCATTAAGATTGGGACAGCGGACGACGACGGCAGCCACCCTTTTGTTGTCGGGCGTGGCGGTGTGGGGAACCTCACGAGGTTACGGCTCATTTATTCACGGAGGACCAAATGAGTCGTTGTTGTTGCTGCAAATTTTCATAGGGACGGCAGCGCTGCTGACATATTTGCTGTACGCGGTGATGCGGGAAAGGGCCGAAACCGAAGCGGAGAAACTGGCGCTTACTGCTCAGGTTCAAGTTCACCGTAAGCGTGTTGAGGACATTGTGGCCCACGTTCCGGGAGTGGTTTGGGAAGCTTGGGGTGAACCTGAGGCCGCCACCCAACGGATCGATTTCGTCAGCAGTTATGTTGAGAAAATGCTGGGCTATAGTGTTGAGGAGTGGCTCTCTACGCCAAATTTCTGGCGAACAATCGTTCACGAAGAAGATCGCGAGGCGGCCGGCCGCGCCGCGACGCGAACCTTTGCTTCGGGTGGAACGGGTATCAATCGCTTTCGTTGGCTGGCAAAAGACGGACGCGAAATCTGGGTTGAGACTCAGTCGGTGGTTGTTTCCGACGAGCAGGGAAACCCGGTCGGCATGCGCGGTGTCACTATGGACATCACTGCAACTGTGAAGGCCCAAGAGGAGCGTGGTGAATTACTGCTGGCTGAGCAGGAAGCCCGCGCCCACGCAGAACAAGCAAATCGGTTGAAAGACGAATTTCTCGCCACCGTTTCTCACGAACTTCGCACACCCTTGAATGCGATCGTAGGTTGGGCGCGGCTGCTGCGCTCAGGCCAACTCGATTCCGAAAACCTGGCGCATGCTTTTGAAGTCATTGAGCGAAACGCATGGGCACAGAAGCAAATCATTGAGGACATGCTCGACGTTTCCAGAATTATTACCGGAAAACTGCGGATCGGGTTGGTGCCGCTGGATCTGGTTCCGGTGATTCGAGCAGCGATAGATGTTGTGCGCCCCGCGGCCGAAGCAAAAGATATTGTCATCAAAACCCAGTTTGACTCTCCCGAACTACTGGTTAGCGGCGACGCGGCGCGACTCCAGCAAATAACCTGGAATCTGCTTTCAAATGCGGTCAAATTTACAACGCCGGGCGGGGTGGTCGAGATTTGTGTGACGAGGCGGCAAGGTCACGCGGAACTCAAGGTTGTCGATAGCGGTGCGGGAATTCCTCCGGAATTCTTGCCTCACATTTTTGAGAGATTCAGCCAGGCAGACAGTTCGAGCACGAGACGGCATGGCGGCCTGGGGCTGGGTTTGGCGATAACGCGTCATCTCGTTGAGCTTCACGGCGGCTCGGTGCGGGCCGAGAATCGGGAAGATGGGCAGGGAGCAGTTTTGACGGTGACGTTTCCGGCGTTTTGAAGGTTGATTGTTAACAGAACTCAGCGGCCGGCGAACAGCGGAAAACGGAGTGGGTTTACAACCCTCAAACTCAGGAAACGAGCGGACAAGCCAAAGAAAGAACAACGGACGGTAGAAGCATTCAGCAGCCTCTGCCGTCCGTTGTTATCCGTTGGTTTAGTCGCTGTTCAGCGATTCATCAGGCGTTCATCGCTCGTGAGCTTTTTGCGCAACACTGGCGCTTGCGCCGTATTCTGTGTGGTGGCAACGCCATCCTTGCCAAAGACATAACTGTCGCGCGAGCGAACAGCGAGATTGGGTTGGTTAACCCGCACGCGAACGCCTCGGCGTTCTCCGGGTTGGGGAGGACGGATCGGATAGTAGCCAAGGCTATATTGACGTCGCAGCTCTTCGGCCACACTGGCGAACGCAGAGGTAAGGTTACTAAGACTGTTGGCTCGAAATTGCCGAGCTCCCGTTTTCTCTGCCAGGTCTCGCAGGTAACGATTCGCACGTTCATAATCGCCGCGGCTTCCGCCAACACCGCCGCCACCACCACCGCCGCCAATTGGCCCGGAGCGCCCGCGACGACCGCCGAGAATTCCAATCAGGATATCGATTGGGGACGTGGGAAGACGCTGAGTGCCCGGCCAGTTTGAGCCGCCCCCGCTGTTAACATCGCTGAAGGTGTCGTATTGCACCGGATAGATGAGAGCGTCCAGCTCTTCGGCATCGCGCACATTGCTGGCATACGACGCCCGGTTACTGGTTGTGTCCACGCCATCCGTGAAAAGAACCACAGCCTTTCGTCCCTGGATCTGATTTAGCCGCTGATTGATTACCAGGTCAACTGCGTCGTACAGCTTCGTGCCGTTTCCCGTGCGGGTGCGGCGAATGGCATCGCGCATGCGGTAGCGATCGCTTGTGAACTCGGTCAAGACCCTGATGTCATCATCAAACGACATAACCATCACTCGATCGTCCGGGCGCAATTGATTTACAAAAGCGGTTGCCGCGTCCTGAATCTCGTCGATTCTAAAACGAGTAGAGCCGCTTGTGTCGAGAAGTAGAACTACAGAAAACGGCTTGTCGACTGAAGAGAAAAACGCGACTTGCTGTTCGACTCCGTCTTCCCAAAGACGAAAGTCGGTTTTGGTCAGGTTCGAAATATAGCGACCATCGCGATCCGAGACGCTTACCGGCAGAGTTACAAGCGTTGTATCAACGCGAATGACATCGCCTGCATCTACTTCTTCCGGACCGTCATTTGTCGGCTTAGGAACCTGATTGCCGGATTGTTGTCCCTTGGAAGTGTTGGCGCCGCCGAGAACAGGAGGGCGGGCGGGTGACGTAGTGTTGGGTGCAGCTTGTGGTGTGCCATTATTGACTGTCGGTGCAGACTGCCCCACACGTCGCGGACGGGATTGCGAGTACCCAGACAGCACGGGCAGGGCGATTAGGGAGAGGAGCACCAAATAGGCGAAAGTCTTTTTCATTGGGTTTAGGCTCCTTAGTGTTGGCAGCGTCCACAGCGGCAACAACATTGGATGCTCCGACACAGAAATGGATGCTTGTCGCGCCAGCCAAAAGGGTAAGGGAGCGAGACGCGTGCTGAAGGAACGATAGTCCTCTGAATGCCAGATAGCAAGTAGACAAAATTCACAATTCCACCGAAAACTTAGGCTCTTTTCGAAGTTCCCAATATCAGGTCAATTCGAACGCAGCGACAGCGCGTTCCAAATAAACGGGAATGTGCCCCATGTCTGACCGCGATGCTGAGGCCGAAACCCGAACAGAACGACCCGCCCCTTCCCCATTTGCACTTCAGCCAGCGCGATTTTTCCTCTCAATCTGGATTCGCCTAATAGCCATCCTGAACGCAGCACATTCTCCTTCGCATAACGGGCGATAACCCTCACGCTCGCGTCAGAGGCCTCGAAGGCGGAGCTGTTGATGAAATAGGCATCCGTGTTTGCAGAGAGTCCTCGCGCCAATGGTTGAGAGGTTTCCACATCGAGGGCGACGATGGATCCCGGACAATAAAACTCGGATGACTTTAAGCCCTCCAGGACATTGCGCAACGGAAGGTTGAATTGCCTGATTGGTAATTCGCAGGAGGCGTCAAAGCAAATAAGCGTGCCGCCTGCGACCACATAGTCTTTTAGTCTGGTGACACCCGCCGGAGAAATGCCCCCGGTAAATTCCTCCGGATAACTGTTAACCGCATTGCCGTCGATAATCACGCGCGCGTTTTGCGACGCGAGAAGGATGACATCGTACTTCTTTGAAAGATCTTCTTGTCTCATGCCGCTGTCCGTCAGTGAGCTAAACGGAATGTTGAAGCTGTCAAAGACAAAGCGCGTCCACCCTTCGTCCATATTTTCAGTCCAGGGTTTATACAGCGCAATTCGCACCGGCGCCCGCAGCGGGTTAGCGATCGGCGACGTGTTGCCGGTTGCGAGCGGCAGCGCGAGATCCCTGCGAATCTCGGTGGGATCGCGTATCAGTGTCAGACGTCTTTCAGCAGGGACTTCCTGTATCGCCATCACACCCGGTGCCTCCACTCCCATTTGCATCGGCAGAGTCCAGCCAGCTACATCGTATGGGCGTTCAGCTTCACCCAGCGCGTCGATCCGATTGGGATAGATCTGAGGTTCAAAAAGTGTGAGCACATTTTGCCGTTGCGGTTGATTAAGAAAGATGATGTAACTGCCAAGAGGCACCTCGTGCATGCCGGCTGTATGATTCATGATGCTGCGATAGGTGCCCAGCTTCTCCTTGCTGGAATTTGTTCGCTGCAAAACGTGCGGGCCAAAAGACGCATGCAGCTCACGATCAAGATGATAGACTTCAACTCCCTGAGTGAGTAACGCAGCGAGTAGTTTGGCTACTGCTTCGTCGCGACCCTGGCCCGCAGGAATCAAGTAGGCAAGAGGATCGTTTGGAGTGCCGGCCATCGTGGCTGCCCGTCCTAGTTCATAGAAGTTCCTCAAGTAGTCGGAGCGAAACCTGGCCGCCAGAGAAAGCAACGCGCGCGACGCCACCATTTCCATATGCATGATGTCTCGCGGACGCCATTCGCCACCCAACCAGGGTTCGGGAAAGTTTGTAGCGCTTTCCAAAGCGTTACGCATCCCGCGCGTAGAAGCCCGTTGCAATTGATCGCGCGTCACGATCGTGGGAGTCATTAGCTTGGCACTGGCAGCTTCCGAAAGGATTCCGATTGAGTTGTGATAATAAGGCGCGGTACGAAAGCCACCGTGCCACCAGGTATCGTAAGTAGAATTCGTGATCACACCTTTGACTCCGGCAGCTTGCAGATCGGCAGCCATCTTGTGCCCCAGTAGACCAACTTGCCTTAACAGCAGGGGCGGAATATTAGGATTAGGTGGATCGTAGAAAGGTGGAATGAAGAACCTTGAGCCATTGGGTCCCTGCTGGTGAATGTCGTAGACAATCTGTGGAAACCATTCCTGCCAAAACAGGCGGGAGATCGCCTGCGTCTCTTTCAAGTTCAGCATGAACCAATCACGATTGTCGTCGTGGCCGGCGTAGTGGTGGTATAGCTCGGGCGGTTCCTTTCCTTCGTGCTCGGTACCGAGAGTCTTGCGATACCAGTTAGCGACGATGTCGATACCGTCGGGGTTTGGTGAGGGAATCAGTATCAGAATCGTATTCTCGAGGATTTCGCGCGTGGCCAAATCCTGTGCGGCTGCCAACTCGTAGGCAAGTTGCATCGACATTTGGGAAGCGACGATTTCTGTCGAGTGAATCGAGCATGAAATTGCGACCACAACCTTTCCTCGGTTAATCAAAGAATCGCGTTCAGCTGCCGTCTTTACTGGGCGGGGGTCGGCGAGTTTGTTTTGGATTGCCCGGTATTTATTAAGAGCGAGGATGTTTTCGCGTGAGCTGATGAAAGCGGCGACGATTGGACGTCGCAAGGTCGATTGACCGATTTCGCGGACTGAAACGCGATCGGAGGCCTTGTCCAATCGCGCGAAATAGTCTGTAATCTGTCGCCAATCGGCGATGGTTCGATCATCTCCCGGCGTGAATCCAAGTAGTGATTGCGGCGTCGGCAAGGCAATTCTGCCGGGCGTTCGTTGTGATCTCTGCGCGCGAAGCGGGAGCGAGAACGAGAGAGTCAACAGAGCAGCAAGACAGACGATTCGCATCCGACGCCTAATGATACTGAGTTTCCTTCGCACGAATTAGTTGTAGAGAGTGTCTACGACCCCGGAGCCGATTTTGGTCGAGTCTAACACACTTCAAACTTTCAATTCGGGAAGCCGACTGCATTATTGGTGGTCGCTCTTCGTAGCAGGCGCCTTGCTCGTGATCTTTGGAGTTCCAGTGCTGCTTGTGTCCTGGCTCACAGATAAACCAAATCTCGTTTACCCCTGGGCGCTCTTCGGTGCACGAAACTGGCTGCGATTGAGCGGCATGGAAGTTTCAGTTAAGGGAAAGGAGCGTCTTGATCCCCGGCAGACATACGTCTTCATCTCAAATCACCGGTCTTACCTCGACACGGCGACACTTTTTATTTGCACCGGAAGACGAATTGGGCTTCTGGCCAAGAAAGAATTGCTGAAAGTTCCCATTCTCGGATACGGCATGGGGTTTGTAAACGTGATGGCAATTGATCGATCAAACCGCGAGCGCGCGCGGGCGACGGTTGCGAATGCTACCGCCAGAATTAGGTCGGGAATATCGTTTGGTGTTTTTGCTGAAGGGACTCGGGCGAGGCGGGGAGATTTTCTTCCTTTCAAAAAGGGGGCTTTTTACATGGCGGTAGAAGCGGGTGTCCCGATTGTGCCGGTGGCCATAAAAAACACAGACGTGCTGATGGGCAAGGGAACCGGCCGCTCGAAGCCGGGCGCGATAGACCTTGTATTACTCCCGCCGGTTTCTACAGAGGGTCTTTCGTCAGATGAAGACGTGCAGCGACTCGTGAAGCAAGTTCACGACGCAGTGGGGCGGGAACTTGGAATTCAGGGATAACGATCAAGGTTGTGGTTATGGCTTGGGCGTAGGCTTTGCGGGCGGCTTCGCTTGTTCATTCGGGAGCTCGCTACCACCCTCGACGTCAATCACTTTTACATCGGCGCGCGCCGGAGCGAAGTCGGTGTAGCGCACCTGCATCCGGATATGAAGTGGCTCGCTACTCTCGAAGATGAGCTCTTCATCGGCGTAGGAATATGTAGGAAACCAGAAGCGACCGCCAAACTGCTCGCGATAGGTCTCAACAATCGGAAACTTATTAATTTTGGTCTCGGGCACACCTTTGCCCTTGGTCTTAACGATCTGCAATTCCTGATCGTCCACCCAGATCCGCCCCATGAATAGGCGCTCCTTCGTCTTCTTCGGATCCGGCACCACCTTAGGAATCACGTCAAACACATACAAGTTCAACTCATCTATTTTCTCTTTGCCGGAGTACTTGAAGGTGTAGCGACCAATTTTCGACGGCTCAAGGGCGAAAGGATTGATGCCCCCCAAATCGTCCAAATCCTCTTTTGTGACACCCCCGAAAGAAGGCATCGGAAAGAAACTAATCTTCTCGTACCGATTTCCCGAATCGTCGAAGGTGAAAGACGAGACGCGCCGGTATTCACCAATGACCTGGCCCCCCATACCCAAACTTTGAATCATCGCGTCACGTTTAAACGAATACTGATTCAGCGCCTCTCTAAATTGAACTTCCTTGGCGGTAAATGCAGCAATGATCCGATCGATGTCTGCCTGGCTCAGGTTGTCTCCCGAGGATCCAGTCTGGGCAAACCCCGAGGACGTTCCCACCAGAGAAAGCGCAAAAACTATGAGAAACAGGGCGAACTTGATTGAATAAATTTGGCGCATTTTGGTTCTAATGACCGATATTTGATTGAACACTTGGCTGATAAACCACGATTACCAACCTCAGATGCCCTGGAATTAGCCGATGTTGCCAAGACTTTGAGCTGGCCTATTCGATTAGTCGTACTTCTCAATTCACAAGTTTTCTCGTTGCAAAAAACCTTGCAAGTAGTGTAAGGTGCCAGTCATTAAATAGGTTACTCCGGTGTGGGTTCCGTGATCAGCGGATAGAGCGAGCCGAATCCCGCCAGGCGGAGACGGTGGGGTCGCAACGGAAACTGGGTAGCCTTCGATCATAAGAAATCAGTCCTCATATCGGTAATTGGCGGCGTCGCTAACTCCGGTAAGCCTTTTACGGGAACGTATTGGGAGAGCCGGGCACCTGGGTTGCTAAATGGGAGGGACGTAGAATTCAAGTTTCGGGAGGAGCTTGAGCCTTTTGACCGATGATGTGCGTGACGACTTTCCCGCTCCTTCTGGGCGGAGCGGAGTAAAAGGGTCGTCACGCACACCCCAGCTCTTACTGGTTCACCCGCAGTCCTCACGAACTACTCTACAAATTCGATCTCGACACGGTTGGGGATGATACCGTGCTCAAAACCTTCCGCCAGCAAACGCGCCACCGCCTCGCGTCCCCGCTCGGTGTAGTCAAGAGTGAGGTCATTCACCCACATCGCCACGAAGCGATCCGCCAACTCGACGTCCATATCGCGGGCGAATTGCATTGCGTATTGAAGCGCATCTTCACGGTTGTCGAGTGAATAGCGAATGCTCTCACGCAGCAATTGCGACACTTGTCTCATCGTGCTGAGTCCAAGGTCGCGACGGATGGCATTGCCGCCCATAGGGAGTGGCAAACCGGTTCGCTCGTGCCACCATTCACCCAAATCAAGCACCTTGTGGAGGCCAATCTTCTCGTAGAACAGTTGACCTTCGTGGATCAGCAATCCGGCATCACAGCGCCCGCTCTCGACTGCGTCAATGATCTTGTCGAAGGGGATTACCTCGTACTCGAAATCGGGATTGTAGATTCGCAGAGCAAGGAACGCGCTTGTTAAGGCTCCCGGCACCGCTATTTTGAGGGTGGATAACTCTTCGGTCTTTACTGGCTCTCGAGAAACCACTACCGGTCCGTACTTGTCTCCAATTGAAGCGCCGTGCGGGAGCAACGCGTATTGGTCGGCGATGTAGGCGTAGACATGGAAACTGACCGCGGTCACGTCGTAGGTTCCGCGCATCGCCTTCTCGTTCAAGGTTTGAATGTCATTAAGTACGTGGGTAAAGGTGATATCGCCGGTGTCGAGCTTGCTCGTAGCGAGCCCGTAAAACATGAATGCGTCATCGGAGTCCGGAGAATGCGCCACGCTAATAGTCCGAACTGCTGTCTTGGGTTGCATAGTTTATTAAAAGTCCTGAGTAAAAGGAATTAGAGAACTGAGCGAAGGTTTGATGCTGTTATTAGACCAAACTCACATTGCCGCGTTGGACGCGATTGTAGACGGTATCACGCTCAACGGCCTCGAAACCGGCGTCTTCAATCAAAGCTACAAGTTCCGATTTCGACATCTTGACCTCGTTGTTTGTTTCCACCGAATAACTTTCAGAAAGCTCGCCACCTTTGGTAATTGTTCCGTCTGTGTCGTTAGCGCCATAGTGAAGGGCTACTTGTGCGAGTCGCCGGCCCAGCATTACCCAATAGGCTTTAACATGTTCGAAGTTGTCCAGCATAAGACGCGCAACGGCCATCGTCTTGAGCGAGTCAACTCCGGAAGGACCGGGCAGGTGAGACAGCTGGGTTCCGGGAGGATAGAAGGCGAGCGGAATAAAACACTGAAAGCCCTGGGACTTGTCCTGCTGTTCACGCAGGCGAATAAAGTGATCGACGCGGTCTTCAATCGACTCAATGTGTCCGTAGAGCATGGTGGCATTTGTTTTCAAACCAGCCGCGTGCACCTTAGCTGAGAGTTCAAGCCAGCGGTCCGCGTCGCATTTGTGGGCGCAAATCATCGAACGCGTCGGTTCACGAAATATCTCAGCCCCACCGCCCGGACAGGAATCCATGCCCGCTTCGATCAATTGCTGAATCACAACTTCATCACTCAGTTTGTAGAAGTGGGCAAAGTGATCAATCTCCACCATCGTAAAGGCTTTCAAATGGAGTTGCGGGTATTGGCGTTTCAGCGCCGCCAGCAAGTCTGTGAAATAACTGAACGGCAGCTTTGTGTTAAGGCCGCCCACGATATGTAACTCCGTCGCGCCTTCCTGCACAGCCTCACCGGCAATGCGGAGTGACTCATCGATGTTGTGCGTGTAAGCGTCAGCCTGCCGCGGCGTCCGGTAGAAGCCACAAAACTTGCAGTCTGCATAGCAAACGTTGGTGGGATTAAAATGCCGGTTGACATTGAAGTATGTGATTTTGCCGTGTTTGCCGCGCCGCACCTTGTCCGCCAATTTTCCCAGCGCGGAGAGATCGTCCGTTGCATATAGATCGAGACCGTCCGCGAGAGACAGCCGCTCGCCAAGCTCGATTTTTTCAGCGATTTCAATAAGGTTCTTGTCGTCAGAAAAGTTCATGAAAACATCCTAATGATTACTGCCCCGCCAAACGTCAGGCACAAAATCACGCTGACAAATGCATTCGTAGTAAAAAACGCGGCGTTCAACCGGCTCAAGTCGTCGGCCTTAACCATCCGGTGCTGATAAACCAGCAAAATTCCGGTCGCGATCACACCGGACAGCGCCAGCATGCCGAGTTGTGTTGTTGAGTATAGCGCAATCAGCGCTGCAAAGGCTCCCGCGTGCAGCGCCCGAGAGATCCAAAGCGATCGTGCAATACCAAATCTTCTGGGAATAGAATGAAGATCCGCTGCTACATCGAAATCGTAGTCCTGACACGCATAAAGCACGTCAAAACCGGCGGTCCAAAGCAATACCACAAGTGAGAGCAAAAGCGGCACCGGGCTATCGATGGCGCCGCGCACGGCGATCCAGGCGCCGGCAGGTGCAATCGAAAGGCACCAGCCTAAAACGAAATGCGACAGGAGTGTCCAACGCTTCGTGAAGGAATAGAGCACGAGACTGGCCAGGGCCACAGGAGCAAGAATGAGTGTCAGCCGGTTAAGCATGGCAGAGGCAAAAAGAAAGAGGCCAGCCGATACAAGTGTGAACACCCAGACGAAACTTAGCGAAAGCAGTCCGGCAGGAATGGCACGCATACTCGTGCGCGGATTCCTTGCGTCATACTCCCTGTCGGCGATGCGATTAAAGGCCATTGCGGTTGACCGCGCGCCGACCATTGCCACGGAGATCCAAAAGAGCTGTCGACCCGTCGGCAGACCGTTTGCCGCCAGCACTGCACCGAGGAAAGCGAAAGGCAACGCGAAGAGCGTATGCTCGATCTTGATCATCTCGAGCGTGATTCGGACGTTTTTTAGTATTGACGGCACTGATGAAATCTTACTGGGCAGTTACTTTTTCAGGCCTGCGAGATCAGCTGGACTCTCTGTTGCACCCTGCCAGCGGGTGGCTTGCGAGTGTGGGACACCGAGATGGTCAAGGATGCGATAAACCAGGTGATCGACCAGGGCTTCGATGCTCCGCGGTCGATGATAGAACCCGGGACTGGCGGGAATGATGTGCGCTCCAGCCCGCGCCAGCCGCAGCATATTTTCAAGGTGAATGGCGTTATAGGGAGTCTCGCGGGGAACGAGGATGAGTTTGCGTCCTTCTTTGAGTGTGACATCAGCCGCGCGATGAATCAGGTTTGTCCCGGCGCCCGACGCAATCGCTCCGAGCGTCCCCATTGAACAAGGGACGACTACCATTCCTTCCTGAGGATGGGAACCAGACGACGGTCTCGCGGCCATGTTGTCCAGACGTTGCAGGTGAATCACCCTGGAGTCCCGGGGCAGTCCAATCCAATCGTTTACTTTCTGGCTACTCGCTCCGCGCAAATCAACACCCAGTTCGACCTGGGCAACCGTCTCAGCGGCGCCCGAAAGGATGAGATTGATCCGTTCAACCACTCCGCTGGCAGCGAGATGAACAAGTGTCCGTTGGGCGTAAATTGAACCCGAGGCACCGGTGATTGCAATTGTGAATTCCATTGAAACGGTAAGTGAATCTTACTTGGCTGTCAGAGTAACCGCAACCACAGGATTCGAAAAGAAGAGTCACTATGAAAACGAGACGATTCGGCAAACAGTACAGGCCGGGAGGGTGCTTCAACTTGATTTACGCTGAACGCCTTCAGCGTTTAAGACATCACCCACAACTCTCGCTGCATGGACAGCGTCATCCAGCACACGGCATACTATTTCAAAATGGACTCACAGGAACTGGAACGGTTGCTACGCAGCTTCAAGAGCGGTGAACTAAAGACTGAGGAAGTCGCGCGGCGAATCAATAATCTCCACTACGAAGACATTGGCTACGCAAAGGTAGATCACGGGCGTGCTGCACGTCAGGGATTCCCCGAAGTTGTTTTTGGCGCCGGCAAGACCCGGGAACAAGTCGTCGGAATTGTTGAGCGTTTGGCGCAACGATCGCCAAACGTAATCGTGACCCACACCGACGCGGATACGTTCGGCGAGGTGCGCAATGTAATCACCGAAGCCGAATGGCATGAGTCGGCTCGTCTCATCCGTATTCAGCGAGACGATACTGAACTCGGAGTGGGAGTAATTGCGGTAGTCACTGCGGGTACCAGCGACATCCCCGTGGCCGAAGAAGCCGCGCTGACAGCGGAAGCAATGGGGAATTGCGTCGAAAGGACGTGGGACGTTGGTGTTGCCGGCATTCATCGAGTGCTGGCCGAGCGCGAACTCCTTCAACGCGCGCGCGTCGTCGTTGTGGCGGCCGGAATGGAAGGAGCGTTGCCTTCGGTCGTGGGAGGACTGGTGAGAGTTCCAGTCGTGGCAATACCGACGAGCATTGGCTACGGAGCTTCTTTTGGCGGCGTGGCGGCTTTATTGGGGATGCTGAATTCGTGCGCTTCCAACGTGACGGTCGTGAATATTGATAACGGGTTCGGCGCCGGCTTCGTCGCAAGCTTGATCAATCGTCGCTGGAACCCGCCCACCTAAGGCAGAATGCACAGCAAGCCGTACAAAAAGGTCGAGTTTACAAATGTTTGGTTGGTGATGGTTCGTGTATTTTTGTGGATCGTAAGCCATTTGGTTTCGGCAAATACGATCCACGAATTAACACGAATGAAGAAAAGCGTGGATCCTTTGTCCTATCCCTGGTTTTGTGCAAGGCTGCGCCCGCCCGCATCCATCTCTGACTTCTCGTCTTGAGACTTGAGACCTGGGACAGGAGGCTCCACCGCGAAGATCCTTGCGAGTTGAGCGATATCAGTAGTCACGCGGCACTGAGGCAGGCTCTGCAGAAAGGTTCGACCATAGGCCTTTGTGCGCAAGCGCGGGTCAAGCACTGCCAGCACCCCGCGGTCTGTTGTGCTGCGAATTAACCTTCCTAATCCCTGCTTCAAACTGATAATTGCCTGAGGCACGCTGTACTCAAAGAAACTCGATCCACCTTCGTCTTCAATATAGCGCTGCCGCGCGGCAACGATCGGGTCCGTAGGAACCGCGAATGGGAGTTTGTCGATGATCACGCATGACAACTGCTCTCCGCGAACGTCAACGCCCTGCCAGAAACTCGAGGTGGCAAACAACACTGAGTTCGGAGTTTCCCTGAATCTCTCAAGCAGCCTGCTTTTCGCCACGCTGCCCTGGATGAAACACGGATAGTCGAGTTCCGGCATCGCCATATCGTAAAGCGCTTGCATTCCCAAGAGACTTGTCGACAGCACAAAAGCTCGACCTTCGGTGGCGTTTACTATTTTGATTACTTCTGCTGCCGCCGCCGCCGCCCAGTCTGGTGAACGGGGGTCGGGCATTTTCGGGGGCAGGTAAAGCACAGCCTGACTTTGATAGTCGAAGGTTGATTCCGCGATCAGGTCTTTCGCTTTGTCGAGACCCAACCTTTCGCGGATGAACGCAAAATTGCCAGCGCTTGAGAGCGTCGCTGAGGTGAGCACCACGGTTTCGACCTCACCGAAAAGTTTGTCCTCGAGTAATCCGGAAACATCGATCGGGGAGGCCCGCAGAAACAGTCCGCGCCCACGTCGCTCCGTCCAATAGACGAATTTCTTGTCACTCCCTGTAACGATGAATTGCAGGTCGAAACGGGTTTGCCGGAGGCGCCGCACGAGGTTCTCAATCTCCGCAGGCTTCTCCTTGAGCGCGTCAAGCGTAGTCTCCACTCGCGCAAGCGCGCCATCGAGTGCCAGGTACAAATCGCCAAGCGGCGTCGAAGTAAACTCGCCCTTCGAGTTTTTTACAGCAAATGTGTTTGGGTTGATTGGATAACGTCCCTCCGTCCCGCGTCCTTCTCGAAAACCCATCCAGAAGTTGTCAGCAAAGTGCAGCAGACGCGACGAACTCTTTGTAACTTCGCGATCGTCCTCGGCACTCTCAATTGAAATTGCCCCCAAATCCCGAACCAAATTCTCCACCTGATAACTCGATACCTGGGCGCCGAAATATTCCGAGGCCACATCTTCCAGTAAGTGAGCCTCATCGAGAATCACGGCCGAATAGTCGGGCAGCACACTGCCGTACGCACTGTTTCTGAGTGCCAGGTCGGCGAAAAAGAGATGATGATTTACCACAACGATGTCTGCCTGCTGCGCGCGATCACGCATGCGCGTGATGAAACAGGCGTCAAAGTCCGTGCACTTCTGTCCGACACAGATTTCCGATCTCGCATCAATGTGGCGCCAGAATGACAGCGACTCCGGAAGGTTCGACAGCTCCGCCCGGTCTCCGGTTGTTGATTCGGTCGCCCAATGAGAAACCTCTTCGAAGTAATCAACTTCTTCTAAACCGTCCAACACGGGAGATGTCTCCGCGCGCTTCAGCCGTTGCAGGCAGACGTAGTTGTTCCGGCCCTTCATGTAAGCCGCAGTGAATTTCTTCGGCAGGATGCTTTGCAGAAATGGAATGTCTTTTTCCATTAACTGCTCCTGCAGGTTCTTGGTCCCGGTTGAAATGATCACGCGTCCACGCCCGCCCAGAGCAGCGGCAACGGCCGGGACAAGATAGGCGAGCGTCTTTCCGGTGCCGGTGCCCGCTTCCACGATTAAATGATGTCGATCTTCGAAGGCACGCATCACCGCCTCGGCCATTTGGATCTGACCGGGGCGGTATTCGTACTCGGGGTGTGCCTGAGCGATGAGGCCTTCAGGGCCGAAGACTGACTGCATAATTTTCTGTAGTGCTATTTTCGTAGAACAGGAAAAAGATCCACTACTTCACACTAAGCAACACTAAATACATCTTGTGTAATTCATGCGAGTTAGTGGATCGTTTCTAATCCGCGCCCATCGCTTCAGGTTGTTTTACGCGCTTAAGCCGGTTTGGATACAAAGGAAACCGCACCGTCAGATCAGCCACACCTTGCCGCACTTTGTTCTTTACCTCTTCGGATTGAGGTTCATGAATAATTGCCGCGATAAGTCTGCCAATCTCCCGCATCTCCGGCTCCTTCATGCCGCGCGTGGTTACTGCGGGCGTGCCGATGCGCAGGCCGGAAGCAACGAAAGGTTTGTTCTGATCAAACGGTATCGTGTTCTTGTTAACAGTAATGAGTGCCGCTTCAAGCGCTTTTTCAGCGTCCTTACCGGTCGCTCCTTTTCCGTCCATCCACACATCGACCAGCATCAGGTGATTGTCGGTGCCGCCCGACACAAGTCGCAGCCCCTGTTCCTGGAGTTCACCCGCAAGCGCTTTTGCGTTTGCCAGCACCTGCCGCTGATAGTCTTTAAAGTCGTCGCGCAGCGCTTCGCCAAAAGCGACCGCCTTCGCGGCGATGATATGAACAAGCGGACCACCCTGGACGCCCGGAAAAAGTTTCCGGTCAATCTCCTTGGCGTGTTCTTCCTTACAGAGAATCAAGCCGCCGCGCGGGCCTCGCAATGTCTTGTGGGTAGTTGTTGTGACGTAGTCGGCATGCGGTACCGGTGACGGATGCAGATCGGCAGCGACTGGTCCGGCTATGTGCGCAATGTCCGCGAACATGCGAGCCCCAATAGCCCTGGCGATTTCGCCGATGCGTTTGAAATCAATAATCCGCGGATAAGCCGAGGCGCCGCAGACAATCAACTTTGGTTTGTGTTCTTCCGCGATTCGCTGCAGTTCGTCGTAATCAATCTGTTCGGTTTCGCGGGAAACGCCGTAGTCGGCCACTTTGTAGCTGATGCCGGAAAAGTTCATCGGGTGCCCGTGAGTCAGATGGCCGCCGTGCGAAAGACTCATACCGAGGATCTGATCGCCATACTGGATCGCCGCGAGATAGACCGACATGTTTGCCTGCGCGCCGCTATGCGGCTGAACGTTTGCGTGATCAGCGCCAAATAACTCCTTAGCGCGGTCGATGGCTGCTTGCTCGACCACGTCACTCCACTCACAGCCGCCGTAGTAACGCTTCCTGGGATAACCTTCCGCATACTTGTTCGTAAATACCGAACCCATTGCTTCGAGCACGGCTTCGCTGACAAAGTTTTCTGAAGCTATGAGTTCCAGTCCATGCGCCTGGCGGGCAACTTCATTATCAATGGCCTCTGAGATCAGTGGATCAACTGTGGAGAGTGCAGCGTTCTTCAGATCGTCCATGCAATCCTCTTGGTATTTGGTCGTTGGTTTTTTGGTTTTTGATCTTCGACTTTGAACTTTGAACTCATAGCTTAGAACTTTGAACTTAGAACTTAGATTGTCTTGCGTGCAGCTGTTTTGCTTACCTTCCTGTTTCTTCCGCCTCCTGCCTGCTGCCTACTGCCTGCTGCCTGCTGCCTACTGGTTACTGGCTACTGCTTCCCGCCTACTCCCCTTCGATCTTCCTGACCCGATCCGCGTGACGGCCGCCTTCGAAGTCTGAACTAAACCATGCCCGCACGATTTTCGGAATGTCTTCCGGAGGAGTTGTGCGCGCACCAATAGCCAGCACGTTTGCATCATTGTGTTGTCGCGCCAGGCGCGCAGTTTCTTCGGACCAGGCGACGGCGGCGCGCACACCGGGCACCTTATTAGCGGTGATCGCCATTCCGGTTCCGGAGCCACAAACCAGAACACCCTGATCAACTCGGCCCGCGGCAACTTCCTCGGCGACTTTGCGAGCGAAGTCGGGATAGTCAACCGAATCTTCCGACCGCGTTCCCAAGTCTGCAAACTCAAGACCCAGACTGGTGAGCAAGGCTTTCAACCTTTCCTTTTCGGAAAAGCCTGCATGGTCGCTGGCAAGCGCAATCTTCACTTTTCTTGTCCTCTTGAAAAGAATTGTTCGAAGAGACGCCGATGTTACAACACGTGGCGTTACTTGTCAGGCCCACTTCCCACTGCCGCCCACTCTCACTGCTGCCCACTGCCCACTGCTCACTGCCCACTACTGACGCTCACTGTTACAATTCACGTCATGGAAAAGTACCTTGACGTCGCAAACTGGGCGCGCCGCCATCTGTTTGAGTTTTTCCGCACCTACGAAAACCCCTATTTCAATATCTGCGCTCAGGTCGAAGTCACAAGACTCCTGGAGTGGCTTCGCACCCGTCCAGGCACCAGCGCATCACTTTCCTACCATTACTTCGCGCTCCGCGTTGCCAACGAAATTGAGCCGTTTCGGTATCGATTGCGCGACGATCAAGTACTGGTTCATGACGTGATCCACGGCGGAACCATCGTGCTGTTGCCTAATGAGAGCTTCACTTTCGCTTATTTCGATTACCAGCAGGATTTCGAAAAGTTCATCAGCGATGCTCAGACGTCTGTTAACGAGCTGCTGAAGGCGGGCGGACCTTTTAAACCGTTGGATGGCGACGACAGAATTCATTTTACTGTCTTGCCGTGGGTCTCATTTACGAGCTTTTCCCATGCGCGCAACAAGAGTCGAGCGGTTTCGGTCCCTAAGGTTGCCTTCGGAAAATTCATTCGTCAAAACGAACGCACGTATCTGCCAGTCTCAGTCGAAGTGCATCATGCAATGATGGACGGGCTCCACGTGGGCCGTTACTTTAATCGGCTGGAACAAATGCTGGCGGAACCCGATAGTTACCTGGCTCCGGAAAAGAGTAATCCAACCTGACAAACTTCGCAGGTTGGGAAAGCCGGCGACTATCCCCAGTTGGGCACATCAGTACGCTCCGGTTGCGTTAACGTTTTCGCTAAGCGAGAATGTCTCAACGCTTTTTTATTCGGCAACTATCAGCAGTTCAGAATCAGATTCGATTATGCGCTGGTCACAATGTTTCATTCCCACCCTGCGCGAAGACCCCGCCGATGCAGAAGTCGTGTCGCATAAACTTCTCCTGCGCGCGGGACTCGTGCGTCAACTCGCCGCCGGCATCTATTCGCTGCTGCCGCTTGGCCAGCGCGTCACTCTGAAAATTATCGATATCCTGCGTGAAGAGATGAACGCCATTGGCGGGCAGGAGTTTTACTTGCCGGCCTTGAATCCGCGCGAAATCTGGGACGAATCCGGACGCTGGGAAATCATGGGCGACAACATGTTTCGTCTCAAGGACCGCAAAGGCGCCGACCTCTGTTTGGGGATGACTCACGAAGAGGTTTTTACGTCGATTGCCCGGAACGACCTGCGTTCTTACAAACAGTTGCCACAGGTCTGGTATCAGATCCAGGTGAAGTTTCGTGATGAAGCGCGTCCGAAATCAGGCGTTTTGCGCGTGCGTCAGTTCATCATGAAGGACGCCTATTCATTCGATGTGGACAAAGCGGGCCTCGACAAGTCGTTTGCTGACCAGCGCGAGGCTTACAAACGGATCTTTGATCGGTGCGGACTCCAGTATGTGATTGTCGAAGCCTCGTCCGGAGCGATGGGCGGCTCGGCGTCAAACGAGTTTATGGTGAAGACAGATGCCGGCGAAGACATGATCGCAACCTGTGCGAATTGCGGATACGCCGCAAACCTCGAGAAGGCAACTTCACGGCTCGCGGAAGTGCGCGACGGCGTAGGTCTCGACTTTCCATCTGAATTTCCCACGCCTGGTGTGCGTACCATCGATGATCTGACAAATTTTGCAGGAGGCGCGCCTGCGGAATCGCAAATCAAGACACTCGTTTATGTGGACTATGGTGTGGCGACGTCAGATTCCCAAGAGACTTTTTACCTCGCCTTGCTGCGCGGAGATCATCAGCTTCACGAAACGAAACTGGTTGACAACCTGGGAACAACCAATGCGCGCGCGGCCACGGCTGATGAAATTCAGGCTTTGTTGGGCGCGAATCCGGGAAGTTTGGGAGCAGTCGGAGCGAAGAAGAAGGCAGCCGAATTACGGCCCCAGGCAGGCGTCCGCATTATTGCCGATCATGCGCTCCGAAGTCGCCGGAATATGACTACCGGCGCGAATGTGGACGACTATCACATCCGCGGTGTTGATGTCGGTCGAGACATCAAGGTGGATCAATGGGCCGACCTGAGAACAGTAAGCTCTGGAGAACAATGCCCTCAGTGTGAAACCGGCAAACTGGAAGTAGCGAAGTCTCTCGAGATTGGCCACATCTTCAAGCTGGGAACAAAGTATTCGGAGTCGATGGGCGCTTCCGTGCTGACACAGGAAGGAAAGGAAGTGCCGATCGTCATGGGCAGCTATGGCATTGGCGTTGAGCGAATCATGGCTTCAGCGATCGAGTTGCATCACGACGCGGATGGAATTATCTGGCCCAAGTCGATCGCTCCGTTCGATGTGATAGTGACAATTACCAACATGAAGCAGGATGAGATCCGCAACGCTGGAGAGAACCTGTATAAAGACCTGCACCGCGCCGGACTCGACGTGCTGCTGGACGACCGCGACGAACGTGCTGGAGTAAAATTCAAAGACGCGGATTTGATCGGGATTCCCTACCGTATCACTGTCGGCAAAAAGGTTTCGGAAGGGTCGGTTGAGTTGTTCGACCGGAAAACAAAGACCAATGAAGACGTCAAGATTGCCGACATAATTGCGCGGATTCAGAAACTGGCGCTTGCCGGTTTGTAATACTGAGAAAACCCTGGAAATGAAATCCCTCTGGCTCTCGCTTGTTCTCCTGTTTGCCGCTGCCTTTCCCTGTAGTGCTCAGGACCTTCTGCCGGAGTTGGTGCGTCGCATCAAGCCGTCAGCAGTGGCGATCGAAACGTTCGACGCTCGCGGAGAAAAACTTTCCCGCGGTAGTGGCTTCTTCATCGATTCAGATCGGGTAGTTACTAACCGGCACGTCATTGACGCCGCGTACCGCGCGGAAGTTCACTCGTACTCTGGCACCGTGTTTCCGGTCAAGGGAGTTCTCGCTGTCGATGCGGAAGGTGACTTAGCGCTGCTGAAAATTGATGCCCCGGTTGGTCAGGCGAAACCGTTGCCGCTTGACCGCACCTCTCCTCAGGAAGGAGAGAGTGTAGTGGTGATCGGCAATCCCTTCGGTCTGGAAGGCAGCGTCACGAATGGCATCGTTTCCGCAGTCAGAGATATTCCCACGTTCGGGCGGATTATTCAGATTACTGCGCCGATCTCACCGGGTTCCAGTGGTAGCCCCGTGGTGAATATGCAGGGCCAGGTAATTGGCGTCGCAACGCTCCAGATTACCGGCGGCCAAAGCGTAAACTTTGCCATTCCTTCGGAGCGCATTTCGCAACTACAGAGTGGCACGCTGATGTCACTCGCGGATCTCGTCGCTTCGACCGGGCGCAACAGGCGGGCGAAGGCGGTTCAGTTTTTTCGCGACGGTCTCAGTTTTCTTTCCCGGGACGATTGCGAGAGAGCGTTGCCTTATTTCGAAAAGGCGGCCGACTCAGACAGCAACTATGCTGAGGCGTGGGCCCAGACGGGCTTTTGCAAGGAGAAGCTGGGACGGCACGCCGAAGCGATCGAGGCTTCGAAAAAGGCCGTCAATTTGCGACCGTCTTCCGAGTCATATTTCAACATTGGCCTGGCAAGTTACTATTTGAAGCAGTATCGCGAAGCGGCAGACGCCTACCGGGCCGCGATTCGTCTGGACCCTTACAACGCCGCCGATGCCTATTACGCGCTTGGGCTGGTCTTTCGTGACTGGGGAAAGGCAGACGAGGAAATTCAAGCTTATAAGCAAGCCATAAAATTACGGCCCGACTACACCAGCGCCTACGAGAGACTGGGCAGCAGATATTTCCGCTCGAAAAAATACTCAGAGGCGGTCGAAGTATTTAAGCAGTTATCGTCGCTCAAGCCAGGCGAAGCCAGCGTGACCAACAGCCTGGGTGAGGCCCACATGGCGCTGAATCGCCTAAATGAGGCGATGGACAGTTTTCGCCAGGCAATTCGTTTGAAACCAGATTACGGGCGCGCCTATTTCAATCTGGGTAAATGCCTCCTCACGATGGGGAATCGTGACGGAGCGCTCGAGCAGTACAACATTCTGCAAAATCTGGATCCGGATTGGGCCGAGAAGTTAAATAACCTGATCAACCCATAGACGAATAAGCCGAGACGAAACAAGCCGCGGACGCGGATTACACGGATCAGAGTTGCTTGGTTCTAATCCGCGTGTTCCGCGTAAGTCCGCGGCTAAGTTGTTGTCTCTGATTGGTGCCTAGTCGAGTTGGTAGGTTGCGACACTCGTGGGCGTTTCAAAACATCTGACCTTGTAAATCTGCACTCGTTCGTCACCCACCTTCGCAGCCACTCGTTCAAGAACATACTTCGCAAGATTCTCGGCTGATGGCTGCAGTTCGACAAACGGATCCAGCTCGTTGATGTTCCGGTGATCGAGATATTGCACCACCTCGTCAGCTGCGGCCTTCAACTCGACAAAATCAACGAGCAAGCCAATGTTGTCGAGCTCGCGGCCGCGCGCATATATCTCAATCCTGTAGTTGTGGCCGTGGAGGTTTTCACACTTTCCCTGATAGCCACGCAGCTGATGCGCGCTGGAAAAGTTTCGCTCAATCATCACTTCAAACTGTCCGGGCATAGAAAAAGTCTGGCACACCCCGTATCAGATGTGCAAAGCGGAACGACCAACATTGGAGCTCAGGACTGATCAGATTAGAACTTTAATCAACTCTGATTCGGTGTAATCCACGTTAATCCGTGGTTCATTCTTCTACCAATTTCGCTGCCGCCGTCATCACAACTCAGATTCAGGGCTCGCCTTAAGCTGGAACCTGGAGACTCCAAACTCGGAAGTCGGAACCGGCGGGGAACTCGAAGCTGAGAACCCCGAACTCCGCACTTCGAACTCCGAACTCCACACTGACTTTCGCATGTACGGTTTCTCGAAGAACAAAAAGAATAGCCAGGCGAAAGCGATGGTTGCCGGCGTGACTATGAGAAACGTGTTCAGCATCGGAGGCAAACCCTTAAATACAAACCACCACGACTGCATGATGACCAGCTCGTGCGTGAGATAGAGGGAGTAGGAGAAGACTCCAATGGCTGCGAAGGCGGCAATCAGGCGAGGCTTGCCAACCTGAACTAACCACGATTTTTCCGCATGAACGAACCGGTTGACCACGACAAAGAACCCGAAACCCCACGCCGGATGCATCAGCAGCCACGCCGCGTCGTGCACCAAAGTGTCCTTCTGCATATTGGGCAACGCTATCGAAACCGCTGAAGCCAGGATCACAGCAGCTCCGCCCAGCCAGATGTTTCGGCACCACTTCGGTATTACTACCAATCCGAACGCTGCCTCGACGGCAACCGCTCCCAACGCCCAGGTGAACCAATGGGAAGCTGCGGCTTCCGGCACCGGAATGCCAACGCCCGTCTTCAACCAGACGAGGTGCATGACGAAGAACCAGCCAACGCGCGCCAACCCGCAGATCAGTAATGTGGGTCCCCAGCCCCATCGCGTACGCAGAAAAAGCAGGAGGAAATACCCCAGATATAGCTGCTCTTCGATAGCCAGAGTCCAGAAGACACCGTTAATGCTGTAGCAGGTTGACGGATCAAGATTGTGCAGCATCAGCAGGTGCATCACGACGTCGTAAACAAAGAAATGTGTGACGTCAATGCCGGTCGTGAAGGCCATCATCACCAGAAAGCCGGCGAGCGTGATCAGGTACGGAGGATACAAGCGCCGGATTCGTCGCTTCCAGAAAGCGCCAAAATTTATCTGAAGATTCTCGCCCGCCGCTCGTGCCCTGGCCCATTGCAGGTGGATACAAAAGCCAGAGATAACGAAGAAGAGAAAGACTCCGATGTACCCAAACGAACTGAGAAACTGAATTAGTCTGACTGGATAGCGGAACAGGTTGTCGGGGACACCTGCGCCGGTTTGATGGACGGCGTGATACAAAACGACCCCGAGAGCGGCGATGCCGCGCAAGGCGTCGATACTAACCAGGCGACTGGCTGTTAAAGCGTCGCTCCTGTTGTTTGTGATGGGGGAGACTGGGTGTTGGTTCACGCAGTTAAACTACACTCGCAGGTTGACTCTGGAACGTCGGGAGTTAAGCAGGAGCAAGCGAAGTAACATCGATATTGTATTTTCTGATCTTACTGTAGAGTCGCGGCCGGTAAATTCCCAAGAGATTTGCCGCCGCCTGCTTGTTGCCCCCCGTGCGCTGCAAGGTCCTTTCGATTACCAGGCGCTCAATGTCTTCGAGAGTCATGTTCGGTGGGACGTCCCACTCGGCGCCCGGCGAGGACCCTTCGGGAAGGGAGCCATTGTCGAACGGCAGGTCCACCGGCTCGATCTTACTCGCTTTAGCAAGCAGCACGGCGCGCTCAATCACATTTTGTAATTCGCGAACGTTACCTGGCCAGGAGTGGCCGAACAAGCGCTGGTAAGCAGCCTGCGAAACGCCACCGATCTGGCGTTCATATTTCTGCCCATAGATATGCAGAAAGTGTTCAGTCAGCAACTGAATATCTTCATTTCGCTCGCGCAAAGGCGGCACATGAATGGTAATCGTCGAAATCCGGTAAAAGAGATCGTCTCGCAGGACTCCGTCACGAATTGCATCGGCGGGAGGTCGATTGGTTGAGGAAATCAAACGGAAATCGACAGCGAATGTTTTTTCAGAACCAATCTTGCGATAACTGCGTTCCTGCAGAACGCGCAGCAGTTTAGGTTGCAGCTCGACCGGCATTTCGGCAATTTCATCAAGCATTAACGAACCGCCGGCCGCATGTTGCACCAGTCCCTCTTTGTCAGCGTGAGCTCCTGTAAACGCGCCTTTGGTATGACCAAAGAGTTCGGATTCTATTAGTTCTTTCGGCAAAGCCGCGCAATTCACTTTAATAAACGGCTTCTTCGAGCGCAGCGAGTTGTAGTGAATTGCATTTGCGATAAGTTCCTTACCGGTTCCCGACTCGCCGACGATGAGAACATTCGCGTCGGATTTGGCAACTGATTCAATCGTTTCATAGATTGTCTGCATCACTTTCGACGCGCCGATGATATTGAAATACTCCGAACGAGTTGATAGCTGGCGGCGCATGTTTGTCGTCTCGGCGACGAGCTCACGACGCTCCAAAGCCTTGTCGACAAGTGGCTGAATCTCTTCAAAGTCAAAGGGTTTTTCCACAAAATAGAACGCGCCTGCCTTGGTCGCTTCGACTGCGCGGGCAACAGAGCCGTAGCCGGTAACGACGATCACTTCTGTTGTGGGCCGCGCGTCCTTCATGTGGCGCATGACTTCCAGACCGTCCATGTCGGGGAGTTGCAGATCACATATGGCAAGGTGATGCCCACCCTGGTCAAAAAGTTCAATCGCCTCAGCGCCGGTGGCTGCCGTATCAACGCAGTAGCCTTCCTCCATCAGATTCTGTTTCAACGAGTCCGCCATCATCGGCTCATCATCGATAATAAGAATTCTTACGTCCTGATGCTCCACCTTTTTCTCCTCCATCAAACCTGTACCGGTAGTTTTCATCCTTAAACGATCGTGTTGAGCGGCGTGCCCGCTACGTCTTCAGCGGCAGACTTACCTTCAAAGTATTTCCGTGCTGAGCTGCCGTACCGCCATGGGCCTCAATTGTCTTCGCTGCCACAGACATACGGATTTCAATGCGGCCGGCAAAGGAGCGAAACGGATCATGACCCAACCCGCTTACCCCGTGCCATTCGATCACGACCGAATCTGGTGTTGGCGTCCTCATACTGACTTTCAAAGTACCTTTCTCCTCCGCACCCTGCGAGAGCTTCATCGCGCCGACTGAGATTGACGTCAGCGCTTCAGTTAACGCGGCGGGATCAAACTCACCGATTAGCGGCGACTGATTGGCCTCAATAAGCATCACGCCTGTCAATGAGCCCGTTGCGCGATGTGGTGCGGTGAAACCTGCAGCCACGGCGCGCATGATCTTATGCAGATCCACTTGAGCTTGCTTACGCAACTCAATCGGACGACCAAAGTCGGTCAGTGTAGAAAGATCGGCTGCCGCCCGGTCCAGCCCCGCGATAAGTTTGTTGACCGTATCCATCTCGTCTGCAGGGTGATTGCCCGCTCCCATCCGTTTTCGCAGGAATGTGGCATACAGTTTGAGACCGTTTAGTTGGTTCTTCAGATCGTGAATGATCTGGAGCGAGGCGCGTCCCAAGGTTTGCAGAGAGTCGCTATCCTGCTGTGGCGATAATAGGGGCTTCATCAATGGGTAGTCGTCTGATCGACTCTTAGGTCGTGCCGCTAAGGGAGAGCTGTTGGGGGAATTTCGTGTATGAATTGAACCAGAACGACGGATTCAACCTGTCGTATTTCGATGCGGCATCTTAGCAAAAAGCCCGTGCGTATTCTAGTGATACAGTGAAATCAAGAAGTTAGAGCGGATGGAATCTGTGTGAGCCCAAAATTTAAACCCAGCGGCAGTTTCGAGTGTCGGTTCCGCGAGGACTCGCAAGCCCACGTTCTGCTGGTCGAAGATACGGAAGACAATCGCGTGATGATGCGGCGTCTTCTGGAGATGAGCGGCTTTCGAGTGTCGGAAGCAGTCAACGGTGTGGAAGCCGTAACAAGGGCAGAACGCGACGAGCCGCAGATAATTCTCATGGACCTGAGCCTGCCCCTAATCGACGGATTAGCTGCGACGCGGCGAATTCGCGAGTTACCGGTCTTGAAGGGCGTACCAATCATTGCGGTGTCAGCCCATGACACTATGGATTTTCATGCCGAGGCGCTGGCAGCGGGCTGTGACGCCTACATCACCAAACCCATCGACTATGCAGAACTGGAAGGTCTCATTGAGCTCCTGCTTGAAAAAGGAGATTGAACGATCTTGCTTTACCCCGCCGCGCACCGCACGGAACAAATCCAGTTGCAGCGAGTCTAAGCAAATCAGATTGAGTTTGGCTGGTCCACCCTGAGCAATTGCAAAAGTGTTTTCACGGCCCTACAATTCCCGCGTCTCAAATCATCATGGCTAGTTCAGAACGAGATCTGGAGAAATCAGACGACTCTCGACGTAAGATTATTATAGGCGTTGCAGTTGTCGCTGCGCTTTTCATTGCCGTCATCTTTTATTTCCTGATGCGTGCCAGTAGCGGCGGAATTGTGGAACCGGTTCTCGCAGACGCTATTCGACGCGGCTCGCCCGAGTTTGATCAAAACGTCGCAAAGATCCATTTGGACAAGCCGGAAGCCGACGAGGCCAAACGAGCTTTAGGCGATATCGTAATGAACTTACAGACCACGGTTCGAAACTTTACCGGGCGAACGATCAATGGTTTGGAAATAAGAGCGGCAGTTGTTGATGGAGAGAAGAAGGCGGTTAAAGAAAAAACTGTCGTTGTCATTCCCACCAAACAACCGGAATTACAGCCCAACGGAACGATGCTGGTCGTAGTGAGGCTGGACGGAATGAAAGAGACAGACCACCGCGCCGACATTGAGATGGAAGTTACCGGTTTAAAGTTTAAGCAATGAAGAAAAGGCTCCGTTAGGAGCCAGGTGTTTGAGAGTTTAAAGACAAATTCCCACCCTCTTAGTGATTGCTAATAAATATTTCATCCTCACAGGCCGTAGCTCATCATTGCTTACTCGTCATCCAGGAACAACTCTTCAAGCGACTGCCGCACCGGTTGCACTGAGACAAGTTTACCGCCTGCTCTTCGCAGCGCGGGAATCACCGCGTCAACATCCTGTTCGTCAGAAACTTCGATCCGCAGACCCGTGGCTGTCGATCTGACCTCGAACTGATTAGCGTCAGCCAAATGCAGAGAGAGCGTTTCAGCATCGGTGCCGGTAGCCGTAATCTCGACGCCGTTTTGATCACCGGCACTGCGTCTCAACTCATCAAGATTCCCCACGTGCGCTAATTTCCCGCGTTTCAGGATCGCGACCCGATCACACAATACTTCGATGTCCGAGAGAATGTGAGAGTTCATGAAAACGGTTTTCCCTTCGTTGCGCAGACCGGCAATCAAATCGCGAACTTCTCGGCGGCCAACTGGATCAAGTCCACTCATGGGCTCATCGAGGAAGACGATTGCAGGATCGTTCACTAAGGCTTGTGCCAACCCGACGCGTTGCAGCATGCCTTTCGAGAACTTTCGTAGCTGCACGTCCCACGACTTCTGATCGAGACGCACTCGGGTTAGCAGTTCCGCGGAACGCTCTTTACGGGCCTGGGGGGCGCTACCAAAAAGTTGGCCACAGTAGTTAAGAAACTCGCGCGCGGTGAGGTAATCGTAGAAGTAAGGATTCTCCGGCAGGTAGCCAATTTGACTGTGCATCTTGAGATCAGCGATGTCGTGCCCCAGGATGCGAGCATTACCGCTGGTTGGGAATATCAGTCTCATCAGAAGTTTCAGAGTCGTGGTCTTCCCGGCGCCATTGGCTCCCAGAAAGCCAAAGATCTCGCCTTGATGCACCTGAAGGGAGAGGCCGTCCAGCGCGCGCACTTTGCGTTTGCGCCAGAATCCCACTTCGTAATCTTTTGTGAGCTCCGTTATTTCTACGGTCGCCGTCATGGTTTCCAGTCCACTCTTAGTTATTCGGCACTTCCGACTTTGGATCCGTTTCGAGGTCGCACCTGTCACTAATCACCAGGTACGGAACTCCAGACGGATCGATTGGAGCTCCGGTAGAGTCGAGCCTTACCTTCAACGCGCGGAGGGTTGGTTCAAGATCGCGCCACGACGCAGGGCATTTTCCGACGTGGGATTTGTAAGAGCTCATTACCTGGCGTAGCGCGTCTCGCTGATCAAAGAAATCCAGTTGCAGCAACCGACGACGGGCCATCTGCTTCACTTTGTCGTCGCCTGCCTGCTCGTACATTCGCTGGTAAATCTCGCGCGCGGTGTTGCGGCTGCCACCCTCCGCAGCCATGCGGGCCTTCATCGCTTCCATCCAGGGCGGAGCACCGGGAATTTTTGCCCCTGCGCCGTAGACGTCTCGTGCTGCTTCATAGTCCTGATTCTGCCAGTGAATATAACCAAGGTGTTGATAGAGTCTCCACGATGACGGATTAGCCGCAATGCCTTTTTTCGTGATGCGGATTGCCTCCTGCACGTCGATGCTCGGGAGCACAATGGCTGCAAACTCATAGGGCTCCATAAACTGAGGATCGAGGGTTGTCGCCGTTTCCAGCAGCGGAGCGAGCAGCTTCAAATTCAGTGTTCCCAGATTGTCTAGTTGTAATCCCTGACCGCCTTCCAGGACTTTTCTGCCGACATATTGCAGCGATCGCATCCAGTACCAGTCAGCAGCCAGCCCATTAAAACCAAGACTGACGCGCTTCACAGTTGCGCCATTCAGGTACAGCTGCTCCCCGGCGACAGCAGGATTTGGAACCGGCCGGTGCGAATCGATCACCCGCGAAAGCCCCGCCACGCTTGCCAGTCCCGCCAGAACTGTTAGCGCCAGGATGCCGTCGATTTTGGTCCGACTCAATCTCATTTGAAGTTGCGGCGACTAAAGATAAGTGTGGCGGCCGCCAGAACTACGGCGACGTAAACCAGGGAGTAGAGGATTGCAGTCACAACATAAGCAGGGCTCGGCGACTGACCATGAGCGGCGGGAGTGATGAGGCTCAGATTTGCCAGGTTAGGTAAAAGGTAATAGAGCGCGCCGAAAAACCAACGGGCCGAAGTGCTGCCCATGGAGTTGGCCAGGCTTTTGAGATCGGCACTGAAGTGACCAATGATGAAAACAAAAAAAGTGAGCAATGCTGAAAGGGCCGGCGAAGAGAACGACGAGAAGAGCAGGGCAACTCCTGTCAAGATCATCAGTTCGACATAGAGCAGGAGAATCGCCGGCAAAATGCTGAGCACGAGCGGATCCATTCCGCCGCTTACATAAATCAGGGCTACTGAAACGCCGGCGCCCATCACCAGCACATTCACCAGTAGTGTCAGGCAAAGACCAAGATATTTCCCAACCAGAAACTCACCACGGCTGACCGGCTTCGCAAATATTGTATAAACGGTACGCCGCTCAATTTCCTTATAGACAAGACCAACGCCTACGAAGATCGCGATGAAGACTCCAAACAGAAGCATCGCGCTGAGACCAAGGTCGACGATGATTTTTCGTTCTTGTCCGCCGGAGAGCTCCCCAATAAAGACCGCAGCGCCGGTGAGAAGCAGGACGAAGAGCACGAGATTGTATAGCACGCGATCTCGCACCGCTTCACGGAAGGCATTGCCGGCGATTGCAGTTATGCGACCCAGCATGTTCTTCAGAATATACACGGGCGGCGTGTACGTGTCAGCAGGTATATGGGGGCGAAAGGTGGTGGCCAAATTTCATTTCTATGCTATTGCGCATAGGTTCATGAAACGATCCACGAAATCACACAAATTTACACGAACGTGTTTAGTGTTGCTTTAGTGCGAATTAGTGGATCGGTTTGCTTGCCATTATGAGGAGACTGCCTAAGCAAAGGCCTGCTGCGAAATTGAGTCTCTTAGTAAAGCGAACCTGTAAGTTCGCGCCAGCCTTTTGGGCTGCATCTTCGGCGGAGCGGCCATCAATTACCCAACGCCGGCGCTGCACGCACTTCGTCATGATCCGGGTATGGAACAAGCAAAACCGCGTCGCCGTGCATGATGCCATCTTCAGTCATGCCAAACCGGCGACTGCCAGACTTCGCTGGTCCGGTGGTGGAAAGAGGCGTAGCGGTTGAATAGAACAGCGCAGGCCGGACGCTTGGTTGGGTGGGATGGACCTCGAAACTGTAACCACTCTTACTCCCGGATCCCAATACAACGTCCGTCAGGGTGTGCCCCGAGAGGGTTGTCAAATTTGCATAATCACCGATACCGACGGTCGCGTGGAAGGTGGCCTCGCAAGTGTGAATGGTTCGCAGCGAATTGAGCTGATGCTTCATTGGCTGCGCGGCGAGAGGCCAGGAAATTTGGGATTGCTATGGCGCTCAGAATGCCGACAAGAGCGACTACGATTAGCAGCTCAATTAGCGAAAAACCTTGTTGAGTTGTTGGTTTCATTCTGAGTATCCCACTTTTGAACGGGGTTCAATTTGCCGCCGTGCGAATACGCCCGCGCCAGCCGGTGTTAGTGGGAATATTTAGACGCCTTTCGTTTTCCTTTATCACGACAAACACGGCGGTCTGCGGTTCTAATTCGCCCGGTATGGGAATGTTAAGGTCTTTTTTCGCGGCGTCGAGGGCCGCGTCGATGTCGAAGTTGATCAGTTGATACCAGCCGCGCGCGCTGCGTTCATGGATTTTTAGCGCGTCGGCAACCTTCCTGCCGGCTTCATCACCTCTGCCGATGGGTGCGAGAGCTGCGCCGTGGCGCACTAGTATAAACACCGAACGGGGATAAGCTCTCGAAGCGTCTGCCAGCGTTTGCTCAGAGGCAGCCAGGTCACCGTCTTCGGCTTGGGCCGCTGCCAGGACGGCATAGTGGGTTGAGGTGTTCAGTCCATTGGCAACAGCGTAGCGTAAATGATGAATTGCTTCGGGGTAGCGCTTCTGCTGGTAAAGCAGGAATCCGTAATCGAAATGGGACGAGGCGTCGAAGCGGTTGAAACGTAGTGCGTGACGATACAAGTTTTCTGCCTGGGTAGGTGAGTTACTGGACTGGGCCCACGCGTGCAACACACTGTTCGTCGCCTGCGTGCTCGCGCCGAAAAACATCAAGATAGCGAAAGACAACGCAGCAGCGGACGCCAGGCGCCCAAAAGTTGGCGCAGCTTTTTCTGCCAGTTGTGGTGACTCACGACCAATTTCTGCGCAATGTGAAACAATCGCGGCGGCGAAGAAGAACACCAGACCACTACCGAACCAGCGAAACGAAAACGCACTCGCTGCGGAACTAACCGCGAACGCCAGAAGACCAGCTCCCGCGCCGAGTGCGGCCAGAGGTCGTCGGGCTCGTCTCAGCGCCTGCCAGAGGGTCCGAGTGAGCAGCACACAGAAAACGCTGAATAGAAGAAATCCGATGAGACCAAGTTCTGCGAGAATCTGCACATACTCGTTGTGAGCATACTGAGTCAGCAGCTGCTCATTCATGCCCACGAGTGCGCTTCGCGAGTGTCGCGCCGAGAATTGCTCGCGCGCGGCAGGAAAAGCAGCCTCATAATTGTTTGCGCCCACGCCTAGCAGCGGATGTGCGCGAAACATTTCCCAACCAACTCCCCAATACAGCAACCGAATTCGAGTATTGGCCTCGGAGAGGGAAGTTGTTTGCAGACGGTTAAAGGCCGTTGACTTTTCCCCCTTCATCGGAGCAAAAACAGCAAGCTGTGCGACTGCGACGAGGACGAGTCCCGACAGCAGGAGTCCCGCACGCCGCAGGCTGCGCGGACGACACTCGCGCAAAACAAGGATGCCGATGCCCAGCAACAAAAGTCCTGCTCCGGCCCCCAAAATAGGAGCACGCTGCGCAGCTTGAAGTGTTACCAGCCAGGCGACGAGCGCGGTTGCTGCGCACAGCGTTGCGACGCGACTCTTTTTGCTGGTGAGACATAGAGCGCCGAAGATTGGAATTGTCACAGCCATCACTTCACTGAAGCCACTAAATCCGCGGAACAGCGGTTTGACGGTAGTGCGAACCGAGTGATCTGTGAGTGCCGCTCCACCCAACCACTCGATTAGGCAGGAAACGCTCAACAACCACACGACGAAGCCAAGCGCATAGAACGACGCGCGCAAAGCTCTGGGACTACCAGCAACGATCCGCATCAACAGGAAGAAAAGCAGATAAGCGCCCCAGGTGAAGGCATAGTGAGCTGCTGAATAAGGGTTGGACGCCCACAAAGTTGAAGCGGCAATCCAGAGGGCAAAGAGACCAGCGCTTATAAGCAGCGATGAAGAGCGTAGGCTTAGCGCTTTGGTGGTGATGGAATTCCGTTGTTCCCTTATAAGAAATGCGGAGGTTACAACCAGGAGAATTGCAAATGTCAATTCCTGGCGCCAGGCCAAGCCGCCCAGGAATGGTCTCGGTATCCCAGGAAAGTAAGGAACTGTCAGAACCACCGGCCAAAGAATGGCGATGAACCAACGCGAATCTCTCATTGCTATGCTGACCTTGAGCATTTCGTCAACCGGTAAAAAGAAAGCCGGGGGCAAGGAGCTGTTGGCTCCACGCCCCCGGGGGAGAAAGGTGAGGATTAGGTCCAGACTAGACCTAGTTGCCGATGGGCGTGCCGGTGGCGGCCGTCATCGCAGTGGTGCTGCCCGCACCTGCGTAGATAACGCCGGTCGGGTCAGAAGCGAAATTGCGGGTGCCGGTGGCGGTGACGCCGCCGACTG
>JBPCNX010000045.1:0-45022 GCA_051000815.1 Pyrinomonadaceae bacterium
CGTCTCGCCCGCACCGCGCCGTAAGGCGCCACACTCTAAGAGAACTCTTCGCGCTTCGCGCTCATTGCGGGCGAGACGCCCGCGATCCCAGTATTAAGTCGAATCGTTTAGTTAAGCGAGATTAGCGCTTCCAACTCATTGCGGCTCAGACGCCCGCGGTCCCGGTATTAAGTCGAATCGTTTAGTTTAGGCCAGACTCTGCGCTTCCAACTCATTGCGGCTCAGACGCCCGCGATCCCGGTATCAAGTCGAATCGTTTAGTTTAAGCCAGACTCTGCGCTTCCAGCTCATTGCGGCTCAGACGCCCGCGCTTCCAGGCGCCACTTGTCACCTCGCCGGCAAAGTTCATCAAGCGCGGCCTGCAACTCATCGCGCTTAACGGCCAGCGCTGCTTCGTCTGCATCGGCGGGTACATAGATCGGCTCGGCAGCAAACACACACGCGCGGCTGAAAGGCTTGGGCACCTGAAAACTGTCCCAGGTCGGCGCTTTCCAACAACGCTCCAGCGCCATCGTCACAGGCAGGATTGGATGGCCGGATTTCTTGGCCAGCAGCACAGCTCCCATCTTGGCGACACGCGGCGGTCCTTTTGGACCGTCAATCGTGAATGCCGTAGTACAACCACCGCGCATCAGCCGGACCATCTCGACAATCGCGCCCACTCCCCCACGTGTCGATGAACCACGCACGGCCCCGTAGCCGAATCGCTGAATGAACCGCGCAATGTACTCGCCATCGAAACTCTTTGAAGTAAGTACAACGATGCGGCGATTGCGCCACCAGTAGGTTGTCAGGAAGATCCGTTCGTGCCAGAAAACATAAATCGGCAGGCCACCTTCGCGAGTAATGGCTTCGTGGTTCTCCCAACCGGTAACTTCAAATCGAATTGTTCTTCCGATTAGATTGATCAACGCGTAGAAGGCAAAGTCGGCCAGTCGAATTATTAGCTTCTCTTTGAAGGTGTAGTCCGACAGGTCGGCAAACTTATAGGCGCGCTCCACTGCATCTGCACGCGCGTTGGTCGGAGTTGATGAAGCCGAAGCTTGCATAAGAACGTCAACAAGGAACCGATTAGTAGAGATCCGGCTCACCGGGCGGACGAGTCTTCCAACGCTTGTGAATCCAGAGCCACTGTTCCGGATAACTTCGTACAACTTTTTCTATGCTCGCCATGAACGATGCTGTTAGTTGCTGCACATCTTCTGTCTCGTTTCCGGTACGCGGGATATTCAGCGGCGCCTCAACCCGCAACACAAACCGGCGGCGCTGCTGATCCCAAGGAACAAAGATTGGGATTACAACCGCCTCTGTGCGCAGCGCAAGCTTCGCCAACATGGAAGTAGTCGATGCCGGGGTGCCAAAGAAATCGACGAACACACCTTCGCGAGCGAGCATGTTAACGTCGGGGAGCATTCCCAGGGTGCCACCCTCGTTGAGTTCCCGAAGAGCTCCGCGCGACACGGCGTTTTTGTCGAGAGTTCGATTGCCGAAACGCTTCCTCACTTTATCAACCATGTCCTCGATCAGATCGTTGTCGAGCCTGCGCACCATGAAACTAATTGGATAACCGAATGCTGAAAGCGCGAAGCTGGAAAGCTCCCAGGCGCCCAGGTGCGCAGTGAACAGAATTACGCCGCGGCCGCTGGCTTGGGCCGCCTGGAGATGTTCGAGACCTTCGCAATCAACTACCTGCGAAAGCTCGCCGGGAGTAATTCGTGAGAGTTGGCTGAATTCGCCCAGCATGCGACCGAGGTTGTCGAAGCATCCGGCCAGGATGCGATCTTTTTTAGCGGGGGTCAGTTTGGGAAAGGCAAGGTCCAAGTTGCGCCTACCGGTCTTTCTTAAATTGCCTGCCATAAAATATCCCACCCGGCCCATTGCGCGGCCCACGAAGACAGCCAGCGGTCGAGGGAGAATTCCGAGGGCTGCGAGGATCGAGCGCGCAAAGCCATATTCAACTCTTGTCTGTAGTCTCCCGCGCTTTGCCATTTACTTATTTTGAGTGTAGCAGGTGACCGGGGCTCCAAGTCCAATGTCCAAAGTCCTATGTCCAAGGCCGTTAAGATCACTTTCTGGAGTCATGATTCCGGCGAACTTAATAGAATCCGCAACGGGCGCTGGACCTGGGAATTTGGACGCTGGACATTGGCGAGTGATATATTCCGAACGGGAGACCTCGCAATATCGTACAACCCTTGGGGAGCGCGTGCCGTCTGCTCTCATTCTCTCCTCGGACATATTGATTAGATTGGAGCCGGATGCAGAAACGTAGGATCCTCATCGTCGAAAATAACGATGAACTGCGTGCTTTGCTCGCAGATGTCCTCGGTAAACTGGGCCACGAGGTGGTTGGCATCGGGGATCGCGAGGCGGCCCTGGCCCGCTGCGATCTCGAACGATTCGATCTGATTATCAGCGATCTCACCGAAGAGATCTCCGCCAACGGTCATCTCGTCAATGAACTACAGCGCAAACATCTGCCGGCGCCTACACTTGCCGACAGCGCTCAGGCAGACGTTATCAAAGCCTTCAAAATGGACGCGGCCAATTATCTCAGACTGCCATACCGCGAGGGCGAGCTGCGCGATATAGTCGAACAAACACTCTCCTACAAACTGCGGCATGTTGACGACCAGAACGTTATTCCTCATCTACATGAAAAGATCGAGTTTGAGCTGCCCAGCGATCTTGGGCTGATGAACGGTGTGCTCCAATACCTGCTTGAACGCGTAGCAAAACTTGGTTTGATTAAACCGGAACGATCAAATCTCTTCATCGCGCTCGACGAAGCCTTCGTGAATGCGGTCAAACACGGCAACAAAAACGACCCAAACAAGCTCATCCGCATTACCGCTGAGCTTTCGCCGCGTGAAGCGAGCTTCACTGTTGAAGACGAAGGAGAGGGTTTTAACGTCCATGAAATTCCCGATCCCCGCGATCCCACCAATCTCTTCAAATCGTCTGGCCGAGGTGTCCTGCTTATCTACAACATCATGGACGAAGTTGAGTACAATGCGCAGGGTAATCGCGTGAAGATGGTTAAACGCCCAGACGCAACGGCCGATACTCAACTCGTTGAACCGAGCACGCCCAACGACAAGCACGCCGGAAACGGCTGAGATCAGGAAACAAAACCACCAATCAGTGGCGGGGACACGTTATGTCGTGCCCCCGCCTTCTTTTTGGGCCGCGTGGCCCTGGTGGTTGCCTCCCGCGTTGCTGGCGCTTGCGTTAACTCTCTACTTTGTCGATCCGTTCATTGGCGACTGGGATGGGATTGATTACACAATGCTCTCGCTCGCCGGCTACCCATCTTCAATGGCGCTGGGGCGCAACCTCTTCATCTTCGGCAATCATGCCTTGTACAGGTTGGCCCATGCGCTATTTGGCGTCGCACCTGAAAGCGCTTATCTGATTTTCAAATACGCAGTTGTCGCGCAAACGCCGCTGGCTGTGATGGCCTGTTGGAAGCTGGCACGAGACGTGACAGGTTCCCTGTATGCGGCGACGCTCGCTGCGCTCTTCATCGTCTGCTCGCCGATCTTCGTGCTCTACGGCGGACAGATAATGACCGATGTGCCTTCCGTCCTGCTGCTGGCTATCGCGCTCATCATCCACTTGCGCGGAATTCAGGGGCATCGTTTTGCACTCGTAATTGCCGGCGCCGCCCTGATGGGTTTCGGAGCTAACCTGCGCGAAACCGTGACCTTTTATGCACCATGGCTGGCGCTTGCGCCGTTTATCCTCGGTTGGAAACTGAGACGGCGTGAGCTGGGATATATCGGCCTCTCGTTGGTGGTATTCCTGGTGCTTGCGCTTGGATGGTTTGGTTACTGGTACTTTACCGATCCTCACTATCGCACGATCTGGCACGGTTGGCGTGAATCGATGGCCCTGGAGTCGGCCCGACATCCGGTTAGTCTCGGCAATGCCGGGCCCTATCTGATGTATTTTTTCATTAGCGCGCCCCTTGTGCTTCTCGCCTTTCCCTTCGCGGCGGTCAATGAGTGGCGGCAACGGAAACTATCGCCGCTATTGCTGCTGGGGCTGATGGGTATGGCAGCTGATCTGTTGCTCTATTTTAACTACAGCACCGCGGTGAATTGGCGTTACTTCCTGACCGGTCTACCCGCATTGGCTCCACTCTCGGCCAACTACCTGATCACCAGCGTTGCGAGATTGTGGGGCAGCACGCGCCTCGCCTTCGCCTCATGGGTGGTCGTGCTCCTGATGCTGGCGACCACATTCACAATTCTGATCCGGCCGGTGAGCCAGGAGTTTATCCAAAGACGAGCGATGAGCAGGGACTATCGTGATCAGCTCAAGAAAGTGCCGCGCGATGCCGTAATGATCTCCGGAGCGCAAACCATCGCTGTTACCTATTGGAAAGCGATCGGCCTTGGCGAATGGAAAACGATCGGCACGGGAGGCGGCTGGCCCGGAGATTTAGTCAAGGCGATCGAAGAGCATTTCGCAGCGGGACGGCGCGTCTTTCTCGACACGGACCCACGCTGGTGGTTGCCCTGTGGCTGGCAACGCGATGAGATCCCCGCGATCGTTGCCCTCGAGCAGCGTTTCCGTTTTCAGAAAGTGACTGAAACTATCTACGAGATACGACCGCCAACCGACACCGCAGCCGACGCTTCTCCTGGCCTGCATAAGCTGCTGCCGGAAAACCGACCGGAGGATGCAAAGAAGTGTCCACCGGGGGCGAGGTCGTAGGATCGTCACTGAGGGCGGGCGCCCTCATGATTACAGCATCATGCCCTTCGAAATTTTTCTCGCGCTCCGTTACCTGCAATCGCGCCGCAAGCGTCGACTCGCACGCATCACTGCCATTGTGGCAATCCTGGGAATCTCCATAGGGGTTGGCTCGTTAATCGTCGCGCTTGCCCTTGCTAACGGATTTCGCGATGAAATGCGGGATAAGATCCTTCGAGGCACCGCGCATATCAGCGTGATGCGGGTTGACGGCCAGCCCCTGAGAGACCATCGCGACATTACTGCTCGAATTGAAAAGGTTCCCGGAGTCGCCGCTGCTTTCGGTACAAGCTATGACGGCGCAGTGATCGTGGGACCAAAAGCTTCAGCCTATGCAGTTTTGCGCGGTGTCGACCCGCAGGCTGCATCCGCCCTGATTGAGATCAAGCGTTCACTCATTACCGGCTCAAGCGACGAGGTCTTTGCAAGCTCGCAACATGAGAACCCACCGGCGATTCTCATCGGAGCCGAGTTGGCAGCCCGTACCGGACTCGACAAGGGTGATGTTGCCGAAGTTATCCCCGCGAATCTGTCGGTGACGCCAACAAGGGCCAATAACTCCCCGGCCCGCCGGCTGGTTCGCGTTAACGGGGTCTTTCGTTCAGGACTCTTCGAATATGACTCAACATGGATCTATCTTTCCCTGGACACGGCCTCGGAATTTGCTGGAGCTGATCACGCGGCGACTGTTGTCAGTGTGCAACTAACAGACATTTATGAGGCCCAGCGTAAGGCGGTGGAAATTCGCAATGTGCTGGGAGGATCTTATGCAACCGTCGACTGGCAGGAGGCGAATCGTCCGCTCTTCACGGCACTTGCACTGGAACGACGAATGGGATTGTTTGTGATTGCGCTGATTATTCTCATCGCTGCGCTCAACATCACAACTACTCTGATTCTGGTCGTAGTCGAGCGCGGACGTGACATTGGAATCCTTGGCGCAATGGGCGCCACCAGCAAGAGCATCATGGGAGTTTTTATGATTGAAGGCGCAATCATCGGAGCGCTGGGAGGACTCATTGGGATAATCCTGGGCATCGTCGCCTGTATCATCGGCAACCGCTACCAGCTGGTGAGCCTGCCGGCTGATGTTTATTCCATTAGTAACGTTCCCTTCCACGCTCAACTGCGCGATGTGCTGCTGGCGGCACTGGTCGCTTTTCTACTCAGTTTCATTGCGACGATTTATCCGGCGCGCGCGGCGGCTCGCGTACGCCCTGTAGAAATCTTGAGGGATTCAAACTAATTCAAAGCCCCGTTGCGCTAAGTCCAATGTCCAAAGTCCAAAGTCCAAAGTCCGCCAGCGAAACAGCGTCATCAATTCGTGAGGGCCAGGATTTGCAGGAAAAAACGGACCGCGGTAAGAGTACAGGCGCTGGACCTTGGACATTGGACGTTGGACTATTTGAGGTAACTGATCTTCGCAAAACCTTTTCGTCGCCGGCAGGTGAAAAAATCGATGTGCTGCGCGGCCTTTCCTTTTCGGCGCGAGGGGGCGAGGCGGTCGCGATTATGGGCGCTTCGGGCGCGGGAAAATCCACTCTGTTGCATGTGCTCGGCGGGTTGGAAGCCGCGGATCATGGAAGCATTACTCTGGACAAGTTTGAAGTCGATCGTGCGCAACCCCACAAACTCGCGAGATTTCGCAGCAAGCACGTGGGCTTTGTTTTTCAGTTTCACCACCTGCTGGCCGACTTCACCGCCGAGGAAAATGTAGCAATGCCGCTGCTGATTCGCAGAACTGCCCACGCCGAAGCTCTGAAACACGCTCGTCAGGCCCTTGAGGATGTTGGCTTGGGAGATCGCAGCGCACATCCGGTGGGTCACCTTTCCGGCGGAGAACAACAGCGTGTTGCTACTTGTCGCGCCCTTATCACTCGACCTTCGCTGGTTTTGGCTGATGAACCTACCGGCAATCTTGACAGTTCTTTTGCCGAAGAACTGGCCGAACTCCTGGTCTCTTACTCTCGCCGCCACCAGGCAATTGTTATCGTCGCCACACACAGTCAAAGAATGGCGCAATTCTGCGATCGCATCATGATCCTCAGTGAAGGTCGACTTTCACCTGCCTGACCTGATCGACTCTGAAATAACTGATTGGTTACGTCTTTTTAATAGTCAGAATCGAGCAATTGCTTTTTGACCCCTGCTTAATGGGTTATAATGCCGCCACGTGCCGGGCAGCAGTTTCGCCCGGCATGGTAATCCCCGGCTCGTAATCATCGATAACTGACGGATACGACCAAATGTTTGAACGCTATACAGAAAAAGCGCGCCGGGTGATTTTTTTCGCGCGCTACGAGGCTTCCCAATTTGGCGCTCCCGCAATTGAACCGGAGCACCTCCTTCTGGGCTTGATGCGGGAGGACAAAACACTCACGGGACGCTTTTTCCCGCGCGCCCAGGTTTCGATCGAGTCGATTCGTAAGGAAATTGAAGGCCGCACGTTATTGCGGGAAAAAATTTCCACGTCGGTGGAGTTGCCTCTAGCTCCCGAAACCAAACGCGTTCTCGCCTACGCGCATGAAGAGAGCGACCGTCTCCAGCACCGTCATATCGGCACAGAACATCTCCTGCTCGGCTTGTTACGCGAAGAGCGCTCCATGGCCGCTGAGATACTTTACGAGCGGGGACTGCGTTTGAACGCGGTGCGCGATGAGATTGCCCGCCAGTCAGGCGCCGACTCTCGCGGCTCACAAAAGAAAGATACGCCCCATCTCGTCGAATTCTCCCGTGACCTTACAGACGACGCCGCTAACGACAAACTCGACCCGCTGATTGGACGTGAGGCGGAAATTGAACGTCTGGTCCAGATACTCTGCCGCCGCACGAAGAATAATCCAGTGCTGATTGGCGAACCCGGTGTCGGCAAAACTGCCATCGTTGAAGGACTAGCTCAGCGCATCGTGCGTGGCGAAGTTCCTTCTTTTCTCGAGCACAAAAGAATCCTTTCACTCGACCTCTCGCTTATCGTCGCCGGAACAAAATATCGTGGTCAGTTTGAAGAGCGCTTGAAACAAATCATGCGTGAGCTGATCGAGAATCCGCAGTACATCGTCTTTATCGACGAGCTGCACACGCTCGTGGGCGCCGGTTCAGCGGAGGGCTCACTCGATGCGGCCAATATTTTGAAACCGGCATTGTCGCGTGGCGAGATTCAATGCATCGGCGCAACGACGCCTGGAGAGTTTCGCAAGTCGATCGAAAAAGATCGTTCGTTGGAACGCCGCTTCCAGGCAGTGAAAGTGCCACCTCCGTCGGAAGCCGAAGCCGTGGAAATCCTTCATGGAGTCCGCGAACGGTATGAGAGTTTCCATCAGGTACATTACACGGACGAATCGCTTCAGGCCGCTGTCATGCAGTCGCACCGCTACATCCCCGACCGCTTTCTCCCGGACAAAGCTATTGACGTGATCGACGAAGCCGGGGCCCGGGTTAAGCTTCGCGTCCGCCGCGAGCAGGGTAATCTTGCCGACTGGAACCAGCTTAACGAGTGGTCGCGCTCTTATGACGAGAGTCAAAGCGCGCGCGACGCGAGTGAGGATGCTCTGGTGTCAGCGGAAGTTACTCGCGATGATGTCGAAGAAGTAATCGCTCGCTGGACTGGCATTCCGGTGACTTCGCTCAAGGAAGAGGAGACGCGCAAACTATTACGGATTGAAAGTGAATTGCACACTCGTGTGGTTTCGCAACGTCCGGCAATCTCCGCACTAGCGCGGGCGATCCGTCGCTCACGGGCGGGGTTGAAAAACCCGCTGAGACCGGTGGGGTCGTTCCTGTTTTTGGGACCAACCGGCGTCGGCAAGACGGAAGTCGCGCGCTCGCTCGCTCATTTTTTGTTTGGCAGTGAAAGGTCAATGATTCGTTTCGACATGTCTGAGTTCATGGAAAAACACTCCGTGTCGAAGATGATTGGCTCGCCTCCGGGATACGTGGGGCATGAGGAAGGCGGACAACTCACCGAGCGCATCAAACGCGCGCCCTACTCAGTGCTCCTGTTTGACGAGATTGAGAAAGCCCATCCGGACATTTTCAACATTCTTCTTCAGGTCTTCGAAGATGGACTGTTAACTGACGCGCTCGGCAACGCCATCGATTTCAAGAACGCTATCATCATCATGACTTCCAACATCGGAGCGCGCTTTATTCAAAAGAAAGGCACGATGGGCTTCCAGGGTTCTTCCGAAGCATCGCGTGACAAACTTGAAGAGATGGTGATGTCGCAGGTCCGTCAAACGTTCAATCCGGAGTTTATCAATCGTCTTGACGAGATCATTATTTTTGACCAGTTAGCTGACGACGAGTTGCTGGAGGTGATTCAGCTCCAGGTTGAACAGATGAATCGGACAATGCTGTCGCACGGGCTCGAAGTCAGATTGACGGAAGAAGCCAAACGCTGGATTGTGGATAAGACTTGCGCCGATCGCTCCTATGGAGCTCGACCGCTGCGCCGTGCACTGCAGAAATACGTTGAGGATCCGCTTTCTGAGGCGATGATCCAGGGCCAATTGATTGGCGCGAGCCTGATTGAGATTGTTGTGGATGGGGATGAACTAACTCACCGAGCTTTGGATATTGAGAACGTCCTGGCAGTCCACTAGCAGTCTCGCAATCTCCTCTCGGTTAAGAAGGCAGAAGAAAAGGGTAAAAGGCCAGGCCTGAATGGTTTCGCCGACTACCCTTTTTCTTTATTGTGTACTGATTCTGTGAGCATCCCGCACCCGCTCACGGGTTTGCTGTTGATTTCACTGCATAGCACTCCCCGGAGGTGAGGTTTTAGAACATGAGGAACGCCCGGCTCGTCACCTGGCCAGTCACGTCAACAAGGTTTTCTACACGCTGAACTTAAGAGGGTCAGGCTACGCACTCGCTTCGGACACCGTCTTTTTCTCCTGCCTTTTTACTTTTGTCGCACTGGTTCGGTATAATGCGCGACTTTGCTGGACAAGTATTGCCACGGGTGGCAACGTGCCGGTGACGCTTGGGAATCCAAGAGTTCCCCAAAGTCTTGAGGCTCGTCCGGCAGGCGCCGTTAGTTTGCCTTTATTTTCTCGAAAAGTTTAATTTATCACTCATACGGCTCCCCGAAGTATCTGAGGTCCAGAAAGAACCACTGAGGGAATTGGCTTCCATGCACTCATATCGCGCGGTTTTGCTCATCCTGATGAACGCAACGTTTTTCCTTGCCTCCTTCTTCATTGCGCCCCAGCGCGCTCAAGCCCAACAAACCCAACGTCTCGTGGAATCAGTGGACATCACAGGCAATCGACGCCTGCGAAAAGACGACGTCCTTTATTACGTTCAAACTCGCGCCGGCGACCCTTTCAACGAGCAACAAGTCCAACGGGATCTGCAGGCCATCCTTGCACTCGGCTTCTTCGACAAGACCCAAACCCGCGTGCTGACCGAAGAAGGTGCGCGCGGCGGGGTCAATGTGATCTTCGAAGTCAAAGAACTTCCGATCATTCGTGACCTGCAGTTTGAAGGCTTGAAGAGTGTTCCGGAGTCGGACGTGCTAAAGGCTTTTCGCGAACGACGCGTCGGCGTTTCCAAGGAAAGCATTTACGACCCGGTTAAGGTCCGCAATGCGATTCGCGTTTTGAAGGAACTGCTTGCCGAACGCGGTCATCCAAACGCCACAGTCGAGGAACGGCGTGATGAAGTTTCCGCTACTTCTACGGCCGTCACGTTTGCAATCAACGAAGGCGACCGAGTGCGCGTCGTCGAAATTCAGTTTGAAGGCAACACAGTTTTTAGCGACAAGAAATTGCGCAACGCCATGAAGTATGTGAAGGAAGCCGGTTTGATTACGCGCTTCAAAGGCCAGGACATACTTCACCGGGAGAAACTGGAAGTCGATCTGCGAAATGTAGACAACTACATGCGCTCTAAAGGATACCTGCAGGCGCGCCACGGCGAGCCGCGAGTTGAAAGCGTCGGACCTCGTCGCACCGGTTTCCCGATTCTTCCGTTGCCGTTTCTCTCTTCGGTCGACGAAGGGCTGCGGGTCACGGTTCCCATTGTGGAAGGCAAAATCTATCGCATCGGCGAAATGAAAATTGAAGGAAACTCAATCTTCTCAGAAGACCAGATCCGGAGTGTTATCGGGTTGAACAAAGGCGATGTTGCCAATGCAGAGAAAATCTCAAACGCTTTGTTCGAGAATCTGAAGAAGATTTACGGGTCTCAGGGATTCATCGAATACACGGCCGAACCGGTACCGAACTTCAAAGATAATCCGCAAAAGCCTGACGAAGGGACTGTAGACTTCACGATTACGATCGAGGAGGGCAAGCAGTTCACTCTGCGACGCCTGGAATTTAGCGGTAATACATTCACCAGAGACAGCGTGCTGCGGCGTGAAGTACTGATCAACGAAGGTGATATTTACAATCAGGGTTATTGGGACTATTCCGTCATCAAGCTCAATCAGTCAGGCTATTTTGAGCCGATTGATAAGGACAAGGACGCTGATTTCCGCACGAATGATGAAGAGGCGACGGTTGATATTAATTTGAAAGTAACCGAACGCGGCCGGCAACAGATTTCCTTCAATGGTGGACTATCCGGCATCGGCGGCTCGTTCTTCGGCCTGGAGTATTCCACCAACAACTTGCTGGGACGCGGCGAAGTTCTCTCGATTAATGTCGCGGCTGGTAACCGGCAGCGTTCCTTCCAGTTCTCTTTCACGGAGCCCTACATCAGAAACCGGCCCATCACGGCTGGCTTCTCGGTGTTTGCGTTTAATCAAAAGTTCTTTGGCGAGGGCACTTTCCTTTCGCAGAATTTGGCCGCCCAGCAGGGCGCCTCGGGTACCGCGTTTGATTTTCTGACAACCAGTGATGAAAACCTTTTTACTCGTAATTCATACGGCGGTTCGATCTTCGCGAGCGCTCCACTCTCGGAGTTTTACCGCAAGCGACGTTTTACGCAGTTTTCACGTATCGGCGCCTCGTATCAGTTTTCAACTTCCAGCGTTACGGATCCGGAAGTGAATCTCGAAAACAATCCCGAGCAATTCATCCCGGTGGTTTACGCACAACCAAACATCATTACCAGTCGTGGCGCTTTGAGCTTTACTTACGACACCAGGAACGCCAGCGTCGACCCCACGACAGGACGAGAAATTTCGATTGGCGTTTCGCTCGCCGGTTTAGGCGGTGACGTCCGCACCTATCAGCCGACTTTGTCCTACACACAGTTTTTCCCGGTGCGCCGTAAGAAATCCGACCGGCCGGAGGTCTTCGGCTTCCGTATTATCGCCGGAACTGTCGGCAGCTTCGCGATTAGCAACAAGGTCCGAAACTCTCAATCGCTGGCTTTCGTTGATGGGGTACCGATTTTCGAACGTTACTTCCTCGGTGATGAGTTTACAATTCGCGGCTACAACGTGCGTTCGATCAGCCCAATAGCGCCGCTCGACACGTTTGTCACTTCGCGGAATGTAGTGATCGCGCGAAACGCTTTCGGAGATCCCGTCACCGTTACCGGAGTGCCATCGCCGCTTAACGCGATCGGAACGTTTACCGGCATAGGCGGCAATAACACGGCTCAGTTGCCACGTTCGTTTACGCCCGTCGGCGGCGATACGCAGTTACTCGGAAACTTTGAATACCGAATTCCGCTAATCGGCAATACGGTTGGCCTGGCAGCTTTTGCAGATATCGGTAGCTCCTTTAATTTGCGCTCCAAGAGTGATCAGATTTTCTCGAGCAATTTTCTTCCCGACCAGCCCTTCCTGCAAACGGTGGGTTTCGTACCCTGCACCCGTCTAGGTTCAGGCTTTGCCCCGGCCAGCCTTTCAACTCTCGCGGCGTGTAACGCAAATGCGCAACTGGCCCTGACCGCCAATCTGGGTCTGGTGATGCGAGATAATCGTATGGTTACGACGCAGGAACTCGACAACGCCCGGAATATCGGTCCGTTCGATCCCACTACCGGTCTCCCCTTTGGCTTTCAGCAGGTCTTCCTGCGCGGAGAAACTCAAACAAATACTGCTGTAAGACTTTCCCAGAGCCTTTTTGACAAGCTGGGAGACTTCCGGAGCAGCCTTGGTATGGAAGTGCGCGTCCAGGTTCCCGTGTTGAACGTACCGTTTCGGCTGATCTTTGCGTATAATCCCAACGCGCGACCGAATCAGTTTATTGATGGATTTCCCTTTGCTTTTAATGAGAAAAAGAAGGTCATCCGTTTCAGCGTAGGGCGCACTTTTTAACCTTTCAGGGCCAACCATGGCTGTCGCCTGAACAACTAAGACAAAGTTGACTGACCGCCTTTCAATGTAAGGAGCATTACAACAAGTTATGAAGATAGATCGTTTAATTGCGGCTTTTGCGTTCATCGCGGCCCTCTCCATCTCCCCCGTCCTGGCTCAGCGCCCGGCGGCAGGACAGCCTGCCACAGCAGCACCGCAGACTTCGGCAAACGTGCCGGACAGCAAGATCGCGGTGATCTACTCGGATGCGTTCCTTGACGATAAAACCGGTATCGCCAGATTCACTACGCTGCTAAACACACTGAATCGTGAATTTCAGCCGCGTCAGACTGAACTACAGCAGCTCCAACAGAAAGCTACGACTCTCAACGATGAGATTGAGAAGACCAGAACTGTTGCCGACCCGAGAACGCTTCAGCAGAAAGCCGATCAGCTCGAGACTTATAAGGTTGAATTGAAGCGCAAGAGCGAGGACGCTCAACAGGCCTACGACAAACGTAAGCGGGAAATTTTTGGCCCGCTCCAGGATTCTATCGGCAAAGCCCTGGAAGCCTTTGCCAAACAGCGCGGCATAACGGTGATGATCGATGGCAGTCAGGTCCCAGTGGTTTATGCCGCCGACAGCATTGATTTCACGCGGGCGTTCATTAACGACTTTAACGGTAAGAATCCGGCGACTGCATCAGTAACGCCGCCACAATAGGCCCGTTACCTAATCAACGCCGAGGGTTCAGGCGTGGAGATGCGGTAAGGTTCCGCGTCTCCGCGTCTTTTTGTTTCGGCATCACTTGCAGCTATATTGCTCGTATGGAAACCGTCCTCGACTCATTGGCCATTCAAAAGCTCCTGCCCCATCGTTATCCGTTTCTACTTGTCGATCGAATCATTGAGCTGGTGCCCCGCGAAAGAATCGTTGGGCTCAAGCAGGTGAGTATCAATGAGCCATTCTTCCAGGGACATTTCCCTGGTGCCCCAGTTATGCCCGGAGTGCTGGTGGTCGAGGCGCTGGCTCAGGTCGGGGCTGTACTCGCGCTGCGCGAGATTGAAGATCGCGACGAGAAGCTGGTTCTCTTTACAGGAATCAAAGACGCTCGTTTTCGCCGGCCGGTAGTGCCAGGCGACACCTTGATTCTGGAAGTTACTGCGATTCGTATTGGCTCGCGCGTACAACGCATGCGAGGCGAAGCAAAGGTGGACGGCCAGCTTGCCGCGGACGCTGAGATCATGAGTGTGGTCGCGGATCGCAACGCCACGCGATAACAATAGGGAACGGGGGAATAGTGGATTAGAAAGACTGTTTAGCAATGAAACCAACTAAATTTCAAACCTTCACCTGTCCCCCTGTTCCCCTGTGAATTAAGTATGGCAACTGCTACTCATCCGGCTAACATTCATCCATCAGCAGTCGTCAGTCCACGGGCGCATATCGGTCGTGACTGTCACATCGGTCCTTATTCCATAATTGGCGATGACGTTGAGTTGGGTGACGGTGTCCGCCTGGAATCGCATTGTGTCGTAGACGGCAAGACTTTTATTGGCGACGGCACACATATCTTTCCCTTCGTCTCAGTGGGATTGGCGCCGCAGGATTTGAAGTACCAGGGTGAACCTTCGCAAACAAGGATTGGCAAGCGCAACCAGATTCGCGAATTCGTCACGATTCACCGCGGCACCTCGGGGGGCGGCATGCTGACCCAGATTGGCGACGACTGCCTGATCATGGCCCAAGCACACATCGCTCACGATTGCCGTCTCGGCGATAGCGTGATCATGGCAAACGCCGCCACGCTCGCGGGCCATGTCATCATCGAGGAATGCGCGAATATCGGAGCATACTCAGGTGTTCACCAGTTTTGCAGGGTCGGGCGGGAGGCCTATGTCGGCGGGTACTCAGTCGTAGTAAAAGATGCGTTACCATTCGCCCTTACGGTGGGCAACCACGCTCGCTGCTACGGATTGAACACTATGGGGATGAAACGCCGCGGCTATTCCCGGGAGGCAATCAAATCCTTACATCACGCGTTCCATCTTCTGCTCTCTGCCAAACTCAATACCACCCAGGCGGTCGAACGGATTCGCAGCGAGCTGACAAACTCCCCGGAAGTGGATGCTCTGGTGCGGTTCATCGAAAACTCAGAGCGCGGTGTAATCAAGTGAGCGGGAAGTCTGGTAGTGCCCTGGTTTGGTTTTCGTAACGTAAACTGTTAGTTTGCGCGCGCCTTGAATGCCATTCATTCAGCGCAACTAACAGTTTGCGTTACAAATTAGGGCCTACTGAAAGTCTTAACGCTTCCCCGCTCGTTCGTTGCTCCGCTCCGTTCTCTCTACCTATTCTATGCGCTACGGACTGATCGCAGGTAACGGCAAGTTTCCCCTCCTGGTCGCTGAAGGCGCCCGGCGCGCCGGCGACTCGCTCGCAGTCGCGGCTATTTATGAGGAGACTGATCCGTCGATCGAACGCCTGGCCGATCGCGTGGAGTGGATAGGCATCGGACAGTTGGGAAAGATGATTCGTTTTTTCAAGGACGAGGGTGTGGAGAAGGCAATCATGGCGGGACAGGTTCGGCACGTACAACTCTTCAGCCGCGCCGTCCCGGACGCGCGAATGTTGAAATTGCTTTTGAAGTTGCCGCGTCGCAATACAGATTCTTTAATCGGCGCAGTCGCCAATGAGTTAAGTACCGAGGGAATCGAGTTGATCGATTCAACCTACTTTCTTCAGGACCAGGTACCGCAGATGGGTACCCTGACAAACCGTCATCCCGACGCGCGCGAGCAGGCGGATATTGAGTATGCCCTGGAAATTGCGCGTGAGGTTGCGCGGCTGGATTTGGGCCAGACAATCGTCGTTCGTAGCAAAGCCTGCGTGGCAATCGAAGCGATGGAGGGGACCGATGCCACAATTCGTCGCGCGGGCCAACTGACGCGTGAAGGACCTGAACCGCCCGCATTGCGCCCAGAGCATTCCCACACTGGTGCACACGGCGAGCAGGGGCAGCAATCTGAACCGACGGTAAAAGTGAGCGGATTCATTAGCAGCCTGTCCAACCGCTTACGCGGTAATCGAACCAATCTTGCAGGGGGTCGACTTACAGTTGTGAAACTTGCCAAACCCGGTCAGGACATGCGCTTCGATGTACCGGTCATTGGAATACCAACGATCGAAGTGATGATTGAAGCCGGCGCGACCTGTTTGTGCATTTCTGCCGGAAAAACACTGATGTTTGATCGGGACGAGATGCTGTCGCTGGCTGATGAAAACAAGATCGCCATCGTCGCTGTTTAGTTTTGAGTCCAACGTCCAATGTCCAGGGTCCAATGTCTGTCTGGGCCAAGCGGTGGTCAGCTATGAACCTTAAGTGACGGCACTGGACTTTGGACATTGGACTTTGGACACCGACCGTCATGACGACTTTCAACAAAACAGATCGGTCTACTCTCAAGCGCCTGCCTGCACGCGGCTCTTATGATCATGAACTCGTCTACGACATTCTCGATGAAGGTTTCATTTGCCACATCGGCTTTGCGGTTGAAGGCCGTCCGGTAGTGATTCCCACCGGTTATGCGCGGATTGACGACAGACTCTACGTTCATGGCTCGCAAGCGAGCCGCATGTTGCGCACGTTGAAAACCGGGATCGATGCCTGCGTGACGGTAACCCTGGTGGACGGCCTCGTGCTTGCTCGTTCCGCTTTTCATCATTCAATTAATTACCGATCAGTGGTGATTTTCGGCCAGGCAAAGCTGGTCGATGATCCGCCCGAGAAGCTGGCGGCCCTCGTTGCATTCTCAGAACATGTGATACGGGGAAGGTGGGATGACGTGCGTGAACCAACTGAGCAGGAACTAAAAGCGACCACGGTCCTCACGATTCCGCTCAAAGAGGTCTCAGCGAAAGTGCGAACTGGTCCGCCGCTTGATGACGAAGAAGACTACGAATTACCGATTTGGGCCGGTGTCATCCCCTTGCGACTCGTTGCTGACAAGCCGATTGCCGATCCTCGTCTGCCGGATGAGGTGGCTACACCTGAATACGCGTTGAAATATGAGCGGGGCAAAAATTAGGGTGGGGAATCGAGTCTTAGTTGGATAACAGAGAACGAACCACGAAATCACACTAACCAACACCAAAAGTTATTTCGTGTGATTTGTGGGTCGTTTCCGCGGATCAGTAAAAACTTGGATTCGAACTAAGACCCTGTATCAATCAGAACCTGGCAGAGTCACTCCGGCAGTCTGAGTAGCTTTGGGATCGTAAGGTGTGGCAAGAAACTTCTTGGCTGTCGCCTGTGCGTTGTCGTAAGTAATCCCTGACTGTACCGCCTTATTATATTCGCCAACCGCACGGTTGCGTTCGCCCTGGGCATCGTAAGCGTTGCCGCGTTTGATCCGTGCCCACACTTCAATCCACGACGGTTTCAAGGTGCCGTTGAGGGCGGCGTCGAAATTGTCGAGGGCCTGGGCCCAGTTACGTTGCTCGAGGAAGAGTAGGCCCAGATTGTAGTAGACCCACGAATTTGAGCGGTCTAACTTTAAAGCGGCTTCGAATTGCTGCTGAGCTTCCGCGTAAAGGCCTTCCTTCATCTGCTCAATGCCGCGCCGCGCAATAATTGACACGCGCAACTCGTCAGACATGCGCAGGATGCGGTAGTTCGGATCGACAACTACTTCCAACGGCTGACCATTGGATTCGAAATCAAAATCCTCGCTGCGACCCTCAATGTTAGTTGTGGTCGTCTGGCTGTCTCCTTCTGAACGGAGCATCAATTGCACCGGCATCCGCAGGTTTTGCAGGGTCTGTTTCACTGTTCCGCGCGCGCGAAACTTTCCGCCGCGCGTGCGAATGATCTGGTAGTCAACGCTAAACTCGGGAACGCCCGTGCCTTCCACCCATTGCGCAAAGAAGTAGCGCATATTGCTGCCGTTGATCTGAGTGGTGAGCTTTTCAAAATCATCTATCGAGGCGCTCTTTCCCCGGTAGGTCTCCAGAAAATCGTGCAGCAGGCGGTCAAACTTTTCCTTGCCCATTGTCTCGCGCAACATGCGAAAGACCATCGCGCCCTTGTGAAACACGATCGATTGATAAGCTGCCGATTGATCATCCAGGGCACCGGGGGCGCGGGCAATTGAAGCCGTTTGTTCGAATGTGAGCGCTCGTTCCTGTTGTTCGCGCTGGGCGGACTCAAGTGCGCCACCAGTCAAAGTGGATTCGCGGAACGCAAAAGCGCTCCATTCAGCAAGTCCCTGGGAGATCCAGGCGTCGTCAAACGACTTCAGGCCAACAGTCTGGCCCCACCACTGATAAGCAACTTCTCTCTGCAGCTTCTCCTCAGGTACGGGTCGCGAGCTGTCAAACATTCGGGAAGCAAGAAAAATGATGCCCGCTCCGGAATAAGTATCCAACGTATCGTCGTCGACCTGTGCCACGACCAAACGGCTGCCAAAAAGGGGAGCGCCATACTGCTTCGTATAAAACTCGACCACGTGGCCCATCAATTCCGCGTAACTATTAATCCGATTCTCGCTGCCAGGCTTGGCGTAGAAAAGAATCTCGTAGTTGCCAAAACGGAGACTCTTGCTGATGTATTGCCCTGCGACAAAGTTTCCGATTAGTTCCGGACGCTTTTGAACAAAACGGTAGCGCGTAGCGCCGTCCTTAGCTAACGGCTGTGGAACAACCGGATCATCGCTCGTGCCGGCGACTTGAGTTCCAGTGGGAACGACCAAGGTTATATCGGAAGTCGCGCGATCAACCGCATAGTCATGGAAGGGAAACCAACGCGACGCGTACATTAAGTACGAACCTTCAGTTCCAACATACGCTAGACGTCTGGTCGCCAACGGGCCACCCTCGGGAGACATCAAAGCTCCGCTCCAGCGGAACCTCAAGGTGATCGGCTGGTTCGCCGGCATCACCTGACCCAAATCCACTCTGACATTCGGACCCAGGGCGCCAACGCCCACAGCATCCTGCACCACACCGGTCAACGCCTTACCACCACTCTCAACACTCTCGACTTTGAGCGAACCATTGAGTTCGAACACGATTGAACGAGTCGCTTCCAACGGCACGAGGGTTATGTCAGCGCCGGCGCGGAGCATGTGTTGCTCCGGAATCAGCTGAGCCTCGATGCGATAGTTGGTAATGTCGTACTGGCTTCCAGCCGGCTGTGCCGCGGGTTGCTGGGCGCTCGCGGTCACACAGCAAATGATCGCCACAGCAGCTATGGCGCACACCTTCGAGAAGAGTCGGGAAAGCCGTGGGGAAATCTCGTAACTTGGTCTGATCATGGTTTACCTGCTGTTTACCTGAGAAAACGATGGTGATTATAGCGCCGCGCTGTTCCACATAATAGCGCTCAGAGAAAGCTGCCAGGTTCCCTGAAGCACCGCTGAACGCTCCTGAATGCCAACGGGTGAACCGCCGTCCTCATTCCAGTAGCCTATCTATGCGGTCGGGCTTTTGGATGGTCGGTAGGGTGCGAGCGGTTGGCTACGGGGATTGGAGTTTCGCCTTGCAAGGTACGGGCAATGTCAGAACCGGGAGCGATAGCCACCGGGTGCAGTCTTATTTCTACCGACAAATAAGAGAAATATTCTTTTCTTCTGAGGTGAATGGTGCTCCTCCAACCCGGTCGCTATCGCTCCCGGTTCTGATATTGAGTGGCAACGCTTGTCACCGCCCACATGAGCTGGCACCTACTCTAAGCCTCGCTTGACACCACTCTCAGCAACGACTTAAAGTCGCTTCACGCTCGCAGCGGCAATCGTTTTCGTGGGACGCCCGCAAGGTCGCACTGCAAGACTCAAAAAACAATCAGTCTCCCCGTGACGTTCAAGACAAAAAGTCCTGCCCGAGTGTCGGTTGGCAATTTCGAATCTCCAGTCGCACCTCCGACGCCGGCGGTTTATATGATGTCTTGAGACCAGAAACTGGAGCTTGAGACCGGGATTAGTTTTCATCACCTTTTGGAAGGAGTTACCTATATGAGACGTGCCTCGAAATTATTGGCCTCTCTTTGTATTTGCATGCTGACGGTCCTTGCCGCACAAGCCCAAGCGCCACGCAAAGTCAAAGTAGACTTCAAAGAAACAACTCTCAAAAATGGACTGCGCGTGATCACAGTTGAAGATCCCAGCGCCCCGGTGATCGCCATCTCAGTGAATTACAACGTCGGCTCGCGCGACGAACGAAAGGGACGCACCGGGTTCGCCCATCTCTTCGAGCACATGATGTTTCAGGGCTCGGAGAATATCGGCAAATCCGAACAGATGATTCTTGTGCTCAACAACGGCGGCACCATGAACGGGACGGCCAACGAAGATCGGACTCTCTATTTTGAAGCGCTGCCGGCAAATCAGTTGGAGCTCGCGTTGTTTCTTGAAGCCGATCGCATGCGCAGCCTGGCAATTACCAAAGAGAATCTCGATAACCAGCGCAATGCCGTCCAGGAGGAACGCCGTCGCGGTCTCGACAACCAACCTTACGGAAAGAGCGGAGAGATTCAGCAGGAGTTGCTCTACGACAACTTCGCTTATAAGCACTCGGTAATTGGTTCGATGGAAGATCTTTCTGCCGCGACAGTCGATGATGTTGCGGAGTTTTTCAAAATTTACTATGCGCCTAACAATGCGGTGTTGGCTTTGGTCGGCGACTTCAATACCAAAGACGCGCTCGCGCGCATCGCCAAACACTTTGAGAGCATTCCACGTCAGCCAAACCCGCCGGCAGTAGATATGACCGAACCCGAGCAGAAGGCCGAGCGTCGCGCCACGGTTGACGACATCCTCGCCCGCGTGCCCCGCGTTGATCTCGCGTTCAAGTCCGTGGCGGGCAACACTGCCGACTTCTATGCGCTTCAGGTTTTATCAGCCGCACTTCAGGGAGGACAAAGTTCGCGCTTGTACCAGAAACTTGTTAAAGAAAAGGAGCTGACCACCGGCGTAGGCGGTTTCATGGACGAAAAGCGCGGCCTCGGCGCCTTATATGTCTCCGCTACTTTGAGACCGGGGGCAACGACGGAGGCAGTCGAAACAGCAATCTACGAAGAGATAGACCGGCTCAAGAAAGAACCGATTGCCGATTGGGAGCTGCAAAAGGCCAAGAACAGTACACGTCGGGCTTTCATTAGTAACCTGCAGAGTTCGCTCTCACGCGCGATCAACCTGACCCAATTTGCGGTTTACTACAATGATCCCGGGCTGATCAACGCGCGGCTCGACAAGGTGTCGGCTGTAACCAAGGACGACGTACAACGAGTCGCGAATAAATATCTGCGCGATACCAACCGTACCGTGGTCATCACCATGCCCAAGGCGAAAGCCAGAAGCACAGCCGCATCGGGACAGTAAAGGAGTTTGGAGATGAAGATACTTAAGCTAAATCAAAAAATGCTGATTGCGATCTGCGCATTGATCGCTTTGCTCACCTCTGCGGAGCTATTGACCAAACCCGTCCACGCTCAGGCGGGCGCGGGCGCGGCCCAATCAACAAAAGGCGCGGTGATGAGGGGCAAAGCGCCGGTTAACAAAAATGTCCTGCAAGTGAAATTGCCCCGCGCTGAGGAAACGACACTCCGGAATGGTTTGCGAGTGATTCTGTTGCGCCAAACCAAGGTGCCGACATTCACGGCGCAGATGGTAGTTTTAAGTGGTGGACTTTCCGACAAGCCTGACTTCCGCGGCCTCGCATCCTTCACGGCAAGTCTACTGCGGGAAGGAACCACGAAACGCAGCAGCAAAGATATTGCCGAGCAGGTTGACTCAATCGGCGCCACCCTAAATTCAGGCTCAGGCTTTTCCAACACCACGAGCACCGTAACGGCGTCTGGTTTGGTGGAGAACCTCGATCAGGCGTTTGACCTTTTCGCGGATGTGATTCGCAACCCCACATTTCCCGCCGAAGAGGTAGAGAAATACAAGACGAGGGCGTTGGCGCAGTTGCAATTTCAGAGATCGAATCCGCAGTTTCTCGCTCAGGAACAATTTAGCCGCGCAATCTACGGCGAGCACCCCGCCGCCCTCGTAGCGCCCCCTGCCGAATCAATCAAGAAGCTGACGACAAAAGATCTTGCCGGTTTTCATTCAACTTACTACCGGCCCAACAACGCCATCCTCGCTATCGTTGGCGATGTTACTTTGAAAGAGTTGATGCCGAGAATTGAAAAGGCCTTCGGTGACTGGCAAAAGGTCGACGTTCCGGCGACGACCATACCTGCAGTCCCCGCGCAGGCTGGTTCGAGGATTCTTCTGATCGACCGGCCAGGCTCGGTGCAGACCGTTTCAGCTCGGCACCTTGGGAATCGAGCGCAACAGTGCGGACTACTTTTCACTGTTGCTGGCCGACAAAATTCTTGGTGGCGGCCCGGCCGCTCGTTTGTTCCTGAATCTGCGCGAGGACAAAGGCTACACTTATGGCGCCTACAGCAACTTCGGTGGATCGCGATTTCGCGGTACCTGGGCTTCGAGTTCAGAGGTCAGGACCGACGTCACCGAAGGCGCGATGAAGGAATTCATGTTTGAGTTGAAACGTCTGCGCGACGAAAAGGTGGGCGCGGAAGAATTGGACAATGCGAAACGTGCCATAGTCGGCAGTTTTGCGCTATCACTCGAGCAGCCGCAAAGCCTGTTGCAAAACATCATCACGCAAAAGCTTTATGATCTCCCGGCGGACTATTGGGACACTTACCCCCAAAAGGTTGCCGCGATCACAGTTGCTGATATTCAGAGTGTGGCGCAAAAATACATCGACCTCGATCACCTTCAGATAGTAGCCGTAGGAGATGCCGCAAAAGCACGCGACGTGTTGGCGAAATATGGAAAGGTTGAGGTCTACGACGCTGATGGCAAGCCAGTGACGTCTGGTGAAATGAAAAACAATTGACGGTCGTGAATCGTGAATCGCAGAAGCGATGGAGGTTTCATCAGAAAGCCCAGGGATGGCCCTGGGCTTTCGTATACATGCCGTTGCAAGAACTCGGGGAGTCGGAAGTTAGTGTAACTTGGGCTTTGCCGCCGGAGTTGGCTTCGGGGCGGTGGCTGCGCCCCGCCGGAAGCGGCACATTTATTTCCGGGCTGCGCCCTTGGTTCGGGCTTTGCCCCTCGAGTTATTGGGCCGCAGGCCGCGCGAGGTGGGCATAGCCCAAATGTAAAAAGCACCCGTATGGCGGGGCAGAGCCACCGCCGCGAAGCCAACTCCGGCGGCAAAGCCGAACCTGACATGGCGCGTTACTCTTAAATTAATCATTCACAATTCACGATTCACGATTCACAATTACGGTGACGCCGTCCCTACAAAATCCACCGCCTTCTGATCCTCGTTGAATCCCACCACTACCTTGTCGATCGGAGCGAAGGTAAAACCTTCTTTTGAGGGAATGATCCGGTAACTCAGTGGTGAGGGCGAAACACTAAAAGAGTAGTTTCCCTCAATATCAGTCGTCGACGACAACACGGTTCCGCGCGGACTGATCAGTACCATCACAACGTTGGCGATCCCTTCGCCGTTGGCATTCTTAACTTTGCCGGTCACTCGAACCCGGGTTGCAAACCTTGTCCTCATCTCGCCGGGTTGAGTCGGTGACGCCTCCGGACTTGCCTGTGGTGTGGCCTCCGGACTTGCCTGTGGTGTGGGCTCCGGTGCTGGAGTCTCCGGGGTCGGTGTCGGAGACGGCTCCGGAGTGGGCGTCGCTTCCGGCGTAGGCGTCGATACAGGAGCGGCGTCGGGAGTCGGCGTAACTTCCGGCGTTGCTGCCGGGGTTGCTTCCGGCGTGGGCGTCACAACCGGCGTGGCGGGTTGCGGCGTCATTTCCGGTGTCACTACCGGTGTCGCCTCCGGAGTGGGGGTCGCAGCGGGAACACGCTCCTTAGGAATGGAGGGTGCGGGATCGAGTGGAGCAGCTACAGGAGACGCAACTGGAATTCGCTCAGGCGACGAAACACTCTCAACCTGGGGAGAAGGAGCCGGGTTTTCTGCGACAACTACCGGATTTTCATTCGCTCGCGCCGGCGTCACCCGATTGGTCGCAACTATCCTCGAGCCGATCCGATCGTCTAAACCATCCAGCGAACCATTGACCTTTCGATAAAGCGCTTCAATCACGCCACGCCGCACCGGATCCATTTCGCCGGCGTTATAACTTCGAATGTAGTAGGTGAGTGCTTCCTGCTTCTCGCCAGCCTGATCCAGCGCCGTCCCCAGATGCCACATAGCGTTGCGCGAGGAAGGCGTGCCTTCGGGAAGGATCGCGACCGCGCGCCTGAAATGCTCCAACGCGGCCACGGTCTTGTCCTGATTAAATAGTGCCAGGCCCGCCAGATCTTCTACGCGACCACGCAGGATGTTTCCCAGCACATTGCGCGGCGCCTCCGGAACATCAGGGGTGCCTCCCTGCGCAAGGGCACGAGCCCTCATATCGCGAAGCTCTTCCGCCTGAACTGCGACAGTCACTCCGGGAACACCCAGCGCCGCGTCGACGGCGGTCCTCGCCGCTTCTGTCAGCTCAAGAGCGGTTTGCAACGCAATGCCTCTTTTCAGCAGGCGGTTTGCTGCGTAAATCTGCCTGTAAGCTCGCATCTCGTCAGTTCCAGCAGCAAATTTTTTCGCAGCTAAAGCAGCCTTCACCTCGTCGAGCTGCCCTCGATCCGTGACTTGAGTGGCCACCGCAAACGCAAGCAAAGCCTTCAAGACCGAAGATTCATCTGCTTGCTCGGCGCCGGCTAACTGAAAGATGCTTGCGCGGCGCTCGAGTGCGAGTAGTTCAGAGAAATCATCCGCGCGGGTAAGCACGCGTCCCGCGAGTCGAGTTTCAATCTGCCCCTGCTTAAAGGAAAATGAACGCTGCAACGTCTCCGCTGCTTCATCATAAAGTCCCATCGACGCCAGCACTCTCGCCAGCTCGTAATCGAGCGTAGGAAACTTTCCATACTGTTCGGCAAAACGAATGGCGCGTTCTGCCTCCAGTGGTTTTTTCTGACCCGATAACGCGCGCGACAACGCAATCTGTGACCAGGTGTAACGTGGTTCGAGCTGCACAGCTTTTTGCGCGAACTCAAGAGCACGATCGACATCCTTATGCGCAGCGAACCAGTAGGAAGCGCCCGCCAGAAGAATCAGATTTTGCGGATCATTCGCCATCGCGGCTTCAAGTTCTTTTTTTGCTTCATCGTTGCGGCCCAACTCGAGCAGTGAAAGCACCATGCCGGCGCGTGCCGCCCGGTCAGCAGGTTCCGCTACGAGTTGTTCCCGATAAAGCGCCAGAGCAGCTTCGGTTTTTCCCCCAGCGCGATTCAGATCCGCGAGACTTCGCCGGGTTGCTTTCCTGGAATTCGGATCAAGTTCGAGAGCCCGCCTGTATTCAGCAGCGGCTTCCTCTAGACGAAGCGACAGGTGCAGGCCGAGTCCCAACGCCCGATGGGCATCCGCCAGATCGGGTGAGAGTTTGACCGCCCGGGCCGCCACACGTGCCGCTTCCTCGCCATCCTCAATGCCCAGATAGAAACCGGTAAGGATCAGTAACCGCTTAGGATCGGATCCAAACTTTGCTTCAATTTTTCGCGCCGCGTCGAATGCGGCGGCATGCTCACCGCGCAGATACAGGTTCGAAGGAATCTGTGCAATCACTCCCGCGAACAACATGTCGGTTGTGCCAGACGGAGCTTCAGCAATCGCCAGCATCAGCTGTTCAATGCCACCTTCACTGTCCCCATTTTTCAGTTTTTGGTCACCCAGTGAGGCGTATGTGCTGACAATCAGCTCAATGGCTCGTGGGACGGATTTCGAATTTGGAAAGTCGGTCAGGAATTCTTTGAGCTTGCTTACGCGCTCACTGAGCGGGAGGGTCAGAACCAGTTCTACGTCCTCGGCTTCGTCTGCGTCATCTTCAGGAGTATTGACGTACTTCGAACGAGCAGTCCTCACTGGAGGATCTTCATTCTTAGTGACCTTGGCGGACGGCTTGGTGGCAGCGGCAGGCTTCGCTTCACTTGCCGTCTTCAACGATGGGCTCTTTTCCGCGGTGGCAATCCTGGGTCTGACAGCGGGCAACTCATTCAAAGTCGTACCTGCAACTTGCACCTGATCGATATCCTGAGCCGCGAATCCGATTTTTTTTGCGAGAGCGTTGATGAAGTGAGAGACGCCATCATTCAAGCCCTCGCTAAAACGACCGGAACTGATCGGGCCGCGCATCCGCAAGCCAAGCTCACCCAGAATCCCCTCGGGCAGATCTGGCTGCACCGACCTGCTGAATTGCGTGAAAGCCGCTTTCTCGTTAACGGCTACCACCAGTAACAAACTCTTTTTTGAACTGGTTCGCGCTCCTCGATTCCACTCGCTCGCGAGCTCGCGTGAAAAATCGAAGATGTCTTTTGTGCCAGTGGTTTCCACCGTCGCAATATCCAGCTCGATTCCGCTTCGCTGCTTGAGGTTATCGAGCATCACTTCCAGCCGTTGCCGGACCTTCTCATCAATGACCCCTGCGAAGTCGTTTACATAACCGTTCCGCACGGGCAACGGTGTCTTTTGCTGTGCGAGAGAGTTAACAGTCAGATAGGTGCCCCCAACAAAAGTGAGGACGAGAGTAATGACGAACACCGACAAGATATTTCGCTGACCAGGTTTTTTCATCTGTGACTCTTAATGAGGGATGGTTTCGTACAATCTACAGACCGGAAATGATTTCTTCCGGTTTGCTCCAATTTCCGCCGGGGCTGATGCAGTTTAAGAGTAGCGCCGGTAAAACTGCACCACCAAGCTGTCGGGAGCTAATGGGAGACGGTGACAAGCGCCATGATAACATCCTGGTAACTCAAGGGTGAACCAGAGCAAAATCCGGTAGTGATGCAGTTTGAAACTGAGGTCGGTACCACCACGCGCTAGCGGGCCCCGACATTGCCGATTGGCGATTAGTTGAAGTCAGTACCACCAGGCGGTAGCCGGTGGGCCGATCGATCAGCATTCAAGCTCTCGCCTTCGTTGATGGTCGGGTACAACTGTAGAAATCACCACGCGAGGCTGGAGTGCTTTGGCACCGGCCCACCCGCTACCGCGTGGTGGTACTGACCTCAGCTAATCGGCAATTGGCAATTCGCTTGGAGCAGGGTCATATGAGCGAACTCGACGAAGCATGGGCTTACGCTTTGGCGGAAGCTGAAGCGCGAGCGCGGATGGCAGGCCACGTTGATATCGCGGCGTATCTGGCGCTGCGCAATTCCAATGATTTGTTAAGAACTACGAGCATCAAGTGGCTCGTCACAACCTGCGAGCATCTTGCCGGCCAGGCGAACCGCAACGGCGCTGGAATTCAGATCGCCAGGGACGACAAACACCGCTTCAGCGTGGGCCAGAGCACCATGGTCGGGAGTCTCTTAACCCTCACTTCCGGCGTCAGAAAACTCTTCGTAGAAGCTGGCTGGCCGCGCACGCCGCGTGATGGCGTTGTGCGGGGAGGCGGGCTGGCGCGGGCAAATCTCCGTCACATGGGAATGACTTCGGCGAACGATGCGTTGCTGTTGCGGCTGTCGCCAAAGGGAGTGCCTTTCTGGATAACGACCGGGAGATCGGGAAAGCAAGCTGAGATTCACGAGGGTGAAATACGGCGTCACTTTGCCATTCTGTTAGGGACAAATTCAAAAAGCCCAGGATGAACCAAACGACTTTGGAGTGCGGCAACTCGTTGTACTTTCATGGAAAGGCGCTGCCCAAGTCAGATGATTCAAAATAGCCATAGGCTACAAAGTAGCCCAACTCACCAGCCCAACCATTTCCGTAACCACTGCACGTTTTAGAACCAGTCACGAACTAAAACCCCCTCAACCAGGCTGGGTTCGTTCATAAATACTGGCCTTTTTCCTCAGCACAGACTGATACCCGCGTCTGAACGGTATGGGCACGGTGCTTGCCAACAGCCCTATCGGCATAACGCTGGCTGACCAGGCATCCCCAAAGCAAGCGTTGAAACCGGACCGATTGTTTTCTCGAAGCGAGGAAGGTCCGAAACGAAAACTTGATGAGGAGATACAGGATTATGACGAACAAACGGACAATGAGTTTTTCAATTTTAGCGGCCGCTTTCTTAGCGTTATGTCTGCCAATGGTGGCAGCCGCTCAGTGGCCGGACTATGGCCGCGATCGCGACCGCAACGACCGTAACGACCGTAACGACCGTAACGGTCGCTACGATGAGCGCTATCTTCGTGATTCAATTCACCGGCTCGATCGCCTGTCGAAGGACTTTGAAAAAGCGGTGGATCGGGAGCTCGATCGCAGTCATGAGGATGGCACCCGCCACGAAGATCGAGTAAATAACGAGGCCCGGGATTTTCGGCAGGCTGTCAGCAGTCTTAAATCCCGCTTCGGCAACGGACGAGATCTCAACCGAAGCAGGAACGAGGCCGAACGTGTTCTCCAAACCGCGAACGAGGCACAGAGAGCAACTCGTCACCATTACCGCAATGGTCAGTTGGCGAATCAATGGTCGCAAATCCAACAGGAGTTGCGCGTGATCGCAGACGCCTATAACCTGGGCGGCGGTTACTATCGCAATGATCGAAATGACAATCGGAGGCGCAGTTCGAATAACGAACCGTGGTACCGCAGACTCCCAATCCCCTACTAACGGAAGTTAGCAACATTGGGATCATCCTTAAGCCTCGTCCCGTTCCACTGGAACGGGCGAGGTTTTTTTTCAGTAGGGCAATGCGTAAATACTGGGAGTGCGGGCGTCTCGCCCGCCCCGCGCCGTCAGGCGTGAAACTCAAGAGACCTGTTCGCGCTTCGCGCTCATTGCGGGCGGGACGCCCGCGATCCCAGTTGCTACGTCAGTGCTCTCGCGCAACATGACAATCCCGACCGCCTGAAAGTTAGGGTTGTTTTCATACTCGTTCCTTGGACTACGCGTTACGCGACTGTTGAGGCAGAATACCTTCATGGCAGGAACGCTCTACGTGGTCGCAACTCCTATCGGAAATCTGGAAGATCTTACCTACCGCGCCGCGCGAGTTCTGGCTGAAGTTAGTTTGATTGCGTGCGAAGATACGCGACATACGCGCAAACTCCTCAACCATTACGGAATCAAAACCAAAACCGTCAGTTATCACGAACACAACGAGCGCGAGCAGTCTGCCAAGCTGGTTGAGCTACTGAAAACCGGAGTAGATGTAGCACTGGTTTGTGACGCCGGCACACCAGGCATCAGCGATCCAGGTTTTCGAGTCGTAAGTCTGGCCCTCGCGGAAACTATTTCTGTGGTCCCGCTGCCGGGAGCGACGGCGCTGATTTCTGCGCTCGTGTCCTCGGGACTGCCAAGCGATGAATTCTTCTTTGGCGGGTTCCTGCCGGCTCGCGGAACGGCACGCCGTAAAAGACTTGCAGAGCTCTCAACTATGCCGACAACACTGATTTTCTACGAAGCGCCCCACAGAATTGCCGAGGCTTTGAAAGACGCGCGCGACATGCTGGGCGAACGCGACGCCGTTGTCGCTCGCGAGTTAACTAAACTTCATGAAGAAACTCTACGGGGTCGCCTCAGCGCTCTGGCCAAGCACTTCGCTGAAGCTAAAAACGAGCCGCGTGGCGAAATGGTGCTCCTGATTCATCGCCACACGATTGAGGAAGAGACTGATAAAAACAAATCCGGCCCGAGCATGTCAGAGCTGGTAGCCGGATTCGAAGCCGCGGGTTTGGAGCCGCGCGCCGCTTTGAAAAAGGCAGCCAGGGTGCTCGGGATTTCGCGCGATGAAGCTTATCGCAATCTCACCGCCGAACGCTCAAGAGATAGGTAAAGTACGGGCATTATAGTCCGCGTAGCGGACTCACTCAAACGGCTTTTTGTGCAAAGCCCTCACGCTGCCAGCTGTCTCTTAGTTTGCTCCCATCAGCTCTTTCGGCAACTTCTTATCCACCGCCGGACGAGTCGGCCTGTTGCCCAACTCCCACAACATCATGTAAACCGTGCGCGTGACCTTTTCCATCTTCTCGTAATCGATCTTGTCGGCATGATCGCCCGGACGGTGATAGTCCTCGTGCTCGCCGTCAAAATAAAAGATGATGGGAATGCCCTTGCGCGCATAGTTGAAATGATCGCTGCGGAAGAAGAACCGATTCGGATCATTGGGGTCGTCGTATTTATAGTTGAATGAGAGATTCAAATAATCCTTATTGACTGACTCGCTCAGGCCCCCGAGCTCGGTGCTCATCATCTTCGAACCAATCACATAGATTTCATTAGGCCCTGTGAGCTCTTTGTTTTTCGGATTGGTGTCCCCGGCTTTTTTGCTGCGACCGATCATATCGATATTGAGCTGCGTCACGATCTTGTCCAGGGGGACCGTTGGGTTCTCGACAAAATAACGCGAACCCCACAACCCCTTTTCTTCGCCGGCATGCCAGATAAAAATCACCGAGCGCTTCGGGCGCGCCGCCGCCTTCGCCAAAGCCTCGGCCATCGCCAACAGTGCCGTCGTTCCTGAACCATCATCATCGGCGCCGTTGTAGATAGCATCGCCATTCACCGGCGCTCCGATGCCAACGTGATCGTAGTGAGCGCCAACAGCCACGTATTCGTCTTTCAGAACCGGATCGCTTCCTTCGAAAACAGCGACCACATTCTGTGTCGAGATCCCTTCGCGTTTACCTGAAACAGTCATGCTTATTTTCTTTTCCGGGTTCAGCGCAAACGGCGCAGGAAGTGAGCCGCTGGAAGCCGCGTCAAACAGGGCGGTTCCGTTTTGTGCTTCTCCCTGGAACAAAAGGTTCGCAATTCTGGGTGACACAATAATCGTCGGCAGTTGCGCCCCCTCCTGCGCCTGGAACTTTTCCACCGATAGGGCGCCGCGCTCGCCGATTCTCTGGCGGGCGCGCTCCCAGTTGGCGAGGAACTGAAAACCTGGCACGATGATCAGCCCAACCACTCCGTTCTTACGGGCGTATTCCGCAGGGGCAATCCAGTCCTCACCTCTCTTGCCGGCGAGATCCGATTGACTAACACCACGAGGCAACCCATCCGGCGGAGTAAAGATCACCGCGATCTTCCCCTTCGCATCAATTCCTTTGTACGGGTCGACGTTCCTTGACTTAAAAAACCAGCCGTTGCCGGCAAACACCAGCGATCCTGCAGCCTCGCCACGACCAGCCGGAAGGTAGTCGTCACCAAAGGTCAGAGGCTGCCCATTCAACGTCACCCGTATTTGTTCCTTATCGATCGTGTCTCGGCGTAAGGCAATCTTTTGAAGATACGTGCCGTTATCTCCAGCCGGCTTGAATCCCCAGCGCGCCAGGTTCATTGCGAGAAATCCAGCGGTGATGTCCAACCCTTTCGAGGGAGTATCGCGGCCCTCCATTTCATCGGAGGCGATGAACGAAAGATAATCGCGCATCTGCGCGCCGTTAATTGTCTCAATGCCTCTTTGGGTCGCAACTGAGGCGGAGGCTCTGGGTCTATTGCTCGTTCGCTGCGCGTTTGTCGCAGAAAAAGGCAGGACCAGAACGCTGGTAATGATAAGTACGCTTAGAAATTTTCGCATCATCTCTCCAATGGGATGTGAGTTTGCAGCTTGGGGATTTCTTAGTACGCCGTTGGCCGGATAAAGGTTTTTTTAACTGTAGTCTGGGGAGAAAGCTAATAGCTTGCCTACAACGATGACCAAGTCAAGCGGGGACAGCGTCCGCCTTCCTGACCTGTGAATTGCCTAACTTGCTCCTCAACACTTTTCACACACTCTCTTAGTGAGCACTTATACCTGCTGCACCGCCTGGATCAGCCGCGTCAGAGTGTCTTTAGCATCACCATAAAGCATACCCGTCACGTCCTTGAAAAACAGCGGATTCTCAAGTCCGGAAAAGCCTTTCCCCTGACCGCGTTTCAGCACTACTACAGATTTGGATCGATCCACTTCAAGAATTGGCATTCCCGCAATGGGGCTCGAGGGATTGTCGCGCGCGTCAGGATTAACGACGTCGTTTGCGCCGATCACGACGGCAACATCTGTCGTGGGAAACTCGGGGTTGATCTGTTCCAACTCGTAGAGAGAGGAATAAGGGACATTGGCTTCGGCAAGGAGCACATTCATGTGGCCGGGCATTCGTCCAGCAACAGGATGAATTCCGTATTTGACCGTGACGCCACGCTTCTCGAGCGTGTCTGCCAGCTCGCGAACGGCGTGTTGCGCTTGCGCTGTCGCCATCCCATAACCCGGAACAAAGACGACCTGACGAGCATACGCGAGCTGCGTCGCTATATCTTCGAGGCCAACTTCGCGCATCGTTCCCTGCTGGTCGCCGGTGGTCGCAACACTCGTCGCACTTCCGAAGGCACCAAACAGAACGTTGGTGATGGAACGATTCATCGCACGGCACATTAAGATCGAAAGTATGAATCCGGAGAAACCATCAAGCGTTCCGGCAATAATCAGGACCTTGTTCGACAGCACAAAGCCCGTGGCCGCAGATGCCAAACCCGCGTAAGAATTCAGCAACGACATAACGACCGGCATGTCGGCCGAGCCAATAGGCAATACCAGCAGGAGCCCGAATACGAGGGCGAGCCCAACCATCAAAAAGAACAACGGCATCGAACCGGGCACGACAATCAGGTAGACAAATATTCCGATCGTCGTCGCCAGCAGCGCCATGTTGAACACGTTTTGGCCTTTGTAGGTTAACGGCGTGCCCCGCACTAATCCTTGGAGCTTGGCAAAAGCCAGCAAGCTTCCTGTCGTCGTTAAAGCGCCAAGCATTACTTCAAATCCCAGAGCGCCCATCGTGACTTTGTCGAGGTGACCACCATGACGATAGAACTCCGAGATTCCCACGAGCGCGGCGGCAAAGGCGCCGAAGGCATGCGAGAGCGCGGTTCGTTGCGGCATGGCGGTCATCGGCACCCAAAGCCCCATCATCAGACCGATCACTGAACCCAAAGCGAGACCTGACAGGATCCATGTGTAACTGACGATCTCGTGGTGAAGGAGTGTGCCGATGATGGCCATCAGCATGCCAAACTCGGCGAGATGCATTCCCCGCTTGGCCGTTTCGGGATGGCTCAGGCCTTTGAGGCCGAGGATAAAAAGAATTGAAGCCAGCAGGTAACTGAGTTCGATGAAGTAGGTTTGCATCTAAAAAACTGGTCTTGTGTCTTGGGTCTTTGTACTTTGTTCTTTTGTAATTTGATCTGATCTAATCCGCGTTTTATCTGCGTTTATCCGCGGCCACTTGTTTTTCCGACGGTTTGCGCTTGAACATCCTCAGCATGCGATCCGTGATCACAAATCCACCCACCACATTCGTTGTCGAACACACAACAGCAATGAACCCGAGTACGGTGCTCACCGTGTTGTAATGCGCGCCCGCAGTAACGATTGAACCAACGAGGGAAATACCGGAGATGGCATTTGTCGCGGACATCAGCGGCGTATGCAGGAGGGGCGGCACCCGCGAGATGACCTGATAACCAATAAAAGCGGCGAGCACAAAGACGTAGAGCGCCGCGATCAGTGATTCATGAGACATTCTGTTCCCCTTCCTCCTCTTCCCGAGTTCTCCGCTCGGTCAGTGAACGTCAACCGCTCTCCGGACTCGGCCCTTCAATCAACGCCGCCACGCGGCTGTTCACCCATTGTCTCTGATGCGTCACACACGACGGTCCAACAACGTCGTCCTCCATATCAATCTGCAACTCGCCGTCCTTGATTATCAAAGTCAGAAATGCCGTGACGTTGCGCGAATATAATTGACTCGCGTGAACGGGAACCGTGGCCGCCAGGTTTGTTGGCGCCAGGATCGTCACGCCATCGCGCTCGACGGTTTGGTCGGGCTTACTCACAGCACAGTTGCCGCCGGTTGAAGCCGCAAGATCGATCACTACCGAACCGCGCTTCATACCATTGACCGCCGCTTCTGTAACCAGCAATGGAGCGCGACGGCCAGGCACTTGCGCTGTTGTAATTACTACGTCCGCCGTCTTTGCGTGCTCGGCGATCAACGCGCGGCCACGATCCATTGCTTCGTCACTTAACTCCACCGCGTAGCCACCCGCATCCTCTGTCTTAATGCCGCCAAGATCGACCTCGAGAAAGTTTGCGCCCAGCGAACGCACTTGTTCACCTGCGGCCGCACGCACATCGTAAGCTTCGACCACCGCTCCAAGTCGTCGTGCTGTTGCTATTGCCTGCAATCCCGCCACCCCCGCTCCGAGAACGAGCACACGGGCAGGCGGCACCGTGCCCGCCGCTGTCATCAGCAGGGGAAACATCCTCGGGATCCTGTCAGCGCCCATCAGTACGGCTTTGTAACCGACAACTGCGGCCATCGAAGAGAGCGCGTCCATGGCCTGCGCCCGCGTGATGCGGGGAATGAGTTCGACAGCAAAAGTCGTGAGGCTCTTCGTCAATGCGGGCTCGAGCGCTCTCGGGTCATCGAGAGGTCGAAGAAATCCCAGGACAACCGCGCCGGCATTGAGAAGCAGCAAGTCGTCAGAGGAAGGGCGATTGATACAAACCAAAACATCGGCGGACTGCAGGAGTCCCGCTCTGTCGGAAGAGACTTTTGCGCCTGCCTGTACGTAATCGTCATCGGTGCGCGCCGCCCCCAAACCGGCTTTACTCTCCACCACCACACTCGCCTTCAAGGCTACGAGTTTGACTACCGATTCGGGGACGAGGGCCACGCGCGCTTCACCGGCCGTAGTCTCTCGCAGAACAACTAGGTTCATCCCACTCTCCGTTTAATCAGTTGAACTAAATTCGTTGGAAATGAATAACTAAGGAATCGTTTAGTCGCTGGTTGGACGCTGGGGCAAAAAAGACTCAGCATAAATCGATCTAACCCGAGGACAACCGATGTGAATAGACTGCCGGTGACGAGCGGCGAAAGTATAGCAAGTTTTTAGGCGACGCACGCATTGGGGCGACATGGGATTAAGGAGGGGGGGTAGTAGATCTGACTCAAGTGAGAAATTCTTCAATTACAGTACGGAAGCGGTAGCGACTGCCTTCAAGCGAGGTCCTGTTCGGGCTAAGACCCATGCGCTCGTGGGACGCTTGTTACACCCCGTCACTACCGAGAGTGTGTGAAAAGATCGGTTGATAGTGTTGAGGGCAAGTTGGGGTAATTCACAGGTCAGGAAGGCGGACCCTGTCCCCGCTGCAAGCCGCGAGATATTCACGGGACAAGCTGTACTCTCAACCCTGGGAGAATCACCATTGTCGTTATGTTCTGATGGGTGAACGCTGACCAAGTTAAGCGGGGACAGGGTCCCCTTCCTGACCTGTGAATTCTCCACCTTGCTCTTTGCGCGTGAGCATTTCCGTTTTCACACAACCTCTACCCCTCCCGTACCGCACTTTGATTCGTGGGCTCTTCGGGATCATTTTCAAGCGCGGTTACCCAACTTGCGAAGCCGCCAACCGCCACCTATAATCCGTTCTCACCTTGGCGCATTGGTGTAGTTGGTTAACACGCTGCCCTCTCAAGGCAGACGTGGCTAGCTAATAAGCCGCCAACTCAGCATCTTTCCCGAACTTTGACACTCTCGTTAACACTTAACTTTTTCAAACTGTCAATTCACGTGTGGTTTGTCTGATTTAGAATCGCCGCCGTGATTCACTGGAAACGATTCCCTTCGGTGATTTCCTTCGCGGAGCTATTCTACTCTGCCCAATCTAGACGCCTCTCGCTGGATTCATATTTCTTACAAACGACTGCGGCTTACCAAGCCGACTCGCTAGCTCCTCTTGACGCAAACTCGCGGCTAGCCTGATTTGACGCAGGAGCGCGAGTAACTTCTTCTGACGGGGACTTCCTATACTCTTGCCCATGTACGGGCACAGTAAAGTTTGCTTGAGTCACATCCCAAAACAGGATATGGTTGACTGCACCCCAAGCTGGATAATCCAAAATGGCCAATAAACGTATTCGCACTATGAGTCTATTGTGCTTAGCTGCTATCGCACTCTGGCCCCCGTGTGATGCGTCAGCACAGAGGCGACGCCAGCCAAAATCAACGGCAACACTGACCGTCAAAGCAAGTGTCTACTACCAGCTAGGTGGTAACCAGCCCATCCCGCCAACAGAATTTCTGATTCAAGATAAAGACCCAGAGGAATTGCTTAGTTTTGTAGGAGAAGCTTCGGGCTCGGCATCCGGCGCGGTAATAACCTATGCAGTGGCGAAAGTGTTTGGAGAGTCCTTTGAAATCGCTCGAATGCGGATTCTCATTGCTCAGGAACGCGACGAATATATGAGGGAACAAGTCGAACAGGAGTTGAACTCCATGCGAGGTTTGGAGCGGTTAAGAGCTGAGAATGCCTTCAATAGAAATGAACGTTACGTACCAGACAAAGAAACTTACCTTAAGGCGAGTGCGACCATAATTAATAACACTATCACTAGAGCAGTGACAGACAACAGTGGAGTCGCTGTTTTTAGAGGCTTACCTGCCGGACGTAAGGCTTATTTATTAGGGATAGCCCCCACGCGTGGAGGTGTGGTGGTTTGGTTGTTCAGTTTCACACTTCGGCCCGGAAGTAATGAAACCCTAGTTTTGAATCAAACCAATGCGCTTCTAGCTTTTTAATTAGGACTGCGCTTTACGCTGACAGACACCCGTTTGAGAATACATAGGGTATGGGTGTTGCCATTGACAGACGGTCGTTTGAGAAACCAAAGGGCATGGGGTGTTGCCATTGCCAATACCCGTGTTTCCAGTCCTCAGACTGACCCCCACTTGCTTAACCAAAGTGATGCCCAAGGTGAGCGCCGAAACCTTCGCGACCTCGCGGCAAATCCTCCAAAACTATTGTCAAAACTAGAAATAAGGGCTGGGGAATTGGGTTGTATCCGAAATCTAGTGCGAGTGAGTCAAAGGAGCGAGAATCGCTCTTCTTCTGTTTCCACGCGAGAGATAAAACAGAAATCACTTCAACGACTAAACGTGAAAGACGTATCAGCGAATTCGATTGGTCTTTGATTCGGAAAGCAGCGACTCTTAATGCGCCAACGGACGTTGTGCTTACATTTGTTGATTATATCTGTGTGGAGAACAGGGAAGCACGACGATTTGAACAATTAACGGATGAGACTATACGTTTTATCGAGGAGGTTGAACGAGTCACGACTGCACCTGTCTCGCTGATATCAACGAGATTTCATTGTAGAAGCATTATTGACAGAATAGCATGGTGAAACCAGTAGGAATATCCCCCTCCCAGCTAGCCACTAACTACCCACTGTTGTACCACATGGCTGAAGTAGGAACTTGGGAAAGCATTGTAAGAAATGGACTGCTCAGCACAGTAGCCCTATTAGATTTATTTGAGATAACTGGTCCATTGCGAACAGAAATTGAAAGTGAACACCGACCGCAGTCTAAAACCATATCCCACAATCTCTACGGGTCTGCCGTAATTCGGGACCAAAAGCCATTAAGGGAAAGTTCACTGGAACACTGCTTGAGAGGCCTCACCCCTCCTGAATGGTACCGACTATTGAATAGCCAAGTATTTTTCTGGGTAACAAGGGATAGACTGTTAACTTTGCTTTCGGCTCGGGCCTACCGCGACCGAAGGCATTGCATCTTAACGGTTGATACGAAGCAATTGCTTGAGCGTCGTCTGGAACAAGTTAAGTTGTCACCAATTAACTCAGGCAGCACTATCTACAACCCACAGCCCCGTGGCAGCGACACCTTTCTTCCACTCTCTAAATATCCATTTGAAGCGAGAAAATCCAAGAGAGGGCTTATGAATGCTGTCGCAGAGCTTTGCGTGGATTATAGCGTTCCGGACATCGAGGATTTAGTCATTCGAGTAGTGCATATGAATGGCCCGAACGAAGACGAAGTTCTTTATGAGAAACTAAATTGACAATAAGGTCTTATCCGATTTTCCTTTTGGCGTCTGCTTGCCAGTCTTGGAAAACTGGGAACTTATTTAATATCCTTGGGCTAAAGTTCTAACGTCGTCTGAACTATATCCGCAGGAGTGTTCGAAGTTGGCGATGCTTATAGTTCCTAAGTTGCGCCACCATGTGCGAGGGAAGGGCGACAAGGAGAGATTGGGCTTCATGCCGAAATCACTCGTAATCTTAGATACCGAGTTGGTTTCGTTTCGAACTGACTCGCTTAGTATTCCGCACGGCTTCTGGCATTGACGCTACTCGGTTTGAAACTACATGAAGCGCGCGTGGTGAGATTTACTCGGCTATCCTCGCTGTTAAGATTCACACTTACTGCTTCTCCTTAAGCTGCAGCAGCGTCCTCAGGTTCATATTGACTTACCATTGGCCCTTGTCATACAACGCCTATTTCGAAATCCCAAGGACTCAAAACATGGGCTCGCCGACATGTTGACGAATTAGAATCCGTAAACTCAGCTGGTAACCCTGATGCCTTAATGCCGTTAACTATCAATACAGTTCTACACTCCCGGTACCGAATCCTTTGCCAACTCGCCGAAGGCGGAATGGGAACGGTATATAAAGCTCTCGACGAACGGCTAGACATTACTGTTGCGCTCAAAGAATCGCACTTTGTCGACGAAAGGTTAAGCAAGCAATTTGAACGTGAGGCACAACTTCTGGCCAAACTGCGACACGCAGCCATGACCAGAGTAATTGACCATTTCAAAGAGGGCCATGGTCAATACCTTGTGATGGATTATGTCGACGGTGACGACTTATCGGAGACAATGAAAAAAAAGGTAAGCGCATTTTCTGTTGAAGAAATTTTGGCGTGGGGAGACCAGCTTCTTGATGTCTTGAGCTACCTGCATAGGCAGAAGCCCTCAATCATTCATCGGGACATCAAGCCTCAGAACCTAAAGCTCTCAGAGTCAGGGCAGATTATCCTTTTGGATTTCGGACTGGCTAAGGGTTTTGCGGGACAAATATCAGGAGTGACGAAATCGAGAAGTATTTTCGGATACACACCGAATTTTGCACCGCTTGAGCAGATAGAAGGGCACGGCACAGATGCTCGCAGCGATTTATACGCATTAGGTGCAACCCTCTACAATTTATCGACGGCGAAAGTTCCGCCGGATGCCCTAACTCGCGCCTCTGCAAACATAAGGGAAGCTTCAGACCCGCTGACACCAGCGAATGAATTGAACCCTGCCATTCCGGTTGAAGTTGCCCAAGTGCTCGAAAGGGCTATGGCACAAAACCCTCTAAAGAGGTTCGCTTCTGCTTCGGAAATGCGTGCCGCCTTGTGGGAATCCGGAGAATTTCTACGTTCGGGCAGCAAAACCGTTCTAGCCCCGTCCCTCACTTATGATTCTCACACGCCAGAACATGCCGCACATCATCGTCATCCCGTTGAACCCACAATAATAAATCAATTCAGACCAAGTAGTCCTGCGAGTGTTACTTCTCCTGAGGATGTAAAGACAGACCGCGATATGAAGTGGATTATTGCCGAAGTGGCCTTTTTGGTACTTGCCTTAGTGGGCATAGGAATTTGGGTCAGACTGGGACATCGTTGGAATGGAGGTCGAAACGCCGAAACTACTAACCAATCCGTTGCTGCGTTAAGTCCTTCCGCTGAAGCGACTAATCCAATTAGCAGGCCGACCACGACCACCCCAACACCGACACCGACGCCAACTCGAACGGTGCAGTTACGGATACTTGGATTAGGTGACGTTGGGTATGTTGCCTTTGTTGTTCGAGGCGTAACACTCACCGTGAATGGCAAAACGTACAAACAACAGTCCAATAGTAAGGGGGTTGTAACGTTTAATAATGTGCCGTGTGATAAACCTGTTGAAATATTATGGCCCGGCGAAGATGGAGCGCAAACCGGATTCAGTTCGAAAGTTAAATGCGGAACGACCGCTCTTCATTTAGGGACCTATTTAGAAAACGATGGCACTAAAATCAATCCTGAGGTCAAGTTTAGTCCAGAGTAACCAACAGTTTTCTCCGCTTTCAAAATTGAGAATCCGGGACATTACTCTTAGGCTAAGTTCATGGACATGATGATTCTTGTGGGTTTGGAAACAAGGGTGAACACGTTGAGGTTGAGAATGTTCTATACATCAAAAAGGGATGCACCCATAGCGTAAGAGCATCTTGTTTTTCGTGTTCGCACCTGAGTTCCTAGTTAACCAACTCTGTGACTCCGGACATCGCTTCGGCTGAGTAATAGGCATCCAACGCGGCGGCGGCCCGGAATATAGTATCCGAATCGAGATTGGCGTAGCGGTACAGACACGCCAAGGTCGTGTGGCCCGAAACCCGCATTACTTCGATTGGAGGAAGTCCTGCACGAATCATCCGGCTAATGGAAGTGTGGCGACAATCATGTAGATGGAAATCTCGCACATTTGCAGCCTCACACGCTTTGGCAAATGAGGTTCTAACAGTTACCCTCACGCCGAACACTAGCGCATCTAGCTCGCCTCTTGATACGTGCGAGCGTGCGGCTAAATCTTCGAATACCCTCTGAGTCATCGCGACAGTTCTACTTCGAGCAGTCTTGCAGTTGAACGCACGCACCGTGATGGTTCGATTGTCAAAGTCAATGTCGGACCACTTGAGAGTAATTATCTCGCCTCTCCGAAGCGCACAGTCCAAAGCCACTTTGAGAATGCCCGACAAGTGTTCCCGTTTCGGCTCAACATCTATTGCGGCAAACAGTCTTGCTTCTTCATCGCGACTCAATATCCGTTCGCGTTTATTTTCATCCGCAGCACAAATAAGGGAGTCCCCAAGATTGAAAGGAGACTTTGACAAGTAACCCTCTCTTACTCCGATATTGAGCATTCTCCGCAAGACAACTAACTCGCGATTAACACTCGCAGTGCTCCGTAAACGCTTATATTGGGTTTCAGTACCGAGCCGCATAGCGCGAAAGTTATAGAGGTCACTATATGTAATGCTTCTTAGCTTTCTTATCCCGAAGTGTTCCCGAAATAAAGCAAGAGCACGTTGCGCTCGGTCTAGCGCCCGTAGGCCGCTTATCTTGCTCTCGTGACGATACTCTGCGGGTTTCAGGTACTTATTCGCGTAAAAGTCCGCGAGGTCGTTGAAGGTCAATTTCGCGCAGTCAAGTACGCCTTCCCCTTCATTCTCAAGTTGACGCAAGATTGCCTTTAGAATTCGCTTAGCGTCAGCTCTATCGGTTGCCCGCCTCGCGATGTTCCGCCGTTTTCCATTGCTTCCCGTTAGCGTAACTCTCGCAAACCATTTCCCATTCTTGTCTTTTCCAATGTATCCGGTGCTTTCCTTAGCCATGTTCGTGTCTCCATAGGTCGTTGACACGTTCGTTGACACTTTGAAGTGGTTAAGCTGCTAGTTCTGCGGAGTGCTCAAGTTTGCCAAGGGTCAATTTTGCCGCCTATAATCAGGGCATCCACTACGGCGCATTGGTGTAGTTGGTTAACACGCTGCCCTCTCAAGGCAGAGATCACGGGTTCGAGTCCCGTATGCGCTACCAAATCTTTTCAATGAGTTACGCGCAGTCATTCCGAGAGTAGTTTTGGCGCGGTAACGTCTTGGTAACGAACGACCCCAAAAACTGCGTCTAGCTTTCCGACTGCCTCACCTAAAAACGATGGACTAAGGTGCTGGTAACGACAGGCCATGCGCAGGTCTTTGTGGCCCAGAAGTTGAGCGACAGTGTGAATATCTGCGCCGCTCATTCGCAACCATGACGCGGCTGTGTGCCGGAGATCGTGAAAGCGAAAATCGGCTATGCCCAAAGCCCGACAAGTGCGTCTGAATGCAACGCTCACGCGCTCTGGCGTGATGTCCGAAAAAAGTTTGTCTGTTGGCTTGGTGTTCTCATCGAACGCCAGGGACTCGAAAAGCTGCTTGCGCAAACTTGTTGAGGTAAACGATTCTTCCTTCCCCGTTCTTTGTCTGCGGAAGCATGATTCGATCGTGAAGCAAGTCCACGTCCATCCAGCGAAGACCGACGATCTCGGATCGTCTCATTCCTGTACTTGCCGCGATTGCGATGATTGGCTGTAGCCAGTCAAGACTAGCCTCAATCAACACTTTCAATTCTGTTGGCTGAAGGTAGCGAACGCGACCGGCGGCCAACACTAGCTGTAGCGGCATGGTTACAAGATGCAGGTGTCTCCGGGCTGCATGCCCGGATGGAACAACTATCAGTGAACTACCAGCGAGAACGGCAGCAGGTTGAGAGTTGTGATCTCGTGACGCTCGTCATCCGCGCTTTGTGCAAGTGCCTCAACTGTGACGTTGTGACGTTAAGTGACCTTTGTGACGTTACTTCCGGAGGTCCTATGAGCGAGAAAGAATTCTTGCTGACAGCCAACATTGAAAGTGCGGCGAGAGACATAGCCGAAGCTGAGGAGTTTGATATCGATGTTGATCTTGATATAGACCGGAGAGCAGTGGGCCGCACGATGAGCAAGTTGCGGTTTGAACATGGCAGCGAAGGTCTGAAGTGGCACGCACAAGAAGGGCTGGTACGTTAGCAGGCGCGAGGTTGCTCGATTTGTGCGCTCCTTTGGATTAGCCAACGCAGCCGGAAATTCGGAGGGCGAGAGTGCCGCTTCCAACGTCACAAACGTCACAGAAGGTCACAAGGTCACAGAATGTGACGACGACCTATGCTTCATGCATCATGGTGAAATCGAAGATGTTCTGGAATCGTATGCACAGACCGGGTGCTGAAGGCGGCCCTTTTTGGGCGGCTGCTCTATGAACACAAAGCGCAAAGGCACTCGAAACCAACACCGCTCGATGCGGTTGCTGGAGGCGGCGGGTTATCGCGTCACACGCGCGGCGGCCTTCCTCGGTACCTTCGACCTCATCGGCATTGGGTCGGTGGATGTGGTGCTGGTGCAGGTGAAGAGCCGCGACTGGCCCGGTGTAGTGGCGACCGAGGCCATGGCGGAGTTTGTAGCGCCAGCGAACGCTCGCAAGCTGGTGCATCGGTGGCGAGCGCGGCAGCGGATGCCCGATGTAAGGGAGTTAGGTTGACGGGAGGATGGTTTCCCGGCGCGGTGGGTTAATTCCCCTCGATTCCCCAGCCTTTACCCCGCGAATCGAAGTGGCAGTCAGATTGATAGGCGATTGATCGGCCCCGACATTTCCCTCTTTTCCTCCCTGAGCACGGCGCGCTTATAAACGTGAAAGGTTCGGTGGTGATTGAACGATGACCGCAGCGTGGATTCCGAAAAACTTTAACGAGGTCTGCAAGCGAGCGGCGGGAAGGCGGCGCTATCATGCGTTGCGGCGGCGGGCAGCATATCGGCGGCGGTACGAGGTCAGGCGTGCGCTAGATAAGTTAGGCCCGGTTACGGCGCGGGGCGGAAATTGGCTCGGCAGTTTGGCGTGAGCGAAGCGACAATCAGCCGGGACATCTCCGAGCTGCAAGAGTGGGGGACCCTAATCCACCTTCGAGAGTAGCCACCTTCCACGATCTACCCACAGGAACTTCTTGTACTTGTAATCTCCAATGAACCGCCCGTCTCTAAAGATCCCAGTACCCGTCGCTTTAGATTTTTTGGTCTTAAAATCCATCTTCCAAACTCCTGCCCCCATAGATGTGAGAATTCCGATGGCAATAGCAATCAGGAGACTTACAATCAGTTTGGTACATACCTATAATGGGCCAACCAATGGAGAACGTAATCATTAATCAATATCTTGATATATGGATTCCCAGTGGAAGCCAGTATTTCCAGATCAATAGAAATACGAGACGTATTCATGGGTATATAAAGATTGTCTGGACGGAAATGTGGTCGAAAGGGCAAGGAGTTCAAGCTGTCGCAGTTGAAGGCAAATAGCAACCCAGCAGATAAGAAAATCATTGTGGTATTGTCCAGACGCAATCTAACAACTCATTCAACCCGACGCCTCGATAGCTTTCTTTTCATGGTGCTTCCTCTGATTTAGATTGAAGGCTGTTCGCTCGGCGCGGGTTAATTCGGGCGTTAGATTTTTGAATTGAAGGTACGTGAGAGTTCACAAAGCCCGTACCGCTTACCACTGACAAGTTCATAGGATGAGAGGAGAACACTATTATGAGACATTCAAAACTTATGTTGTTCTCTTTGCTTGGACTTTTTATGTTCAGCAATTCGGTCGCGGCACAAACGGATAGAGTTATTATCTACAATGGTGTCAACTTTCAAGGGGCGAATATGACGCTCAACGAAAGTTGGAAAGGTGGCGGCGGTTTTGACCGTAACATTAAGTCAATTCGAGTGCCGAAAGGTTATCGCGTTAGGATTTATGAAGGGAAAAACTACAAAGGGACGGAATCGCCTTTGACCGAAGATTGGAATCCGGGAGCGGGTGCATATTGGTTTGGTAGAATTCGTTCGATTCGGATCGAAAAAGCGCAGATTCAACCGCCGATTCAACCACCGATATCGGGAAGTTTTCCTGTCATTTATGCACAAGCTAATTTTCAAGGTCCGGCGGAAGCGATTGAGCGCGGTTTCGCAGGTAGGCGAGATTGGGAAGGCTCTCCGCATCGAATTCGCTCGATTCGCGTTCCGCAAGGTTGGTTTCTGGTGCTTTACGACAAGCGCAATTTCCGCGGCAAATCTTATAATTTGACTTCGGACTGGACGCCGCAACCGAGCGATTATTGGTATGGTCGGATTAAATCTATCAAGGTTTATAAAGGAAATCCGCCGATACAACCGCGCTAAATTTCAGCAGGCAGTAGGCGGTAGGCAGTTTGGCTTAATTTTGCTCAAGTTTGCAGCTACATCCTGAGTGCCAACTGCCAAGTGCCGCCTACTTACTCAACAAACCCGTCTGCTACGGCAGGCGATTCTGAACTTTTTAAATTATGAAAAACCAATCAATCAGATTACTGTGCGCCGCATTCGCGGTTGTTTTGTCGTTCAGTGTTCACGCCGTCGCGCAATCGCTATACAGTTGGCTTGACGACAAGCCCTTGCCGAGTTGGAGCGAGCGAAGCCGGGCAATTTTGGAAACCAAGAAAATATCGTCAGCCGAATTGACGCGATGCCGCAATGTCGTTCGTCCGGCGACGCTTCCGGTTGACCGTCTTTTGACCAAATACAATTGGACGCTCGTCGGCGACGCGCAAGTCTACGGCA
>JBPCNX010000046.1:0-7811 GCA_051000815.1 Pyrinomonadaceae bacterium
GCGGCGCTTTCTTGCACTCTTCGAAGTTCGCAACTTGAATCACCTGTTCGCTAACTTGCCCAGTCCAAACTTGGGCCGCAGCTGGATGACTTCTGAGTTCTGACACAGGCTCTGAAGTGCTGGGCTATTATCGGTCGTCCCGCTCTGCGGGACTCCATTCTCGACTCTTTTGTGCAAAGCTATTCCGATATTTCTTCCTACTCAACACGATAGTTCGGCGCTTCTTTGGTAATGATCACGTCGTGCACGTGCGACTCACGCAGTCCTGCCGAAGTGATCCTGATGAACTGGCTTTTCTCCTGAAACTCTTTGATCGTGCGACACCCGGTGTAGCCCATGCCGGAGCGCAACCCACCGACCAGTTGCGTAGTCATTTCCGCAATTGTGCCTTTGTAGGCAACACGCCCCTCGATTCCCTCGGGTATAAGTTTGGATTCGCTCTCCGCCATCTCCTGCGCATATCTGTCGCGCGAGCCCTCGCGCATCGCGCCAATCGAACCCATCCCGCGATAAGTCTTGAACGAACGCCCCTGAAATAAGATCACCTCGCCAGGCGCTTCTTCAGTGCCGGCAAATAGAGAACCGATCATCACAGTGTCGGCTCCCGACGCAATTGCCTTTGCAACGTCACCGGAAAATTTCACACCGCCGTCGGAGATCACAGGAACGCCGCTGCCGCGCGCGGCATTTACGCATGACTGAATCGCCGTGATTTGCGGCACTCCGGCTCCTGTGACTACGCGTGTGGTGCAGATTGAACCCGGTCCTATGCCGACCTTGATTGCGTCCACGCCGGCGCTGATCAGCTCCGTTGCTCCTTCTCCTGTGCCGACATTCCCCGCAATCAGATCTGTTTCCGGATGTCGCTTCTTTATTTCAGTGACGGCGTCGATGACACGAGACGAGTGCCCGTGGGCAGTGTCGATAACCAGGCAATCAACACGAGCTTTGACTAACTCCTCCGCGCGTTCGCGAAAGTCGCCCGTTGCTCCGATTGCTGCTGCAACACGCAAGCGGCCGAGATTGTCTTTTGCGGCCGTCGGATATTTGATCGCTTTCTGAATGTCTTTGACGGTGATCAGTCCCTTGATTCGTTTGTCGTCATCAATGACCAGGAGCTTTTCGATGCGATGCTTTTGTAGGACAGCCTTTGCCTGTTCGAGGGTGGTGCCCACAGGAACGGTCACTAAAGGTTGTTTGGTCATTACTTCCGCTACCGGAATGTCGAACCTCGTCTCAAAGCGCAGGTCGCGATTAGTGATGATACCGACAAGGTGTCCATCTTCATCGACTACGGGTACGCCGCTAATGTGATAAGTCTCCATTACGAGCAACGCCTCGCGTACCGGCCGATCCGGACGAATGGTCACCGGATCGACGATCATGCCGGATTCAGAGCGTTTTACCTTGTCAACCTCCTCTGCCTGACGAGCTACACTCAGATTTTTATGAATCACACCGATGCCCCCCTGCTGCGCCAGCGCGATAGCGAGAGCGGCTTCAGTCACGGTGTCCATCGCCGCTGAGCAAAGCGGAATCTGGAGCCGGATGTTACGAGTAAATTGGGTGGAAGTGTCGGTTTCGGACGGCAGCACATCGGAACGCGCTGGGACCAGAAGGACATCGTCAAATGTCAGACCCTCAGGGATGTTAGACGGAATCATGATGCTGGTAATTACTCCTTAAGACGGTTAAGAAAAGTAGCATTGGTTACTCGGAGTTCGTGGGCGTGCCTTGAAAACAGAACTGCCCGCTTCATCGGAGCGGGCAGTCACTTCAAAAGATTTTGCGCAGGCATCCGCGCTGCGCCTTGCGGCACAAGCCAACAGCTTACACAATTACTACTGCTGCAATGCCTGGTAATTCGTTTTCCTCGCGTCGAAGAACGCGCTCACGATCTGCGATTCGTCTCTCTCAGGTTGCTGAACAGCTCGCAACCCCGGGGTCGAAATCTGATTCAAACTTGCTGAGCGGCGCTGAAACCAATGGAGCGCGGCGAGCGCTCCCAGAGACAGCAAAGCCAGAATGATTATTGCGAGCACAACTGTCAAAACAGGCGAACGTGTCGCAGGTGTATCAGTATAAACCTTCGACTGATAGGGGGTAGTCGCGATTTCGTCCGCACCCTCGCCTTGATCGCGTAAATAACGCGCGTAGCCTTCAACCGCTGCCTTTTCATCATAGCCAATGCAGCGCGCATAAGCTTTGACGAAACTCCGGTTGAAGATTCCCCCCGGGAGTCGTTTGAAATCACCTGATTCGATTGCTTCAAGATAGCGGATGGAAATGCGTGTTTCGTCGGATATCTCTCGGAGAGGAATGCCCCGCTCCTCGCGTGCGAGTCGCAACTGTTCGCCGATAGTAGCTGCCATTACCAATCCGCGTCAGCTCCTGTGCTGATTCTGTTGGTGGCACCTTTGCAAAGCCAGGGAACAAGGGCTCCAGTTCAATTCCCGGCGGCGAAGGTCTTGATTAACCTCGGTTGAACCTATCTTCAAGAGTCACTTACTCTTGGCCGCAATATAGCTTGCGGCGCTAAACGCTGTCAAACTCTAGAGTTTAGGAGGTGGGTTACTTTGAAATGAAGCCTTAGGAATGCGATGAACTCCTTTGGCGTTACTAAACTAAGGGTACTGATGCAGTTTGGTGGTACTGATGCATTTCCAAACTAAGGCGTCTCTTGATTCTTCGTGCGCACGGTGTTACGTTGACGCCAGCTACCCGAATCAATCGGCTTTAATTTCTACAACCGAAAAGTGAGGATACAGGAGATGCCCTTAGAAGCACTCGGAATGGTCGAAACCAAAGGTTTCGTCGGAGCCGTTGAGGCTGCGGATGCAATGGTCAAGGCTGCAAATGTTCAGCTCTTAGGGAAGGAATACATTGGTGCAGGCTACGTGACTATTTTCGTCCGCGGAGATGTCGGCGCGGTTAAGGCTGCCACAGATGCTGGAGCGGCCGCAGCGCGTCGAGTTGGCGAACTAATCAGCGTTCACGTTATCCCCAGACCACACGCGGAGGTGGAGCGCGTTCTTCCAGTCGACGGGCGCACCGGGTTAAGTCCGGATGAACGTTCATTGCAAGGCGGTTCTCGCGGCCAGCTCGGTCAGGGTGAGGGCCGGTCGCTTCCGGCCGGTGCCCGGGAGGGAAACAAGGAGAGGGCCAGGTGAAGCGATTGCCGATTTGAGACTTGCCCGGTTGACGCCACGGATATCGAAGAATCGGAAAATTGGCAATCGGCAATCGAAAATCGGCAATCCTGGCTGGGAGGTTTGTGATGTCGGTAGATAAGGATCTCGTATCAGTACAGCAAGCACGCGACCTTATAGAAGCAGCTCATAAAGCTCAGGCGGAAGTTGCCCATTTCGATCAGGCAAAGATTGATCGCATCTGCGAGGCAATGGCGAAAAGCGCAATGCGCGAGGCGGCTCGCCTGGGCGCAATGGCGGTCGAAGAAACGGGTTACGGAGTTCCTGAGGATAAGCAAGAGAAGAACCGGTTCGCCGCTGAAGACGTCTGGAATTACTTTCGGGGCCTGCGTACGGTCGGGGTCGTTTCCGAGTCGAAAGATGTTGTGGAGATCGCCAGTCCGCGCGGTGTCGTCGCCGGAATCATTCCTTCTACCAATCCCACCTCAACTGCCATCTTCAAGATTCTGATTGCCCTAAAGTCACGAAATGCGATTGTACTTTCCCCGCATCCCTCTGCTGCCCGCTGTATTAATGAAACGGTGCGAGTGATGCGCGAGGTCGCTATCAAGGAAGGACTGCCTGCGGATGCGATCGGCTGTATGACGACGGCGACGATTGAGGGCACGGAAACCCTCATGAAGCATAAGCAAACTGCGGTGATTCTTGCCACGGGTGGAATTGGTCTGGTTCGCGCGGCCTACTCTTCGGGAAAACCCGCCTTCGGAGTTGGCCCGGGTAACGTTCCTTCATTCATCGAACGAACTGCTGATGTCCCCAAAGCAGTCCAGGATATTTTGACTGGCAAGTGTTTCGATAATGGAACGATTTGCGCTTCAGAGCAGGCTGTGATTTGTGACGCTCCGGTCGAGAAAGCCGTTAGGGAACAGTTTAAGATCCAGGGAGCTTACTTCTTGTCAGATGCGGAGGCTGATCAATTAGGTAAGGTAGTCGTTACGCCGCAACGGTCGCTCAACCCGGGGATTGTGGGTCGGTCAGTCGCAGTGATTGCCAAGATGGCCGGGATTAATGTACCCGCCGGCACACGCTGCCTGATCGCAAATGTGGGCGGCGTCGGTCGCGAATATCCGCTCTCAATGGAAAAGCTCTCTCCGATTCTGGCGTTCTACGTGGCCGATGGTGTTGAGCAGGGAGCAGCTCGAAGTCGCGAAGTGTTGAGTTATGGCGGAATGGGCCACACTGCCGGGATGCATACTCGCTCGCGTGAGGCTGCGGTGCGAGTTGGCGCGGAGCTGCCCGCCTCGCGTATCACAATAAACACCCCAACGACTCATGGCGCGATTGGGTTTTCTACTGCGCTACCGCCTTCGATGACATTAGGCTGTGGCTCGTGGGGTGGAAACGTCACTTCAGATAATGTTTCGCCACTTCACTTGATGGACATCAAACGGATTGCGTTTGAAACCAGACCAGTGAAGAGTGCGCGCCCCGCTTTGGCTCGGGCGACCGGTAGTTCGGTGCCGGCATCCACTCCAACGCCGAGCCGGCAGCAACCTGCTGCCGCTGTAGCCGGGGGAAAGATCAACCGCGAAGAGATAGCTGCGATCGTTGACAAGTTTTTGGCGGGTAGAACGCCAACTGAAACAGCCGAACCAATGCGAACGTCGTCACCGCGACCGATCGAGGCTGAAGCGGGAAGCATGTATTCCGGGCCGGCCGCGAGTTCGAGTACCGAAAGCAGGCCACCTCAATACGGCGCCCCAGCGCAAACTCCTCCAACTCCTCCGGCGAAGGCATCGAGCAATGGTCGCCTGGTTGTGGACTTTGTGAGTGAGGACGACGTGCGCCGAGCAATTCAAAAAGGCGAAAAGATTTACATCAATGCGAAAACCATCATTACTCCGGCGGCGCGCGATATCGGAGAGCCCGGCGAAGTGTTTGCGAAGACCTAGTAGAGTTTCGAGTTTCGGGTTCTGAGTTTCGAGACAGCCGGAACCTTGGCGTTTAGTCGAAACTCGAAACTTGAAACTACGAACTCGAAACCGCGAAAGCAATGTTTTTAGCTAAAGTTGTCGGCACAGTTTGGTCTACAAAGAAAATAGCAGACCTGGAAGGCGTGCGATTCCTGGTGGTGCATCCCTATGATCTGGACAAGGAGCCCACTCGCAATATCGTGGTCGTCGCAGATCGTCTGGGAGCCGGCACGGGAGAGATGGTCATGTGCGCCTTTGGCAAAGCTGCTCGCACTGCGATTGGTAATCAGGACATGTCGATCGAAGCCGCCGTGGTGGGAATCGTCGACCGCGTTGATCTCCATGAGCCGGTTTCTGAAGAGATACGAGACGCCGCGCGCGAACTGGGACGCGATAACGGTAGATCTTGAAGCATTGCCAATTTCCGATTGCCGATTTCCGATTGAAAAAAACGGGCGGTTGGAACTAGCGTTGAATTGGCTATTCGCGAACTGGCACACGGCAAGCGCCAATCGGCAATCGGAAATTGGCAATCGGCAATGTAACAAATGGCCCACGAGGATCTGATCTATCGCATCACCCGCGCGGTGTATGACCGTCTGGGGGCCGGAGCGGAAGAACAAACCGTCGAACAGCTTGTTACTGATGTTTACCGCCAAATCGAACCTTTCCTCAAAACTAATGGCCTTTCCTACTCATCAATTCCGACTTTACCGACATCCGGCAGCGTTTCTGATTCTCGCGAAGGCTCCTCCGAGCGTCTGATTATCTCCGTTTTTGGTGTCGATCACCCCGGTATCGTCGCCGGAGTGGCCCAAATACTCGCGGAAGCTGATTGCAGCATCGTCGACATAAATCAGACCGTGGTGCAGGGTAAGTTTGCAATGGTGATCATCGGCGACGCCAGTCGCGCCAGGGAAAGCACAACTGAATTGAAGGAGCGGTTGCGTAAAGCAGGCGAGAAACTGGGCGTGCGCATTTACGCGCAGCGCGAAGATCTCTTCAATGCGATGCATCGCATTTGAAAACTTTGAACCTGGTACTTAGTGCTTTGTACTTTGTTCTTAGTTCGCTTATCTGATTATCGCGCGATTCGAGCAGCAGCTCTAAGAAAACACAAAGAACAAAGCACCAAGAACAAAGTTCCAATGCCGTCCGAACCAGAAATTGCCCGTCGTTGCCCGTCCTGCGGTGTTTCCATTCGTGTGCGAGGGTTGTTCTGTCCCCAGTGTGGCAAACCCGTTCCCCAACAAAAGTCGGATTCTGTTGACAACTCTGCTGAAACTTACGACCCCTCAAGCTACGTCGCGACGATGCCGTTGGATTCTTCGAGTTCTGCCGCAAAAGAACTAACAAATTTTCACCCGGCGCCGAATCAAGCGGAGACCATTCCGCTCGAGCCTCCGAAGACCGATCAGGAGATCTCCGGCGGCGCAACCACCGCAGCTGCCGCAGCACCGACGCGAAGATTGCCGCAACAGCCGGCGGCGGGAGCGCGAACTGCTGTCGTGCGGGCTCGAGCCGCCCGCGAGGCGATTGAGGAAGATGTGCTGCAAGGCGTAGGGAAGTTACGAGAAATCTCGACTGTAGTGCTTGACGAAGCCTCTTATGATCCCAGCTTGCGGTTTGTGCTGGTAGCAGCAGTGTTGTTTGTTCTGTTCATCATCATTCTGATACTTAGCGAAGTCATAGCCTAAAGAGCGAGTTCAGAGGTTCTGGTTCCGCGCTCCGAGTTTGTAACGCGGAACCCAACCCGAAACCCGAATCTAGAAACTCTAAACTCGAAAACGAATTCATATGGAATATTCTCAGGCGGAAATCCTCCAGACTGTGGCGATGACCGAGATGGAACATCTCGACGTGCGCACAGTCACGCTAAGTCTCAGTTTGCGCGATTGCACGGGGGAATCGATTGAGCGCGTAGCGGAACGCGCAAGCGAGAAGATCAAACGCATTGCCGAAAGGTTAGTGCCGATCGTCGACCAAATCGGCGACGAACTGGGAATTCGCGTTGCGAACAAGCGAATCGCAGTAACACCGGTTTCGATGATCACGGAGGGGGCCGAGGGCGATCCGGTTGAGCTCGCGCGCGCGATCGACAACGCAGCGGGCGAGGTGGGTGTTGATTTCATCGGGGGCTACTCCGCCCTCGTTCATAAGGGCGCAACAGATTCTGAAGATGAATTTCTCCGATCAATCCCTGAAGCTCTAGCTACAACAGAGCGACTTTGTTCCTCTGTCAATGTCGCGACGACGCGCGCCGGGATCAACATGAACGCAGTCCGCCTGGTCGGCGAGCTCATCAAAGACGCCGCGGAACGAACGCGCGAGCAGGGTGGGCGAGCCTGCGCAAAATTTGTTTGTTTTGCGAATGCTGTTGAAGACAATCCATTCATGGCCGGCGCCTTTCATGGAGTGGGAGAGCCGGAGGCGGTTATTAATATAGGAGTGTCTGGGCCCGGAGTAGTTAACTATGCCTTAAGACACGCCGCAGCGGATGTGCCTCTGGAAGAGTTGGCTGAAATCATCAAGAAACTCTCCTTCAAACTCTCGCGAGCGGGAGAGGTGGTTGGACGCGAGGCGGCGCGCCGCCCCGCGCTGCCGTTCTGCATTATGGATCTCCCAATCGCGCCTCCACCGATACCCGGAGATTCCGTAGCGAACACCATCGAAACGACGGGCTTCGAAA
>JBPCNX010000047.1:0-176706 GCA_051000815.1 Pyrinomonadaceae bacterium
AGGACTTAGGCTTTTTCTTAGCCATCAAAATCAGTTCTCCTTTCCCACGCTTGCGAATGCGGGCTCGAGGCCCAAGCAACTGTTCGGGTTAATGGAAAACGAGGTGCAACGATCAAGGGCTACGCGCACGGGCTCTAAGCTGCCAAGCGGGTGGACGATCTGCTGCACCCCTTGGACCAATCGCTTTTGCTTACCGGCGACTGGCCACAGGCGATAGACACTTTCTAACTTGCATGCTCTTAACATACAAGCGGGTGGGCCGGTATGCTGGCACTCAGGCCTTGCACTGGTATGACCTCACGACAAACTATATCGCCACCTTCCAAGTTGAATCTGCGAATGACAAATGACAAATATGACAAATGAGAAATGGAAAAGATCTCTATGCCGGCTCCGGTTCTTTACCACAGGCGGCCACTCGCTTCACCTCCGCATCCATTCTTCCGGTCAACATCAACCAGATCATCTTGTAGTCGCCCATGAAAGACCAGAGTGGATGCTGGAACGTTGCCGGTCTGTTTTTCTCGATGAAGAAGTGTCCCACCCAGGCGGCGCCGTAACCGGGAATCAGGCCGAGAAAAAACAGCCACCAGCGTCCGGAAGCGATGAAGAACACCACAAACGCGATTCCAACCGTCGTGCCGAGTAAATGAAGCATACGGGTCACTGGCTTGCTGTGTTCCGTCACGTAGTGGGGCCAGAAGTCAGCGAACGAGTTGAATGTGTTAGGTTTCAAGTCTCAGGTCCCAAGTCTCAGGTCTCAGGGCTCAGGTCTCAAGCCCAGCTAATCGTAAGCATTGAATGAATGCAAACCGCAGTTTGGTTTACGCTTGCGAGAACAAGCGCGCGAAATCGTCACGATGCGCCGGTTCGATGTGCGCTAATTGCAAATTCTCTTCGACGTGTTTGACGCTGCTCATCCCAACCAGCGCAGTAGTTATTCCCGGAGTTGAGCGCACAAACTGAATCGCCGTCAGCGCATCAGTCGCCAGCGATCCCAACGGCTCACGAATCGTCTCCGGCAAACCCTGGGCGACACGCCCCTGAAGCATTGACGCACTTGAGACGACAGTAACTCCCAATGCCGCGGCCGCCGCGAGCAACGTAAGCGGTTCTCCTTCATGCAGCTTTTGATTTGGCATCGTTAACGCTTCCGGCATCGCCAGGTTGAACGGTACTTGTATAAAACGAAAACCGTGCGAGTCTCCCCCGACCTCGCGCGCAATCTCGACCATCCGCGGCAGGGAATGATACCCACCCGAGTCCGGCGCCTGACGAAATCCATTCCAGGTAGCCACGCCATACATTTTCAGTTTGCCGCCGGCGATATTGTTCTCCAGCAATGCAAACGCCCGGCGCAACCGTTCGTAAAACTCTGTTTCAGCCACCAGGCCCAGTTGCGACTCAGGATTGTGAATGTAGTAAACGTCGACGCATTCCAATTCCATGTTCTGGAGCGACTGATCAAGTTGATTCTGCAAGTAGGCCGGGGTCATGCAATGACTGCCGCCGGCGATGTCTGCAAAACTCGCGATACCCGGCCCAACAAAGGTCTCCTGCACATAAGCGCGAACGTCAGCGGGTGGTGCTCCATCGAAAGGCAAATAGCCGCCTTTTGTACACACGACGAGCTCATCGCGCGAGAAACCGTGCTCCTTAAATAGTGTGCCGAGGGCTTTACCGATCGAGCGCTCACTGCGTTGAAAACGATAATTCGCCGCCGTATCAATTACGTTGGCGCCCAGTTGCACCCCGCGAACTACCGATTTCACGTAGCGTTCATCGGTGAGAACGTCCGGGTTGCCGAGATAGGTACCGATACCGATCGATGACAGCCAAAGATTCTGTTCCAGGCGAAAGTGGTTCTCCGCCGCGAGATCTTTGAAGCGCTCGCGATAATTTTTTGTTCCTTCAATCGTGGCGCAAACGGAGGACGGCATGAGGTTGGAGTGTAACACTAATGAATCGCGGATGGGTCTCAAGTCTCACGTCTCAAGTCCCAAGTCAGGCCGTATCGCGGATTTGAAAACAAACCGAAACCCAAGACCTGAAACTTGAGACCTGGGACTTGAGACTTCAGACCAATCCCGCATCGCGTTAGAATGTTAAAGAAGACCGCAGGAGGAACATTTGCCAACAGTTGCTCAGGCTGGGGCCATCGCTTTCAAAATCGTTCGTGGGCTACCATTGATTCTACTGGTCCGCGCCAGGCAGAACCCTGAACACTGGATCTTTCCCAAAGGACACATTGACGACGGCGAGACTGCTGAAATTGCCGCCTCCCGCGAGCTTGAAGAAGAGGCAGCCATCAAAGCTGAACTGGTTGCTTCTGTGGGCGCGCTGGAATTTCAGTCTGGAAACGAGCGGTTACACGTCGAGTATTTCCTTTTTAAGTACACGGACGATATCGAACGAACTGAGGAGCGGGAAACGCGATGGTGCGCTTATGAAGAAGCGCTCGCTTTGCTGTCACACCGCGATGCCGCAGATCTCCTGCGGCGAGCGCGGCCTCTGATTGATCGTTACGCTGCAGGCTAAAGCCATCACAGGGAGAGGCGAATTTTGAAAACCACCGAGCTGTTTGTCGAGCAGGTGCTAATTGGTTTTCTTGTCCTGCTGGTTGCCGCACTCGTGTTTTGGGCGGACCTCTATGCGTTCCTCGTCAGAAGGAGTGATAAGTCGCTCGAGTTGCTTGTGACCGGCGGCGTTCTCGTCGGCGCTGCGTACCTAATCGGAATGGTCTACGATCGCGTGGCGGACACACTGCTGCAAGACATTGAGTCGCACGGCAGACTTCAGTTCGCGTTAGCACGGTTTAAGTTTAAGACCGGGAAAGTCAGAACCAATGAGGTCAAGACGGAGAAGATTCCGGCTGACGAGGAAGATGTGAAGGATTTCGATATCTGGGTTGCAAAGAATAGGGATCCCTTCGAAGATGGCAAGTATCGCATGATGGTTTTGGGCAGCGCCGAAGCGACCGCCCAGATGGAATACCTGCGTTCGCGTATTCGCCTCACGAGAGCGATGACCACGATCGTTGGCGTTCCTATTAGCGCTCGATGGAGGTCAGGCAGGCGTTTGGTGGACCATTGCTGCCCTCGCGATTCCACTGTCCTATGGGTTGGCACTTTTCCCAAAAACCCTGAAACCGCGAAAGAAACTCTTCTATCGACCGCCCAAGACCTATAAGGTCCGCAAGGTAAGACGATATATCGAGCGCGCCGGGATGCTACATGAAGAGGAAACTGTGTGGCACATTTCTAAGTTGATCTCGCGTGACGAAGTCTGGTTCGCTTTGGCGGGCTTGCTGATTGCCGGCGCTGTGCTGATTTTGAAAACGCAGAGCTATGAATGGCTTTCGGTTCTGGTCGTTGGGCTGATATTAACGATTACCGTGGGTTGGACATGGTGGCGAATATCGATGACGTTTTATGCCTTTGTGTTTACCTACTCGAAGTATGGAGCTAAACCGCCGGCCTTAATTAAAGGCGGCCCAGGCTTCGAAGAGATTGGATAGTTAATTTGGCAACGGGGAAAATCTATCCACTAATTCACACTAAGCAACACTAAACATCTTCGTGTGTTTCGTGAGACTTGGTGGATCGTTCCTTGACGAACAGCCGAGCCCCACTCCCGAGCATGCTTATGGAATACTTTCTGAATTGGAAGGAATACGCAGCTTCACAAGCTGAGAAGTTTTACAAAGCGACCCTGTGGCAGGGCGATCATGTGATGGTAGGTTTGAATTGTCTCGATCCTCAGCAAACTCAAAGTGTGCATGCTCATCAGGGCGCGGACAAATTCTATTTTGTTTTAGAAGGCAGGGGCCGGTTCACGATCGGAGATGTGGAGCACGAGGCCGCGCCTGGTGAACTTGTGATTGCTCCTGCCGGTGTTCCGCATGGAGTCACGAACAAAGGAAGCGCGCGGCTGTCTCTGCTTGTCGCGATCGCGCCGGGAATTAAATGAGTAAGGGAGAACCCACAAGCATACCCACAAGCGTGCGCCAGTCCTCTCTCGATATCACGGACACGGAGTTGAATGAACTCTTTGCTGCAGTCAATGAGTTGGTTCGCGAATACTTCATCCAGGTCGCGGAGCTTCCGCTGTTCCCGCAGACCTCCGCGGGAAAAACCATCGAGCAAGTTGGCGCAGAGCTTCCGCTCGAAGCTGAGTCGCTCGAGAAGTTGCTTGCCGATTGCCGTTCGATACTCGCAGGTAGCCGGCACAACGGCCATCCACGCTTCTTTGGTTATGTCGCTTCACCATCTACACCTGTAGGCGCTCTTGCCGATCTGATTGCCTCCGCACTCAACTCAAATGTCACATCCTGGCGCTCCGGACCGGCAGCGACCGAAATTGAAAGGACCGTTGTGCGTTGGCTTGGTTCGCTAGTAGGTTACAGCGATGACGCTCATGGCTTGTTAACCAGCGGTGGCTCAATGGCCAATACGACCGCACTGTTGATTGCCCAACGGAACAAAGCAGCGCGTGATGTCTCGCAAACCGGTCTGTGGAATCAAGCCGCGCCGATGACTATCTATGCTTCGGAACAGGTGCACATGTCGATACCGAAAGCCGCTGACATCCTTGGCTTCGGCCGCGAACAGGTTCGCATTGTCGATTGTGACGATCGTCTGCGGATGAATGTGCGATCGTTGCGGGCGCGTTTGGAGGCAGACCGGCTAACTGGTTTCACGCCGTTTTGCGTGGTAGCAAGTGCGGGAACCGTAAACACCGGCGCGGTCGATCCGCTGCGGGAGATCGGAGATGTCGCCCGCGAGTTTGAACTTTGGTTTCATGTTGATGGCGCGTATGGCGCGCCAGGCAATCTCGACCCGCGCAAGCGGCGATTGTTTGCGGGACTGGAGCGAGCAGATTCTGTCTCGCTTGATCCGCACAAATGGCTCTACGTTCCCCTCGACGCCGGTTGTCTCTTGTTTCGTGATCCAGTTGCAGTGCGTGCGGCATTCACTACCGGCGAGGCAGATTACATCAAGGTCCACGAGGAGGACGCGGGTGAGGCATTCGCCTTTTGGGATTACGGGATGGAACTGTCGCGTCGTTTTCGTGCGTTGAAGATTTGGATGACGCTGCGCTATTACGGCACGCGTCGCATTGCGGCGGCGATTAGCGACGACAATTCAATGGCCGACTATTTGGCAGAGTCCGTTGAGCAGGCAGATGATTTTGAATTGCTGGCGCCGGTGGAGTTGAGCATCTGTTGTTTCCGTTATTTGCCTCCGAACCTGGTCGCAAAGTTGAAGGCGTCTCCGGCGAACGAGAAGCAAGTTGAATCAGAGCTTGATGAATTGAATACCCGGATCATGTTAACCGTCCAGCGTGGCGGCCAGGCGTACGTTTCAAACGCCACGATTCGAGGAAAGTTTGCCTTGCGCGCATGTATCACAAACTTTCGCACTACCCGGGCGGATATCGATTACACACTTGAAATCATTCGCCAAACGGCAAAGCAAGTCGAGGAGTGATCAGGTCTCAGGTCTCAGGTCTCAGGATCCCACTAGTTGCCCCAAGGCCGAAGTTTTAAGGCTTTGAACGCGGAAGGGAAACTTGAGACCTGAGACTTGAGACCTGAGACTTAGGTCACTTGAAGTAATGACAGCAATCAAAGATCAAACCTACGAACACGAGCTCAGCGTCGCGCTTACGGTTGCGCGCGAGGCCGGCGCCGCGATTCTCGAGTTTTATGAGAAGCCACTCGAGATCGAACAGAAGGAGAGTTTTAGCAATAGTGAACCGGTGACTCAGGCCGACAGGGTTGCGAACGAGCTAATTGTAACGACGTTGCGACGCGAGTTTCCCGCCGACGGCATTCTCGCGGAAGAATCGATTGACACTTCACACCGGCTCGATAAGCACCGTGTCTGGATGATTGATCCGCTCGACGGTACGACCGGCTTCATCGAAGGCAACGGAGATTTCGCAGTGCAGATCGGTCTTGCTGAAGACGGGAAAGCTGTGTTGGGTGTCGTCTATCAACCACTGACAGGAGTTCTCTACCGCGCGCTTCGCGGTCGGGGAACCTGGATCGAGCGGCCCGAATTCATGCCTGAGCGCGCGGCAGTCTCCGCCCAAAGCGAATTGCAAATGATGCGGTTAGCGGCCAGCCGTTCGCATCGAAGCCCGCGCATGGATAAGGTTGTGAAGGCTTTCAAGGTAAAGGAAGAGGTTCGGCGGGGTTCAGTCGGAATCAAAATTGGTCTGATCGTCGAACAGCAATGCGATCTCTACGTCCATCTTTCACCGCGGACGAAACAGTGGGACACATGCGCACCCGAAATCATTTTGCACGAAGCCGGTGGTAAATTGACGGACCTCTTTGGTCAACCCCTGCGTTACAACGAGCTTGAGCTGCAGAACCGCAACGGCGTCATTGCCAGCAACGGCACATCGCATCAAAAAATTGTTGCCGCCCTCGCGCCGCTGCTGGCTGAGTTTGGCCGGGAGCCGGTTTAAGTCCGAGTCTCTCGGTGGACTCTCAATTCTCTCTAAGAAATTTTACTGAAAAGCCTGACTGCTCTTCGCCTTACTGGAATCGACCGACTAGGCTAGTATCGTCAGGTTTGTATTTCACGAACCGACCGAGGGGAGCTCCCACGTTGCTCATTCGGCCAAAAGTTTTTCTCACCTGTTTAGCGCTGTGTCTGTTTCCGCTGTTGCTACTGGCCGGCTTCAACTACTGGAGCGGAAGACGCGCCGCGCACGCGAGTGTGCGCCGCGATCTGGAAGGTGAACTCACCCAGTTCATGGCCAATGCTGACCATATTATCGTTCAGCAGGAGGACGAACTTCTTCGCTTAACGCGTTCAGATGCTTTGCGAGATGCACTCATTCCGCGGGCGCTTCAGAATCGTCTGGGAATCATGAGTGCGAAGTCTGCCGGTTTGCCCGACGACGAGACTAAATTGCCTTTGGACCTTCGCGTTCGGCTCGCCGCGATCCTGAACGCGCGAAACCATTTTGCGGGCGTAGCCTGCTTCGATCAGAACACGCGCGAGGTGTTTCTCGCTGAACGGGGGCCGGAGGGATTAGTAGTTCGCGAAGCGGACTTTCTGCCCGGCCAGTTACAGCCGGACGAGCGAGTCTGGAAAGCGTCCTTGTGGGAGCCGATGCGTTCGCCGGTTTCGCGTAACTCTTTGAGGTCTGGTTTAAAGATCAGTGTCCCTGTGATAGGAGCCGGAACAGGAGCACCGATCGGAGTTGTCGTTGGGGAGATAGAACTGGACTCGCTGTTACGGGCGGCCGTGGGGGTCGAGAAGCCAACAGCTTCGAGTGACGGTGAAAACCAGATCATCGTTCTCGACGACTCCGGCACGATCCTCTACCACCCAAATCAAGCGTTGCTACACCAGCCGGTCAACACTTCGCTCCCGCACATGGCTCCGCTGACTCAGCAAATGCTCGCTTGGAAATCCGGTTGGCAAGTTTTTGCTGCGAGGGGCAAAGAGGTTGCGGCTAGTTACGCCCCAGTGCAGGAAGTTAAGCTTTTTGCGGCGGTGATTGATGAGCATCCGCAGGAACTGGCTTCACTTCATCGTGCCGGGGTATTGGGATTGGTACTTGCGGCAGGGCTCGGCTGTGTTGCCGCTTTTCTGCTGGCTCGTTTTTGGGAGCGACGCCCGAGCGGCATTGATAGAGTTACAAGAGGTGTAGCGGCCATTGCCGGAGGCGACTTGAATCATCGTATTGAAGCGCACTCGAGCGACGCCATCCGTCCCCTGTCCGACGACCTCAATTTGATGACGGCCCAACTGCGCGAACAGATTGCTCGTAAAACGGAAGCCCGCCAGTTTCAATCCTTCATCAGGCTTTCGGCCATGTTGACGCATGATCTCAAAAACGCAATCGAAGCCCTCTCATTGATCGTGAGCAACATGGAACGGCATTTTGATAACGAAGCCTTCCGTGCCGACGCGATGAAGTCACTGAACCTCGCGACCCGAAACCTCAGATCCCTGGTGGATCGGCTGACCAATCCCGTCAACACATTAAGCGGCGAATACAAACGTCCGCGTCCGTTGGATTTGGTGCCACTGTTCAATCGTGTGGTCTCGCTGACAGCCGCGCAGGCGAGCGGCACTCATCAGATTGAAACCAAATTACCTGCGTCTCTGGTCGCGCTCGCGGATGAAACCCGGATTCAAAAAGTGATGGAGAATCTGGTGCTCAATGGACTGGAGGCGATGACCGGCAAGGCTGGCAAGCTCACTATCGAAGCCGGGCAAGCTGAACCGGGGAAAGTCTTCTTCAGTGTCTCCGACACCGGCGCGGGCATGAGCCCCGCATTCGTCGAGAATCAGCTTTATCGTCCTTTCGCAACCACGAAGAAAAGGGGAGTTGGTCTGGGTTTATATACCTGTCGGGAGTTTGTGCGAGCGAACGGCGGTACGATCGAAGTCGATTCCCGGGAGGGTGCTGGCACAACCTTCCGCGTGGTGTTACCATCGGCGACAATCGAGCGAGCGGATTAACGGTCGGCGGATTCGCTCCCCGCATTTCACTCCGTGACACTAATCCTCAAGTTGGTCAGATCAAAAAACTTTTCAGTTCAGCGCCTCAATGTCAGAACAGCAGCCACAATTGAAGGGAACAGTATTGTTGGTTGAGGACGATGAGTCGGTTCGGAGAGGACTCTACTGGACTCTGAATTCCGACTACCGCGTTCTGGAAGCTTCGTCTCGTGAGGAAGCGGTTGAACTACTGCAAAGTGAGATGATCGATGTGGTTGTGAGCGATCTTCACCTGCCACCCTTCATCGAAGACATTTCTGAAGGCCTGGCGATCGTGCGGGCGGCGCGGAACGCTCGGCCCCCGGTGCAGGCGGTAGTTATCACCGGCAGCAACTCGAAGCATGCGGCGCTCGAAGCTGTCAAGCATGGCGCTTACGGGTTTTTTGAAAAGCCGCTTGATGGCGCCGAGGTGTTGCACATTGTCGCTCAGGCGTCGCGGATGCGCCGTCTGGAAGTGGAGAACACGCGGCTACGTGACGACTTGCTCGGCTCGCGTGGTTTTAGTCATATGATTGGCGGCAGTCACTCCCTCGAGCGCATCGTCAAACGCGCACGCACCGTAGCTGCGACCAGCGCGACGGTTTTGATCACCGGAGAGAACGGCACCGGGAAAGAACTCCTGGCGCGCGCAGTTCATGAGGAGAGTCCGCGTGCAGGCGGTCCTTTTGTCGGTGTGAGTTGCGCGGCCTTGCCTGAAACTCTGATCGAGTCGGAGTTGTTCGGTCATGAAAAGGGTTCGTTTACTTCGGCCATCCAGACACGCAAGGGCCGTTTCGAACTGGCCGACGGCGGCACGTTGTTTCTTGACGAAATTGCGGACCTGACGCAGAACGTCCAGGTAAAGCTGCTAAGGGTTTTGCAGGAACGAGCGTTTGAACGGGTGGGCGGCACGAAGACTTTGAACGTGGATATCAGACTGATCGCCGCGAGCAATTGTGATTTGGAAAAGGAAGTTGAAACGGGCCGGTTTCGCCGTGACCTGTTCTACCGGCTAAACGTGGTTCCGTTAATGTTGCCGCCCTTGCGCGCACGCAAGGAAGACCTCCCTCTGCTGGCGGTCCACTTTGCTCAGAAAGCGGCGGAGAAATATTTGCGCCCAACGCCCCGCTTGGATCCACTGCTTTTGGAGGCCTTGCAGGAATATGGCTGGCCCGGAAATGTGCGCGAGCTGGAAAACGTCATGGAACGTTTGGTGGTTCTGACCAACGAACAGAAGATCGGTCTGGAGTTTCTCCCGGACAAGATGCTGCGCGTGTTGCCCGGCGCCAGCGTTGCAGATGAAACAACGCTCGAAGGCGGCGTAGTTGCGCTCAAACGACGTATGATCATAAAGGCGCTGCAAGCCGAAGGGCGCAATAAGGTCGCAGCAGCGAAGCGCCTGGGCATCAGCCGTTCCTACCTGCATCGCTTGATCAGCGAGTTTGATATATAGCGAACAGCAAACAGCAAACAGCGAACAGCAAACAGTATGAGCGAGCTGTTTCGAGTTCCGAGTTCAGGGCCTCGAGTTGTATCGGACGAACTCGGAACTCTAAACACGAAACACGAAACTCGAAACTCGAAACTCGAAACTCGAAACTGAACGGTTTATTGTCTCGCGTGTTACTCTCTTGGCCACCCATTGTTAGATCAATTTGTCATCTCCAAACGAGGAACCCATGAATCGAAATCAAAAGATTGCGCTCGGATGCGGCGGCGGCGGCTGCCTCGGCCTGATTGTTCTGCTGGTTGCAGGGATAGTTGGGTATATGTATTACACGAAGAGTTCGAGGAGTTACGCAAACCGGAATGACAATACGAATTTCAGTTTCAACACTAACAGCAACACCAACAGCGACACGAACAGCAACACGGCAAATGACGACGCAGGCGACAGCGCCTCATCATCGTCAATGTCAGACGACGATAAGCACAAGTTGTTTCAGGCGGCGGGAATTACGAACGACGGACAGTTGATACTAAAAGTCCTCGACAAGATCGGTTATCCGGCAGGGACGGGCAGTGGTTATGAACAGTTTGCGAGAGAGCATTATGCCTGGGCGATGAAGAACCTGGATTTCATGCAAACAGTAAATACACCCGAAAAGGGGCGCGCTTATGTTGAGGCACATCTCGATGATTAGCCGCAATCATCCTCGAATCGGGTTGCTGAATGCTCAGCACAAAAAGAACCGTCGAAAGTTTTGATAGGGTTTCATGAACGTTGATCGAATTCGCAATTTTTCCATCATCGCTCACATCGATCACGGCAAGTCGACTCTAGCGGACCGTCTCCTGGAGTTGACTGGAGCCGTGACCGGCCGCGATATGTCCGAGCAGATCCTGGACAACATGGATCTCGAAAGAGAACGCGGGATTACGATCAAATCGCACGCTGTGCGGCTCGATTACAAAGCGGAAGATGGCCAGTCTTATGTCTTGAATCTGATCGACACCCCCGGCCACGTGGATTTTTCCTATGAGGTTTCGCGATCGCTTTCAGCTTGCGAGGGCGCACTCTTAATCGTTGACGCTTCGCAGGGCGTAGAAGCGCAGACGCTCGCAAACACCTATCTCGCCCTCGACAATAACCTCGAGTTGATTCCAGTCATTAATAAGATCGACCTGCCGGGTGCAGAACCGGATCGCGCGATCGAGCAGATCGAACATCTGATTGGCCTGGAAACGCACAATGCCGTGTTCACGAGCGCCAAGACCGGTAAGGGTGTGCACGAAGTGCTCGAGGCTATCGTGCGCGATGTGCCGCCACCCAAAGGCGATCCTGAAGCGCCCCTCAAAGCACTCATCTTCGATTCGTGGTACGACTCTTACCGCGGGGTGATCGTTTTGTTTCGGGTGATCGATGGCACGATCCGGCCGGGAATGAAGATTCGCTTTTTTAATACCGGACGCGATTATCAAGTGGAGACGCTGGGAGTTAATCGACCACGGCCGACGCCAATCGAGCAATTGGGAGTGGGAGAGGTAGGATTTTTGACTGCCTCAATCAAAGAAGTCGCCGACGTGCAAATTGGCGACACAATTACGGAAACTGCGCGCCCGACCAGGGAACCGTTCCCCGGCTTCGAAGAAATCAAACCGATGGTGTTTGCGGGACTCTATCCTGTGGACACAAACCAGTACGAAGAATTGCGTGATGCTCTGGATAAACTGCGGCTGAATGACGCGTCGTTCTTCTATGAACCCGAATCATCAACGGCGCTCGGTTTTGGTTTTCGCTGCGGCTTCCTCGGATTGCTGCACATGGAGGTGGTGCAGGAACGCCTGGAGCGCGAGTTTAATCTTGAACTGATCACAACCGCGCCCGGTGTCCGCTATGTCGTGCACACCACAGACGGAAAGGTGTTGGAAATCGACTCGCCCGCGAAGATGCCTGACCCCGGTCGGATCGTAAAAATTGAAGAGCCCGTGATTCGCGCAACAATACTCACCGCGGATGAATACCTGGGCGGCATTCTGCCTTTGCTCGAAGAGAAGCGCGGCGTGCAAAAAGGTTTTGAATACATCGCTTCAAATCGCGTAATGCTTACTTATGAATTGCCGTTGAACGAAATTGTGCTTGATTTCTACGACCGGCTGAAGTCAGTTTCCCGCGGCTACGCTTCGCTTGACTACAACCTGGCGGGCTATTGGGAAAGCGACCTGGTGAAACTGGATATTCTCGTTGCCGATGAGCCGGTTGACGCGCTTTCCCTGGTGCTCCATCGCAGCACCGCACAAGCGAAGGGCCGGGCGCTGGCGGAGAAAATGAAACAATTGATACCGCGTCAACTGTTCGAAGTGCCAATTCAGGCGGCAATCGGCAACAAGGTCATTGCGCGGGAAACGGTGAAGTCACTCGGTAAGAATGTGATTGCGAAATGCTACGGCGGTGATATCACGCGCAAACGCAAACTTCTTGAAAAACAGAAAGAAGGCAAGAAGCGAATGAAGAAAGTCGGGCGTGTTGAGATTCCGCAGGAAGCATTTCTTGCTGTGTTGAAAGTGAACGAGTAGTTTCTGGCGCTTCGTGTTTTAGTCGAATCAAGAACCTTCGCTGGCTCCCGCCATTACAGTTCCATGTTCGCGACTTTGCAAGTTACAGATCCGGCACAGGCACGTCTCACAGATTTGCGACCTGAAGTGGACTTGCTGCTGACGTGTGCTCGCGCGCGTTTGGACGCGGGCCTGAAGTTGCGAGTTAAAACGCTCGCGGCGAAGGATATTGACTGGGAGTATTTGCTGCGGCTGGCTGATCGTCATGGGCTGCAGCCGTTGCTTTACTGGCATTTGAACTCCCTCTGCGCTTCAACCGTGCCGGATCCTCATCTCCAGCATCTGCGCCTTGCGTTTCAACGTGTCTCGGCGTTGAACATTTTTCTCACGCACGAGCTTAAACGACTGCTTTCACTTTTTGCTCAGAATGGCATTGGGGCCGTGCCCTATAAAGGACCGGCGCTCGCGCTTCAGCTCTATGGAAATGTCGCGCTGCGCCAGTTTAGCGATCTCGACATTCTGGTCCAGCCGCGAGACGTGTTACGCGCTCGCGATCTCTTGCTCGGCGAAGACTACGTCCCGTTTCCACCACTTAGTGACGGACAACAGGCGATCTTGTTACGAGCTCAATGTAACTTGCCTTTCACTCGCGAAAGCAACCGCCTGGTCGTTGAGCTCCACTGGACCATTAGCGCGCCACACTTCGCTCGCCCGTTTGAGACCGCTGACCTCTGGAGCCGCCTTCAGGATTGGAACCTGGATGACCTGAACGTTAAGGTACTGGCTCCTGAGGATCTGCTTCTGGCACTCTCTGTCCACGGTTCCAAACATCTCTGGGAGCGACTGGCCTGGATTTGCGACATCGCCGGACTTATAGACTCGCATCCGGACCTGGATTGGAAACAAGTCATTGCCCAGGCACGGGCTACCGGCAGTGAGCGCATGTTATTTCTTGGTTTGCGTTTGGCGGCGGATTTACTAGAGGCAAAGCTTCCCGAGGTAGTCACAGAGGCACTGGTATCCGATCCAGTCGTCCCATCGCTTTCCACACAAGTCGTGCGTTACCTCTTTACTCCCGATCGGAGAACGAGCGGGATGGCGGGTTATTTCCTTTTTCAGTTGCGCGCACGGCGGCGGTTGCGTGACAAGTTCAATTACCTCCGCTTCATCGTCACGCCCACCGAAGAAGATCTCGTGCGCGTCAGGCTACCAGCGCCGCTGACATTTCTATATTACGTGATGCGTCCAATACGGATGGCCGTTACTGGCGGCCCAAACCATTTTCACTAGGCCAGGGTTTTTAGCTTAATCGTTGCTGGGTGGGCGACAGGTGTGTTAATGTCGCGGCCTCACGGAGCTTCCCAGACAGGCCAGTTTAACCGGGCAGGGGGAATTTCCAGAGGTACCCGGCCGCCGTTGATTCGGCGGTCTCACGTCTTAAGGCGGCAGATTAAACAACTAAACTATTTTCAATCCCCCTATACACTGAAGCGAAGTCAGTCCAGACTCCATGTCTGGTGCAAAAGAGTCCGCGATCCCGGATACAGTCCGCGACCTGGAGAGGTAGGTTAGAATGTTGGTAAGGTTTTCACGGTGGCAATTATCGACCCTGTTAGGTTTGGTCATACTGATCCTTCCGTCCGCAATACTGGCTCAACGCGACAACGCTCCGGCTAATCCAACAACCGCGTCATCGGCAGAGACACAGTCGAAGCCTGCTGCGGGCACTGCCGATAAAAAAGATGAGAAGACATCGCAGAAGATAGACCCGCAAAGTCCTGCTACGAGTGTGACGGCGAAGGCGAAAGAAACCAAAGGCAAGTTTACGTTGAAGGTTGCCGGTCCGCTGCGGACGATTGATCTGAAAGCGAACGCCGCACTGGTTCCTGAAATCGCGGCGAAGTTGAGCAAGGAGTTTGAGATTCCGGTTCTGCTCAGCCCCGTGATGCAGAAAGCGCGCGTCTCGATTGATTTTGTGGGCATGCCGCTCGAAGGGGCCGTGCGTTTGATCGCGCCGCAGCCTTACGCCGATTACGAAATCAGCGGTGATGGCAGCACCATGGCTAAGATAGTGGCTCTTTATCTTCACGCTATGAATGAGCCGCCGCCTTCGGAGTCTGCCGTGGTCCACGGAGATTCGGAAGCCATCCTGATTTCCGGCGACACCGAGGAGGGAACCGAACCGGAGACCGCAAAAAGCGATCAGGAGAAGCCGTCCCTCAGCGTAAAAATGGAGCGTAACCAGATTACGGTACATGCCCGCAAGCAACCGCTGACGGCGGTGCTCTATGAAATTGCCAGCAAGGTTGACATTCCGTTCGAGATGAAATATGACTCTTCCGAAGTTGTAAACGTTGACTTGAACAACGCCACCATGGAACAAGTGGTGCGTACCCTTTCACCTAACATCCGTTTGTACCAGCGCACTGACTTGCAAACATATGAAACGAGACCATTGCGGTTAGTTCTAGCGCAACCAACCAGTCAGACCATCAAGTTGTGAGGAGATGGCAAACTTTGATAGGCGAAACGTCTTAATGTCAGCGAGCAAGTCAAACAGAGGGAACAAGCGAGGTCTCAGCTTGCCGTTAAGATGCCGTTCATAGAGCCGGTTGTCTCGCCTCTTTAGGACGTGCTCGAGGCGGCGACTTTTGTCCAGGTACGGTCGATACTAGTACTGACTAACTATTTCGTTTGCGTGTGATACTCCGTTGCCGGCGGAAGGTCAGAGCAGGCTGACTTAGCGCCGGCAGCGGCATCAACAGGTGATTATGTCCAGGAGGCCGAACCTTGAATAAGCAAACTTCCCCACCAATGTCTGATCAGGTAAGCGAGCAGTCTCCACAAAAAGAAGAGGCGATAGTTCAGTCAACGGTTAAGAAATTGTTTGTTGAACCGACGGTATCGGTACCCGCGGACGTTCTGGAGGCGACTACCTTCTTCCAGACTCCGACGATTGAAGCTTCCTCTGCATGAGCGTGGCGAATTGCTCGACTCTCACGCTCAAGCCACTGGCCTGGCCGGCTACTACAATATTTCAGGTCAGTTGTTGCGCGTCCAGGCGCACGGCGACTGGGAAGCCAAGTGGGTCGCGGCTTTTTTCAATGGCTTCTATTTGAATCAAACTGCGGTTCCCGCCGGAAGTCAGCCCGCCATCACCTTAAGCATAAAGAGCGCAACATCTCCGTCCATACTTCCGGCTTGCAATCCTTCGCTATCAATCATGGTGATTGCTACACAGATGGTCGCCAGTACTTCTTAGCGGTTGACGGATCGCTTATTCATATCTGCGATCCCCAGGAGCGCCGGGTTGAAGTTTCCTTTGGCGAAACGGCCCAAGCGCGGCACCCGGTCGCCCTTGTCAACGCATTTTCTTATGCGCTCCAAGCCGCACTGAGACGCGTCGGCGTTTTCGATGTGCACGCTGCTGGCGCGGTTGAACCGGTTTCCGGAGCGGGCGCGCTGATTGTTGGCGCTTCAGGCAGTGGCAAGACAACTCTGACTCTGCGGCTTATCGAAGCTGGGTGGCGTTATTTGTCCGATGACATGGTTGTGCTCCGCGAGACTGCGACTACGTTAGAAGCAGGTGGTTTGCGTCGGCTCTTTGCCGTGGCCGCCACGTCTATCGTGGGAAGTAGTAGCACAAGATTGAGCGACGCTTTGGGTCCGCCTGTAGCCTCGGATCCGACTAAGCGGAGGTTGGAACCGGAAATAGTTTTCCCGGACAGTTGGGCGGACAGTTGTAGGCCACGCGCCCTGTTCTTCCCTCGTATGGTTGACGTGGCCAGGTCTACTGTCGAGAAAATGACGCCTGGAGCAGCGATGCTGCAACTGATGCGACATTGCCCCTGGGCAACTTACGACACCTATACTGCGCCTGACTATCTGCGCGTGCTGGCGCGACTGGCCAATCAGTGTCGCGCCTATGACCTTCTGGCCGGCCGCGACTTATTACTAGATCCAAAACGAGCCTCTGACTTGCTCACGCCCTGCTTGTCAGAGTAAAAAGGTTTCATGCCCGAAGCGAACCTACAGTCACAACGCCTGGATCCGTTCGGCTGACGGTCGAGCTCACCAATATCTGCAACCTGCACTGCAGCTACTGCATGCGCGACGAGGATGCGCTTTATCATACGAAGGCAAACTACTTTCCCGCAGACCTCCTAACGCGAATCGTTCGCGAAGCGCGCGACGCTTATCAGATTGACTACGTTACGTTCACCGGAGGCGAGGTCACGTTGCATCCGCGCTTCACTGAGATGATTGCCGCTGTTGCCGCGGAGGGCATGCAGTGCAGTTTTGTTACCAACGGTTGGCACTTTGATCGGGTCTATCCGGCCATCATGGCAAATAAGCAGGCCGTGCGTCTTGTGGCTTTCAGTGTGGACGGCGCCACGCGCGAAGCCCACGATTATTGGCGCGGAGCGGGTTCTTTCGATCGAGTGATCCAGGCTGTCACTCGTTGCCACGTCCAGGACATTCCTCTTGTATTCAAAGTTGGGATTCGTCGCGATACCATGACCCAACTGGAACAAATTGCATTGCTGGCTGCACGTCTCGGCGCTGCCGCGCTACATTTTTCTCATCTTCTGCCGACGTCCGCGGACGCAGAATATGAATCGGCCCTGACGCTGGAAGAGCAGCGTCACGCGGAACAGGAAGTTATGGGATTGGCGAAGATTTTGAAAATGCCGATTGGTATTGCCGCGGGCTACTACGACATTCGTTCTGAAATTCCCTGCTCGCCGCTCAAAGGTACTAGTTGCAACGTCGACTGGCGCGGGCGCTTGACGCTCTGTTGCAATCTGGCGGGCTACCGCAACGCCGATGGCGAACCTGATGTGCTTGCCGATTTGAATCAGGAAACCTTTGTCGCAGGATATACGCGACTGAAAGCCCTGGCGCAAACCCAGCTTGAACGTCGCCGTCAGGCTATCGATGCAGCAGTTGCACGCGGGGAAGAGCCTGATCTTTACACCGGTTCCCCCTGTCTCTTCTGTCTGCAAAGCTTTGGGAAGATTCCCTGGCGCAGCGCGCAATTGGCTGCGCATGGTACAGGGCGTTCACTTCCGGTGATCGACTCACCCGCTACAAGCAGCAACTGAAACAATCCATTGAAGTGAGAAGAATCCTTTGACCGCTCCAGCGACACCGCAACCACACAGTCACGTCGTGTACACCGAATTCGACGGTCGCGAAGCCGTACTCGTCGACTTAAATACAAAGCGCTACTACACACTCAACGAGACGGCAATGCTGGTCTGGAGCGGGCTGGAGCGGGGGCAAACAACGTCTGAAATTGCGCGCGAGATCACCGACCACTACGACGTAACAGAGGAACATGCAATGGCCTCTGTCGAGCGCCTGGTTAATTCGCTGTCAGCACATCGTCTACTTCTTGCCGGCGCTTAAATTAACTTAAGCGCGCGAAGGTGGCTATGAGGGAAATGCCTCCGGACTAAACCAATCTGAGGATTGGCACTTCCAACCGTACCCTCCGCTATTTACTATCCGGCCGGCTTATGTTAACTAGGTGTCGGCCAAACTACCCTTGGTTGTAACTAGACCGTAAATCCTGAAGGCCGCCAAGTTTCAGGATTTGCGGTCTTTGGCTTTCTGTTCAGAAGCCACACCTGAACACAAACAATCCAAATAGTTCAGAAGCCAATTTGCATACGTAATCCCCGGTGTTCCGCGTTTATTCTGTCGGCTGATCTTTTGTCTAGGACTGGTGCTTGATCCACGCATGCTGGAGTCCACCCTTCTACAGCTGCCTGCCACAACAGAGTCGCGTTTGCAGAACAAGGAACGCGTCTTAACGGGCTTAGTGATTATGCTGTACATCGGCTCGCGTTTCTGGCGGCTGACCCAATTCAATCTACAAAGAGACGAGATTTTTACGGTGGAGACAGCGAGGCTCGGATGGCGGGCAATCTTTGTCACGATCACAGCCGATGTTGTCCACCCGCCACTTTTTTATCTACTCCTGAAGATTTGGATCCATATCGGCGGCGAGTCGTTGCGCTGGCTTCGGTTCCTGCCGACACTCATCGCGATCGCGACACTTGTTCCCTTTCTGTTGCTGTGCCGCGAACTCCGCCTTAGTTCCTACACTCGAAACCTCGCGCTGTTTCTATTTGCAGTTAATGCCTACCTCATCACTTACGCGCGCGAGTTGCGGATGTACAGTTTGTTGGTTTGCCTTAGTCTCCTGGCGCTTTGGCTTTTCGTCCGGTGGTGGAATAGCCCGCGAACTAGCCGGCTGGACTGGCTTGCACTCTTCAGTGCTCACTTGCTCTTGGTCTACACGCACTATTACGGCTGGCTAATCGTAGGCGTGGAACTTCTATTTGTGCTCTTGCGCCGGCGCGGGCGGGCTGCGTTTGCCGCGCTTATAGGTTTGCTCTTGCTTTGTTATGCGCCGTGGGTGGCATCAGTGCTGGCGGCGCTGGAAGCTCGTTCAGTGAGCCTCGGGGCTCAGTTGGACTGGCATTACAAACCCGGAATTACTGCTGTCGCTGCTTACTACGCGCTGCTCAACGGTTCGTACACCTTCGCGCGCAGCACAACCATCGGCATACTCATTTTTGGCGGGGTGGTTCTTTGGGCGCTGCGAGACAGATGGCTCCGTTCAAAGTCGAACGAGCGGGATGAGCGGCTCGTCTGGAGTTTCCTTATTGCTTTATCGCTCCTGCCTGTCGTCGTTGCTTTCATCGCAAGTCGCATTCTGCCGCAGTCTGTCTGGCATCCGCGCTACCTAATCATCTCGGCCGTACCCTACCTGCTCCTAATTGCGTTAGCGGTAACGCAACTGCGTCCGCGTTGGCTGAGGATTCTGCTGACGGTAGCTGTAGTTGTTTGGAGCGGTGTTTCGGGATTCACCGAAGCCCGGCGCTCGGATTCGCGGATTGCCTGGGATGTGTAAGCGCGAGAGTTGCGGACCAATGAACCGGCGCCGGCACCCGTCAGGGTTTATGCGCTTGATGACTTCCCTCGTTACCCGATGACTTTTTATCTTGAAGGCGCTGGTGACGATCGATTCCGGATTGTGCGCGTCACGGTCGCAGAGATCTCGCAGCTCAAAGAGGATCGCCTGTGGGTCATCTACACCGAAGCCACGTGGCCCTTTCCGAGTTCGGCCTCAGACTTCGTCCGGGGACAGGGTTATCGGATCGGGCCCACGTTCACCTCCGGCCCGCCTGGACACCGGTATATTCTTTTCGCCGCATCGAAATAGTAGGTCTCAAGTCTCAGGTCTCAAGTCAAACGTGAGACTTGAGACTTGAGACTTGGGACTTGGGACTACTTAGGAGTGAGGCGATAGAGCATGTAATCACCAATGTGCTCGCCGGCGTCCCGGGCGTACCAGAAATCGAGATTTGTTAGCGAGAGCCCATTGGCGGCAGGTACGACAGCGTAAGCAAGTGGCGGAGAGGCCGCTTGGGCTGCGCCAAAGTTCGCAATGTATTTCGCATAGAGTCGCGTTTCTTGTTGCACGTCACTACTGGTAATGGGCGCCGCATAAGGTTTTTGATTCATTCGCTCCCAACCAAATACTGCGAGTTGCAGAAAACTGAACTGTCCCGCCAAAGTTGCAAATTGCCGCTCGTCAACTCCCGAGAAGTAGAGCTGGTTATACAACCGTTCGCGATTTTCGCTGGCAGTCGATCCTGAGAATACGAATAGATGGGGCGTCCAGAGGATTGCCTGCGGCGCCTCGTTTGGCAAGTCATCGCCCAAAGACAAATCGGTGCAGAAAACGACGGGCGGTGATTGATCAGTTACGAACTTCTGCCGCTCCTGTTGTCCTAACTCGCGGAGCCTCCAGGCTACGCGTCGTGCATCATCGCGAGCGACGTTATGAGGCCCGATTCTATAGGTCCGCACGCCGTTTTCCACCACGCTCCAACTGAAACCGACCATCACAATGAATCCGAGTGCCCGTGCCGGAACGACAGGAGTCGAGCGTAGGCCACGCCAGATCAATGCAACCGCCAAAACCGCGGCAAGCAGGCTCGCGTAGTTTGCGCTGTAGCGTCCGTAGTGCACCGGTTGCAACAACAGACCCGTGACGACTTGCTGGTTAAATGTGATCGCCGGCAGCAGCGCAAACGAGATCGCGAAGACGCTCGCCGGTTCTGACGATCTAACCCGCCCGCGCCACAGCGCGAACATCAGCACGAAGAAAACAATCAGGCCAATGATGACAGGCAGGCTCAAGACCAATGCGCGTGAGCGCGTTAACAATTGTGCCGTGTCCATCGTGGTCGCGCGCTTGCTGAGAAAGACTGCGTAGGGGAGCAGCGCAGCTAAAGCCCAGGCGGCAACTATTCCAAACACCATGACTGCTTTCTTTCGTTCTGCGCGACGACAGATAAACCAAAGTGACACGATGAGAAAAAGCCAGGCAATGGCAGTTGTCCAGAGGAAGAAGTAAGAAAAGATCAGGGTTGCCAAAATAGCACCCGCGAGCGAGGCGCGGGGAATCTGAGTCTTTCGAGCCGCGGCGTTCAGCGCTTGCCACACCAGGACCGCGAATACGAAGAACAGGGGAAACACGAGCGCCGGCACATAACGCCGCAGAAACGGTAGCGGCTCGCTCAATCCCCGGAGAGTAACTATTCGCCACAGGTCGTGAGGTTCTCCGGCCAGTCCGCCGAGGCAGAGTACGACTATGGCGCCCGCTGCGGCGATGCGGGCATCGCTGGTGATCAAAACAAGTAACCAAAAGAGCGCGAGCGTCGCCGCGACTGCCGCCAGCAGGCGGACAATTATGAACATCGTGGCGGCCGACAGACCCAGAGCGCGCGCGGGCAGCGCCAGGGCATACGCCGGGAGAAATTGGATGGAATGCGAAGACTCCGGCTGCGGATTATCGGGAGCATCATCCCGTCCGGTGTAAGGGTCATTGCGGCGCGGACGACCCGAAATGAGCGCGTTCAGGTAAGAAGAGTAAGCGACCTCGTCGAAATCAAAAGACACGTAGCTACCCTGCCAGTCGCTTCCTCGCACGGCCCAGAGGTGCAACTGCGGCAACATCGCCAGGAACGCCATAGCCACTGAAGCGTAAACACCCAGTCGCCATCTGACTGGTTTAGCGTGCTGTGACGAGAATTCGCTCACTGAGTTACCGATCGAACTTGAACGAAGGAGATTTGATCTCCTCTTGCCGCGGCGTTAGCCGGTAAAGCAAGTAACGGCCGATGCGCTCGCCGGAGTCGCGCGTGTACCAGCGATCCAGATTCGCGAGATCTTCCTGGTGCTGCGCTTCTACGAAAAGATAAGTGAGCTGAGGCTGCATCGCGCGAGTCCGGTCGAAGTTGGCAATCAACGCAGCGTAGTTTCTCGACTCGGCGGCAAGTTCCTCCGCACTGATTGGTTTGTAGTTTGCCGTCAGCGTTGGATTGGCGCGCTCCCAACCAAAGATTGCATACCGCACAAACCCGCGTTGCCAATAGTGGCGTTCAAACTCTTCTGCATCCACTCCGGAGTAATAAAGAAACTTAAAGAACCGTTCTTTGTTTTCCGCAATCGTCACGCCGGGAAAAGACGAACATGTGTGGCGCCCAAAGAACGGCCTGAGGTGCAGCCATCGGGAGGTTATCTCCCAGGACGAATTCCGGAGCGAAAACCACCTCAGGCGGTCTGTTACGGGTCGCACCGGAACTTTGGGCCAGCTCTCGCAGTCTCAGTGCCACAGTCCGCGCTTCGTCGCGTAATACATTTACGTGTGCGAACCGGCGCGTTGAGATCCACGTTTCGCCCATCCCCCAGATATACGAGGCGCAGCCTATCGCCAAAAGCGCACGCAATGGCAAGCGCCGCTTTGATTCCGCACCGCGCCACAAGAGAACCATCGTCAGGGCAGCGGCGATCAGCGTGGTGTAGTTCGCGACGAATTGTTCGTAGTGCATCGGTTGCAGGGAGCGCCCGGTAATGATTTGCTGGTTGAAGAGTACAAATGGCAACAACGCAAAAGCTGCTGTCACCAGCGTGCCTGGATCGCGCGATTGTAACTTGCGGCGTTTCAGTGCTACGAGGAGTGTCACCACGATTATCAACGCGACTATCTCGATCGAGCGCCAGAGATCCGGAGCGTGAGTACGAACGAGGGCTTGCACGGTATCCATTGTCGGCGAGCGATGCGACAGCAGGAAGGCGTAGGGTAGGAGCGCTGCCAGAGCGATTGCGCCAATCAGCGCGCAGGAGATAAGCGCCTCCCGCCAACGTGGCGGCCGGGCTATGATCCATAGCAGCACGATCAACGTGAGCCAGGCAAAGGCGGCCGTCCACAAAAAGAAATAACTGTAAACGCAAACTGTAAACGCAAGCCCCGCCGCCAGCGCATAAACAACTCTTTGCCGATGCATGTCCTTTGTCAAAGCCAGCGAAACGAGGGGGAAGAAAAGTATAAAGAACGGAAACGCTACCGCCGGAACGTAGCGCCGGAGAAAGGCAGATAAACAAAAATGGTTTGTTGACCTAGAAATGCGCGCACTACGCCGTTGCCTGAAAGCAACACACCTAGGCAGAGAACGAATGGAACGAACGTCGCGGCAGCACGTTCGTCGTCAGTGATCACGGCAAACAGCCAGAAAAGTGCGAGCGCGGTTGCAAAGGCCATCAAGGGATTGAGCAGGATGAACATTGTCGCGGTTGATAATCCCAATGTTCGCGCCGGAAGGGCCACGAGGTAAGCAGGGAAAAACTGGATTGAGAATAGCGACTCCGGGAGCGGTCGTTCTGGAGTGTCGTCCCGGCCCGTATAAGGATCGTTGCGGCGCGGCCTACCTTCGATGAGTGCGTTTACGTAAGCTGCATAGGCGGACTCATCGGTATAGAAGTAAGCATGGCTGCCATTCCACTCACGACCACGGTCGCGCCAAAGATATAACTGGGGAATTAGCGAGAGCATCGTGATTGCCAGCGAGACAATCACACCCCAACGCCAGCGGATGGTTTTGATCATTTCTACCTCGCGAAAACGCTCGCCCTCCGAAGTACTGATGCAGTTTGAGAGTGAAGTCAGTACCACCACGCGGTAGCGGGTCGGTCTCAAGATTACCAATTACAAAGTGCCAACCGCTGATTAACGGCTTGCGTGACAACCCAATTGGCAATCGGAAATCGCCAATTGGTAATGACACGACCCACCCGTTACCGCGTGGTGGTACTGACCTCACTCCGAACGCATCGCACCCGCCTGCGGCTATTGACTTCAATCCCTGCGGGATTGTGATCCGCATTCGTTGACAAGCTGTTTTACGCAGGTGAAGATGCGCGAGCATCGAACTTATTTCAAGTCAATTTCCAAACGATAGCTCTCTTCGCCGTGCCTAACTCTTACCCCCGCCCCACTCTCGCCATCCGCGCCTGCGTCGGTGCCTTCGGTTCTTGATCTCAGTTTCACTCGATGGGAGCGTCTCTGTTGGCTGATTGCGCTGGCGCTGGGTCTGCTGCAAGCGTGGGGACGGCGACACGACAGCGCAGACGGTCTGGCATACATGGGACCGGATGGCATTTCCTATCTTGATATCGGCGATGCATACATTCGCGGAGACTGGCACATGGCGCTTAACGCTATGTGGAGCCAGTTTTATTCGTGGCTCCTGGGTCTAACGCTGCATCTGTTTAAGCCCTCGCCTTTTTGGGAATTCACCGTGGTGCGCTTGCAGAATTTTCTGATCTACGCCGTCGCATTATTCAGTTTCGCATTTTTTCTGCACGCGCTGCGGGGTGATCGTGTGTCCCGGCAATCGGCTGCGGAAAATTTCCTTCCGGATTGGAGTTGGTTGGTTTTTGGTTACCCCACCTTTATCTGGAGTTCGTTGCTGATGAATCGTGTGTCGCGCACCAGCCCGGACATGCTGGTTGCGGCGTTGATCTTCTTAGCCTGCGGATTGTTATTGCGAATGCGCGCTCAACCTGCTCGCTGGCGCCTGTTCATTGCGTTCGGTTTCGTCCTGGGTATCGGATACCTGACGAAGACAGTCATGTTCCCGATAGCGTTGGTGTTTCTTTTCGTAGCCGTCCTGTTGTTGCGGCGCGAGGTTGGTCTACGGAGTGCGATGTTGCGCGTGGCGTTGTCGCTAATGATCTTTCTGACGATTGCAACTCCGTTCATCGTTGCCCTCTCGCGCAGCAAAGGCCGATTCACCATTGGCGATAGCGCGCATCTAAACTACGCCTGGTACGTTAACAAGACCACGCCCTTTATTCACTGGCAGGGTGGACCGCCAGGCAATGGCAGACCCGCTCATACTACGCGCCGGATTTCTTCTGAGCCGGTGGTTTATGAATTCGCAACTCCGGTCGGCGGCAGCTACTCGCCCTGGTACGATCCCTCTTACTGGTACGAAGGTGTGACGCCGCATTTTAATTTGCGACAACAACTCACAGCCGTCGCACGCAACCTGAAATTCCTCTATGGATTACTGCTCTACCGATTTTTTCTCGTCGCTATTGTCTTAGCATTGTTCCTGCTTTCCTTTCAGAGTGGGCGAAAGCGGCTTCTGGTTCGCGACATCGGCGCCTATTGGTTTCTGCTGGCGCCCTCGCTCATCGCAGTTGGTTTGTACCTCATGATCAATATTGAGCCTCGCTACCTTGCGCCATTTGTTCCTGTGCTGGTGCTGAGCCTGTTCGCGGCTGTTCGGACTCCTGCGACTCGAGAAGGGCGCCGTCTTCTTGCCGGTCTCAGCCTTGCCGTAGTTCTGGTTTTCATCGTCTCCGTCATTCCTTTAACCGCACGAGCGAGTTATTCCGCCATTCGTGATTTGGCTCCGGGACATGCGGCATCCCGGGATGTTCAATGGCAAGTGGCTGACGGCCTGCAGCGACTGGGTGTGCAACCTGGCGATCCTGTCGCCTCAATTGGCAATACGATGTACGCGGCGTGGCCACGACTGGCGCGCGTGCGGGTCGTGGCCGAAATCCCAAAGACTAATGAAGGTGACGTGGAAAAATTCTGGTCATCGAGCGATGAGGGGAGGCGACAGGCACTGGGAGCATTCGCAGGAACCGGTGCACGCGTTGTGCTTGCGGATAGCATTCCCCGTTGGGCGTCAGCGGATAAGTGGCAACGGATCGGCAACACCAATCACTATGTTTATTTCATGCTGCCATGACGCGGATGACCACCATGCGAGGCTGAAGACTTTGAATTAAAGTCGGACGTTGGTGTAGCTTCGGCTTTGCCTCCGGATGTGCGGCGGCCAGATTTATTTCCGGGCTATGCCCCTGGTTCGGGCTTTGTCCTCGGGTTCTTGGGCCAAAGGCTAAACGAAGGCAGGGCCCAAATGTAAAATGCATGCGTAGGGCGGGGCCGAGCCACCGCCTCACATCCGGCGGCAAGCCGAACTGCAATAGCGCGTGACTTTTGAGGCAAAGCCCAGGTCGCTAAAACTACTTGCACTTGAACAAACGACCATCCCCACCATGTGTGAGCTTAAAAGTTTCAGCGTCGCTCTCATCTTCCGCAAGCCAGAACGTCAGTGTCATCTGCGAGCCTTGAACTTGACCTCTGAAATGCGCGGGCTGACCTTTTTCTGCGCCATCCTGGCGCACCCGTCCCCGCTCCAGCACATAAGTCCCGGAGGTTGTGAAGCGGCCGTTCCGAAGCATCAGCGGACCGGCCAGGGTTCCATGGGCGCAGTCAAATTCAATCTGCGCGCCGCTCGCGCTAACATCAAGGCGGACATGTTGGCCGCCCCATTTCCCCTCTGGCACGCGCGTTCCTGATGGCGTCGGGACGGGAGTCATCGTTGCGGGGGTAACCTGTGGCTCATGGTCATTTGGTTTATCGCTCAAGAGGGCTTGTGTATGACAAAAGTTCGACAAGAGGACCAGTGTCAAGGTTAAAGTTAAGGCGCAGAATGTCTGAATCACTCGAACATTATTAGCATCACCCGCGAGTTGATTCAACCCACGTTCACGTTGACAGTCTTTTCAGGGGTGGTTATAGTCCCGCCGTTCCTGACGGGTTTGAAAGGCCGCAGTGCCAAAGTTTTGCTTCCTGCACCGCGCTCGCCCTTGATTACTATCGCTAGATCGTAAGTTAACTTTTCTGATTACCTTTAAAGATTGCTTACGTGGGTAAACCCAGGGCTCGCCGAAGCATCTACTTCCATACCTGATCCGCAGGGACCGGCGCCACGACTCACTGAGACCAAACAGATCATTATCGACCTGTGGTCTTAGGCACTTCACCGCCACGATCGGTCGCGCATCATTTGCGAAAACTAACAAATTTTGTCTTGTTCGAACTCCATCACCTCGCAGTTGCTGTCTCGCGATAGCGGCCGCCTTATCCTTCGAAGGAGACTGTTCTCATGAGAAAGTTTTTGGTTCTCGGCTTGGCTATCGGACTGTTCGTCGCGGCTTTGATTCTGCCGCCGCTAACCGGCGCGAAGAAGAATGATAAAGCCAGAAAGCGCGCGGATCAGCAAAAAGTGGATAACGAAAAGGCTGCCCGGGAGTGGAATCCAAATGCGCAGGTCAGTCAGGCCGTAAACTTTGGCTTATCGCCCACGGTGCGCGAGCTGGCAGCGGCACAGGAGACGCTCTCGCGAAAAGAAGCCAGGCGAGTCAAGGTCAAAAATCGTGAGGAACTAATAGAGAAAGCGCGGGAAGCATCTATCGTCGGCAAGCGTGGTAGCGCTCAGCCACGTGAAGACGAGGAAGTGCGCGAAACAAACCGCCGCAACGCGGAGATCATTCGCAAAGCTGACCCGAATATGAAGACCGCGCCCGACGCGGCGATCGCCCGGGTTCCGGGTTCAGACAAAGTTATTACGCCGCGTGCGATGTCTACCCCAACGGTAAATTTTGAAGCGATTTCGCTCACTGACACCACCGCGCTGCCAGGACAGGGTTTCCTTCCACCAGACACCGTAGGAGAGATTGGACCGAACCACTTCGTACAAATGGTTAACAGTGGGTTCCGCATTTACAACCGAGCGGGAACGCCTCAAATTCCACTCACGAGTATCGGCGCCCTGTTCAGCACGATTCCCGGGCCTTGCGCCAACAGCGAGGCTGGCGACCCCATCGTACTTTACGATCAATTTGCCGACCGTTGGATTCTGTCGGAGTTTTGCACAGTTGCAAACCCGAACAACCACCAGCTGATCGCTGTCTCGCAGACGAGCGATCCAACCGGCGCATACTATCTCTACGATTTTATGATGCCGAACAACAAGTTCAACGATTACCCCAAGTTTGGCGTCTGGTCTGATGGCTATTACATGAGTGATAACCAATTCAATCAGGCGGGAACACAATTCATTGGCGCCGGTATCTTCGCATTCGATCGGGCCAGGATGCTTGCCGGCGATCCGACTGCCAGTTACATCTACTTCGACAAGGCAGAGGGCTGCCCGGCAGCCTGCCAGTTCGGTGGCATGTTGCCGGCCGACATCGACGGCTTCACCCCGCCACCGGCTGCCGCACCCGCGCCCTTCATTCAGTTCGACGCCGATGAGTTTGGCGCGACCGACTCGCTCCGCATCTTTGACTTCCACGCCGATTTCACAACACCGGCCAACTCCACGCTGATTGAGCGCACCGGAAGTCCGCTGGCAGTGGCCGCCTTCGATCCGCGCGAGTTACCTTCCGGCTCACGTAACAACGTGCCCCAGCCGGCGCCGGGCGTTGCTGTAGACGTGATCTCCGATCGCCTTATGAATCGCCTCGCCTATCGCAATTACGGGACTCACGAATCTCTCGCCTTGAACCACTCTGTAAACGCGGCAGTGAATCCGACCTTCCGCGCCGGGGTCCGCTACTATGAAATCCGCAAGACTTCGCCCGCGGCCGCGTACACGATCCAGGAACAGGGAACAATGTCCGGCGGACCAGGCGACACTGCTCACCGTTGGATGGGCAGCGCGGCGATGAATGCCGCCGGCAGCCTCGCGGTTGGTTATTCGGTTTCAAGCTCGACTGTTTTTCCATCGATCCGCTATGCCGGTCGACTCGCCGGCGATCCAGCGGGGAGTCTGGCCCAGGGCGAAGCGGTATTGATAGCGGGCACCAGCTCACAAACCCATTCGTCCGGACGCTGGGGTGACTATAGTGATCTAACAGTTGATCCGATTGACGATTGTACTTTCTGGTATACACAGCAATATGTGACGGGAGCTTCAGCACCGGATAACACGCGCTGGCATACGCGTGTCGGCGCATTCCAGTTTGGGCCCTGTCCAGCGGTTCAGAAAGGAATTTTGACTGGAACTATCACGAGCAGCTTTGGTGGTGCTCCAATCGCGAATGCGTCCGTAACGGCCGGCTCCTTCGTTCGCATCTCAAACGCAAGCGGTGTTTACAACATCGATCCCATGGGTACCGGGACCTATTCGGTAATCGTATCGGCTCCCGGCTATACAAGCGTGACTGTCCCTGGCGTCACCATTACGCAGGGCGCCACAATCAACCAAAATGTGCAACTGGTTCCGCAGAACACTCTCGAACCCGACACTGTGGCGATCACTGCGGAGAGCTGTGCTCCTGCGAACAATGCACTGGATCCAGGCGAAACAGTCACAGTTAATCTTCCCATTGAGAACAATGGCGGCCCTGGCGCTACGACCACAAACCTGGTCGCGACTTTGCAAACAAGCGTTGGCGTTTCCAGTCCATCTGGTCCGCAAAACTACGGCGCGGTAGTTCAGGGTGCGCCTGCCCTTGTACGACCATTTACGTTCACCGTCAGCACTACCTGCGGCAGTTTCGTTAATATCACGCTGCAGCTGCAGGATGGCGCAACTGACTACGGAACCATCGTTTACACCTTGCGCACCGGCACGCTCGGCTCCTCGAGCACCGCCACGTACTCGACTGGCAACATCGTCACACCGCTACCCGATCTGAGTTCGGTTGAAGTACCAATCGTCATCGCGCAGACCGGCGCGGTGTCGGACGTGAACGTTCGCGTGCGTCTGAATCACACGTTCGACCGCGACCTGACGCTCACCCTCATCGCGCCTGACAATACGGCTGTCACCCTTGCTGCGAACCGCGACACTCCGGCTGGTGGCGACGATAACTATGGCACGGGCACGAACGATTGCTCCGGTACACCAACCATTTTCGACGATGCGGCCGCACAACCGATCTCGGCAGGTCTGCCGCCTTTCGCCGGCACGTTCCAACCCGAAACCCCGCTCGCAGGCATGAATGGTAAATCGCTGGGCGGTACCTGGAAGTTGCGCGTGGTAGACGGCGCAGGGCAGGACGTTGGGGCGGTGGGCTGCGTTACGCTTGAGATCACCCGCCAGCCATTTCTCTGTTGTGGAGTTGTCGGCGCACCTTCAATGGCATCGGGAGGTGCGGCAACCATCACAGCGGAGAGTATTTCGCCGGCTAACAACGCACCCGATCCGGGTGAAACCATCACAGCCACCTTCCCGCTCATTAACACGGGCGACGGCAACACGTCGAACCTTGTCGCGACGATGCAAACCAGCGGTGGAGTTACTCCTGTTACTCCGACTGCTAACTACGGACTTGTCGTTGCGGGTGCACCCGCAGTCTCGCGGCCCTTCACGTTCGTTGCGAGTGGAACCTGCGGCAACGACATCACTGCGTCGCTGCAACTGCAGGATGGTGCAATCAATCTGGGAACAGTGACCTACACGTTCCGCTTAGGCACGACCAGCACCACCACGCAAATCTTCTCGAACCCGACGGCAATCTTAGTCCCCGCCACGGGCTCGGGGGCTGCAACTGGCGCACCCGCTACACCCTACCCATCGAACATAACAGTCGCCGGGATCACCAATCAGGTTACGAAGGTGACGGTGACGCTCAAGAGTTACCAGCACACCTTCCCGGATGATGTGGACGTGCTGCTGGTCGGCCCCACAGGGCGCAAGTTCATCCTCTACTCGGATACCGGCGGCGCCGGAGTCATTCCCCCGCCGGGGGTAGCCTTGACGTTCGACGACGCAGCGGCGACCGCCATAGTTGACGGCGGCCCGATCACCGGCAATGGCACGTTCAAGCCTGCCAACTACGACATCGTGCAGGATCCCTTCCCGGCATCCGCACCGGCGAGTCCGTACCTGTCACCTGCACCTGGTGGCATAGAGACGCTTGCATCCGCTTTCGCCGGGCAAAACCCGAACGGCACGTGGAGTCTCTATGTCGTGGACGACGCAAACATCGACACCGGCACTCTTGCTGGTGGCTGGGATTTGACGATCACCTCGGCCGCCAGCACCTGCAACTCGCAGACTTGCGTGGTCACCTGTCCCTCGAACATTACAGTTACGGCTGACGGCGGCGGCGCGAGCGCCGTCGTCAACTACCCGGCGGCCACTCCGGCCGGCGCCTGCGGCGTGCTTAATTACAGCATCCCGTCAGGCTCAACTTTCCCAGTCGGCACAACCACAGTGAATGTAACAGGGGCGAATGCCGCGGCCTGCTCGTTCAACGTAACGGTCACCGGCGCGACGCCTGCCGGCAATGTACTCATCAGTGAATTCCGTCTAAGCGGTCCGAATGGCGCACAGGATGAGTTCATCGAGGTTTATAACAACACGAATGCGAACCTCACCGTGGCTGCCAGCAACGCATCGGCCGGTTGGGCGATTGCGGCTTCCGATGGCACAACGCGTTGCGTGATCCCAAATGGCACGAACATTCCGGCGCGGGGTTACTACCTATGCGTCAACTCCGCGGGCTACTCGTTGGCAGCGTATCCGGCGGGCAACGGCACCGCGACCGGCAATGCAACGTACACGACGGATGTTCCGGCTAATGTCGGCATCGCTATCTTCAACAACGCGACGCCGGCAAATTTCACACTTGCCAACCGGCTTGATGCGGTAGGCGCGACCAGTGAGGCCGGTACATTGTACAAAGAGGGTACTGGTTATCCGGCCCTGACGGTATTCAATACCGAGTACAGCTTCTTCCGGAAGATTGATCTGACAAACGGGCGGCCGACAGATACAAACAACAACGCCAGTGACTTCCTCTTCGCCAACACAGATGGCTCTTCGGCGGGTGCAGGTCAACGGCTTGGTGCGCCAGGGCCGGAGAATCTCTCCAGTCCGTTACAGCGCAACGCGACGCTCAAACTGTCGCTAATAGATCCCTTGTGCGGCAGCTCAGGCCTGACAACTTCTGCCTGCGCCAGGGCACGTGATTTGACACCTGATGCGGCCAATGCCTCCACCAACGGCACCCTTTCAATTCGTCGCAAGGTGACGAACAATACAGGCGCCGCAGTCACACGGCTCCGATTCCGAGTCGTAGACATCACCGCGTTAGTGGCAGCGGGAACTGCCGACATTCGCTTCCGGACATCTTCAACGTTCACGGCCAGTCTCACTGGCGGTGGCATAGCCACGATTCAGGGGATAACGCTGGAGCAACCGCCTGCACAACCGAACAGTGTTGCCGGTGGGTACAACTCCTCAGGCTCGGTGGGAACGGTCACCCTGGCCACACCAATCGCCAATGGTGCGTCGGTCAATGTTCATTTCCTGCTCGGCGTACAGCAGGGCGGCGCCTTCCGGTTTTTTGTTAATGTTGAAGCATTGCCATAACGAGTGATCATTGGCTGGTTAACATTTCCGATTCGCAGTGTTAACAAAAAGGGAAACACGATCTTCCTCCTTATTCACATACGCACCACGCATGAGAAGAGGACCGCCGGAGACTTGAGCGGAGCTGCCTTTCAACAAACCTGCGAAGCAGGTGAAAGCATAGAGCCTGGGGCGTGAGCCCCAGGTATACATCCAACAAAGCTCATGAGCCCGCGAAGCGGGTGATAGCGCCCGGCGAAGCTGTTCTGTCACACCTTCGCAAGATCTAAAGTATTTAACTGAGAAGGTTATTTACATCCTCGTGGCGTGTTGGGAAGTATCTAACCGTTCAACGCCGCAGCGTGTCCGCGGACATCGACGCGAGATCAACTTGAAATGGATCGTGTGAGGGAAAGGCGTAGGTAATTTTATAGTTGGGAACCGTAGCTTCTAATATCGGCTTACCATCAGATTCAAGCCAGGCGTGACCATCAATCTCACCTTTTGGTCCCTTGCGCACGCCGAAGACGATTCGCGAGGTAATCCCATTTAAAGCAAGGTATCGATGCAGCACTGCGGCCCGCTTCCAGCAAATCGGTTTGAAGATCAGCAAGTCCACGCGGAGAAGGAGGTCTATCGCCCGCGCGAGTCGTTTTGCTGTTTCTTCCCGCGGTTCTTCCGACGAGGCTCTTGATTTTGCGGCAACCAACTGCAGCGCGCGAGGGAGGGGCCGCAGCTTCACCAATAACGAAAGCACTGAAATCCAAAGGGCCATCCTTACTATCAGGAATGTTGCGCTGGGATTTAAGACAAGCTTGCGGCCGCCCCGCGCAAAAAGATGCAGTAGTCGTAGCCCGTTTTCGAGTGTTGCCCTCATCAATAGTCCGTTCCTTCGGCTGAATTCTATCTCACGCGAAGCGACAAGCGCGACCGCGTTCCTGATAGCGGCCTAATTTGTAAAGCAAACTGTTAGTTTGCGCTGAGTGAATGGCATTCAAGGCTCGCGCAAACTAACAGTTTGCCTTACGAAAACCAAACTAGGGCACTACGCGTTGCTGAGGCTCACTGCAATTTTCCGATTCGCATGTTAGGCTAACTTCAACAACTCCTGGACGAATGCCTTGAGGGCATAACGCATGACCAACACGACAAGTAAAGCGCAGGTGAGCCGGACTGCGCGCAGCAAGCAGGTAACGATTTATTGCGATGGGTCCAGCCTGGGCAATGGGCAGGTCAATACGCGGGCTGCGGCCGTGGCTCTCCTCGGTTACCAGGGAATTTGGCGCTCGGTCGGTTGCTATCTCGGCAACGCCACGAACCAACAGGCGGAGATCGCGGCTGCCGCGGTGGGTCTCGAAGCGCTACGTGAGCCCTGCCGGGTTCGTGTTTTTACCGACTCACGCTACGTAGTGGAGACCATGGGTGGGCGTTTTCGCCGCAAAACAAATCATGAGTGGTGGCAGCGGCTCGACAACGCGGCCAGCCGCCATCAGGTTTCCTGGGAATGGACCGCTGGGCATGCAGGTCATGTGATTCAGGAGGCCGTAGATCGTGCCGCTCGCCGCATTGCCGCCCTGGGAAGGGTGGACGAAGAAGTGCTACGAGCTGCCGAGGAACAGGTAGGGACGATTGATCCGGCGCTGTGATGCGCTTTGCACTTGCTTCCTAATCCCGGCAAGACGCTTTGAAGACGTGCTTTCTAAACTTTTGATGACTGACAAACCTTTTCTCAGAAACAACTTCCTGGAAGGGATGTCATTGACGCCCGAAGATCTGCATTTAGAGCAGACCTACTTTCGCGAAAAACACAGACTGCATAATCGTTCGTTGCACGGCTTCGGCATAGTCTCGGGTCTCGAGGTTGACCAGCGCCGAAATCAATTAGTCATCACGCCTGGGCTCGCGCTTGACTGTCAGGGAAATGAGATTCTCGTTGCCGAACCTGTGGAGCTGACTCTGCCGGAGACGTTAAGCGCAACATCAATATTCCTCTGCATTCGTTATAGCGAGAGAGAGGCAAAGCCGGCTTCAACTAAGGAAACGTCGCAGGGATCCTGTGAGCGGTCCCGAGTAGCAGATAGTTTCGTTACAACGTTTGAAAATCACAATAAGAATCAACGCCACCGGCACGTTATGCGACGGTGGCAGGCGTGCGGAAAACCTCATGGATTGGTGCTCGCTCGTCTGCGATGCACGTCGGGGCAGTGGCGTCTTGATCGTCGAATGCAGCGGCCGTCGGTAAAGTAGTCGAGGCTAATCTGCAACACCGGCCTGATTTCAGTTTTTACCGTGCAGTCTCAGTGGGTAGCTTTCCCCAGCCTTCATCCTTATAATTCGTTGCTTCCAACTACGAACTCCCCGAGAGCGTCAGGTCGGACTTTTCGTCGCCGGACAAAAATATTGGCTTCTAGATCAGCAATCCTCGCACAACGGTTTCGATGCCCCTCGCGGCGTCGAATTCTGGCGTATCTTTTGTTTTCCCTATGCTTCACGGCAGGACTTACCTCTGCTCGTGCTCAGGGACAAGAGTTGCGCGCCTGGCAATGGCAAAACCCTCTGCCGCAGGGCAACTCAATCAACAATGTGAAGTTCGCCGCCGATAAGAAGAACGGCTGGGCGATAGGCGCTGACGGGGCGATCTTGCGTACGCGCAATGGCGGGTTCAGCTGGGAGGAACAGGACTCACTGGTGAATACCGCACTGTACGGACTCTATCTGCAGGACAACTCCCGGTTAGTGATATCAGGTTCGGGCGGAGTGATTCTCACGAGCACAAACGGTGGGGCGAAGTGGACACGACGGGCCACGGGAACTCGCGATCATCTCTTCTGCGTTACCTTTGCGCCGGAAAATTCATTGTCTGGCTGGGCGGTCGGGACATTTGGCGCCGTGGTCCACACGACCGACGGTGGTATCACCTGGAAGTTACAAAACACTGACACTTCCGCGCATCTCTTCTCCGTCGCATTTGCGGATGCGACAACAGGTGTTGCCGTAGGAGCAAGAGGGACAATCCTGGTTACCAGCGACAGCGGCTCCACTTGGAAGCCGAGAAGCGGCGTAAGCAGCAGGGCGTTAACAGGCGTGACTTTCAGCTCGCTGACGCGCGCGGTGGTAGTTGGTTATGCCGGTACCATTTTGGACACCAATGATCGTGGGGAATCATGGCGAGCTGTAAGCAGTCTAACCACGACGGATCTGCTTTCAGTCTTTTTCAAGGACGACAAAGTTGGATGGGCTGCTGGCGATGACGGTTTGGTACTGACGACGGCGGATGGCGGGACGATCTGGTTGCCCGTTAGCGTCCGTACGAGTCCTCGACTTTCTTCTGTCCACTTTGCAGACGAATGGATCGGTTGGGCCGCGGGAGCTGATGGGCTCATCCTGCGCACCGATGACGGCGGTCTTTCCTGGCGTCGTCTTACCGAAGGGGGCCGTGACGATTTGGCCCAAATCTATTTTGTCGATGATGCTCGCGGTTGGGCAGTCGGCTCGCGTGGCAAGATCATGTTCACGAGTTCCGGCGGCAAGAGGTGGACGGTTCGTCCGTCGGGAACCATGGCACGGTTGAATGGCGTGGATTTTGTAAACGGAAAACTCGGCTGGGCTGTTGGTGACAAGGGGACGATTCTGCGTTCGGTTAACGGCGGAGTCAGTTGGACTCAGGTTCGAGTGGAAGCGAATGAAGATCTCCTGAGTGTTGATTTCATCTCGCCCCAGCAGGGCTGGGCGGTTGGCGCTCGCGGAGTAATTCTCCAAACAACGGATGGGGGACAAACGTGGCATTTCCAACGCGCGGAGACCTTCAGTTGGCTTGAAGACGTTAGCTTCATCGACGAGAAACAGGGAGTGGCCGTCGGTTCAAATGGCACCATCCTGCGCAGCGCGGATGGCGGTGCATCCTGGAAAAGGGTTGATCAGAATTTGAAGGAATGGCTTTACGCCGTCACTTTTGCAGATTCGCAACGCGGCTATGCGGTGGGCGCCCGGGGCGTCATCCTCCGCACTGACGATGGCGGAGTAAGTTGGAAGGACGTTGAGAGCGGTCTGACGACAAACCTTTTTGCCGTGGCAGCGTGGGGTCGCGAGGATGTAATAGTAGCCGGGGATCAGGGCCGCATCGTATCAAGCAAGGACGCGGGACAGACATGGCAAATGCAACCGACGATTACCAGCTCGGCATTGTTCTCAGTTGTCAACCGCGGTGGTTCAAACGTCTGGGTTGCGGGTCGCGGTGGGGCGATACTGAGGCGCACTGACGATGTCGAAACGGTCAGGATACCGCGACCAGGTCTGCCTCCAATGCTCCGTCGCACCGCTCCAAAGCTTCAATCTCAAAATAGTGAGACACCGCTGCTGATCGATGATGGCGACATCCCGCGCGCAGTTCCCACCAGCAAAAAACCCGCCCGGCCGTGAAGTACGAGCAGGAGTGAGCGCATGAGTCGGGCCATTCAGAACCCGGAGCGATACCGGATGCTGAGGCAAGGTACAGAAAAAATTCGTGTTAGTCCGGTGACGTCAGATCGGTTGCGTCAATCATCCCGTCGCTATCGCTCCGGGCTGTATTGGTTGACGAATCGTCTCGATTTTCCCGGGCCTCCTGTCTCTCAATCATCGCTTATCAACCAAATCGATCATTCGCGCCGCTTGCCGCACTGCATCCTCGTAGGGAATGTCTTTGGCCAGAATCTCCATCTCGCAGGCGAGTAACTCAGCTGTGCTTCTGTTTCTCACCGGCAAAGTGCGTCCGGGACATGAGAGCCCACCAATCGTTGCCTGCGTCTCAAGGTGAAGCCCGTCATCGGTGCGCGTCACAACAAAAGACGCACCGTCGCTTCCGCCGGCAAACAATTCAATTTTTGACAGCCGGCCTGGCTTGATTTCCGCTCCCTCGACGCGTTTCAACAAAAGTCGAAGCTTCTTGCCGTTCTGGCGGCAGTTGAACGCTAATCCTTCACCATGCTCAGCCGAATTTGGTTCGACGTCCCAACGCAAGCGGCTGGCAAGCCACCCCGCGATCAATAGCCCCTGGGGCGCCAGACTCGATGCGTTACCCTCCGGCGCGACGTATTCAATTCGCACTTCTTCGAGGTTTGATAGCAAACTCCTGTACTCCGCGACATCGTAGAAATTTGCGAGCAAGGCCCTCCAAGATGTTAAGCGCGCCCAGTTAATATCACTGACCGCAATCGCCTCCCGGCCCTGACGATCGAGGAGTTGCGAGAGCGCTTCGAGACCAAACCCCAGCTCCTTCAAGTCAACCGAATCGATGACTAGACGATCTGCGGCGTGAGCCAACGGCTGAAAACATTGATCCTCAAGCCGTTCGAGATCGCGCCACCAAAGAAATATCGGCAAGTCAGGGACGAGCAGGGGTATGACCGCACTGGGCAGTTCGGAAGTGAAACCTCCACGAGCCACAAGGGTTACTTCCTCACAAGAGAGTTGCACCTTTTTTGAAAGCCGCTCCCGCTGACAAAATGTGGAGACAGACATTTCGATATCGCTGCTTTCGCCATCTCGGTCGGCCAGCATCACCAGGGCGCGACAGGGGTGCACCAGCGCCAGATCGCGAACAGAAGCGCGTGTCTCCGTCAGAGTTGCGTCGCTGGTCACGAAAACCATCAGGTCGGCTACCCGGGCACGTAGCGTACCCCCGTCTTCAGCCTCTTCATCTCCAGCTGTCTGTTGCCATAGTTCCGCGAGCGCGCGCTCAACAGCTTCGACATCAAGACTCTGGGGAACCTGAATTCTTTGGTCAACGATTTCCATTGTTCTTTTGGCCTTCGGTCAAATCACAGCTTCCGCCACCTTCTACCATCCCGTTCGATTAACTCAAACGCCGATTGTGGCCCCCATGAGCCCGCTGCATAGTTGGGAAAATCCGGCGCCGGTTGCTCCCATGCTTCGAGAATCGGGGTGACAATCTCCCAGCCGCGCTCCACCATGTCGCGTCGCGCATAGAGCGTTGAATCACCAAGCATGCAGTCGAGCAGGAGACGTTCATAGGCCTCCGGAGGTTTTGCGCCAAACGAAGAGCCGTAGCGAAAATCCATGTTGACCCAGCGAATGCGCATCGCTTGTCCCGGTAGCTTCGCACCGAAACGCAGGGTAATCCCTTCGTTGGGTTGGATTCGAATCACGAGCACGTTTGGCTGCAATGGCGCATCCGAATCCGTAAACAATCGATGGGGAACTTTCTTGAACTGAAGTGCAATCTCTGTTACTCGTTTGGGAAGCCGCTTTCCGGAACGAAGATAGAAAGGAACATCAGCCCAACGCCAGTTTGCAAACTGAAGTTTAAGTGCCGCAAAAGTCTCAGTCGTAGACTGAGGGTCAACGCCAGATTCCTCCCGGTACCCGGGGACCGTATCACCGAGCACGGTTCCTGACCCATACTGACCGCGTACTGCAAATTCATCCACTCGATCCGAAGGAATTGCCCGGACAGTTCGCATCGCCCTGATCTTCTCATCGCGCACACTGTTGGCTTCCAGGGAGGTCGGCGGTTCCATTGCGATCAGCGACACGATTTGAAACACGTGGTTCTGGATCATGTCGCGGATGGCGCCGGCCTTTTCGTAGTAGGAGCCACGCCCCTCTACCCCGATCGCTTCCGCGTTAGTGACCTGCACGTGGTCGACGTACTGATGGTTCCAAAGAGGCTCAAAGATGCTGTTTCCAAAGCGAAACACCAGAAGGTTTTGCACCGTCTCCTTGCCGAGGTAATGGTCGATACGAAAGATTTGGTTTTCGTTAAAGACGGTAGCTAGTTCGGCGTTCAACGCCTGCGCGCTGGCGAGGTCGTGACCGAAGGGCTTTTCTACAATCAGGCGAGTCCAGTGTGGCGGTGTGTTGCGAGCCATGCCAGCGCTTCCGAGTTGCCGGGCGATGACGCCAAAGAATTCCGGCGCGGTTGCCAGATAAAATAAATGATTGCCTTGCGTGCGCCGTGTCTTGTCGATTTCCTGGAGCTTGTTTTTGATCCGGTTGTAACTCTCGTTGTCGTCGAACTCACCTGGCAAGTAAAACAGGCCCGAGGCAAAACTGTTCCAGGCGGCTTCGTCGATTTCTTCGTCACTAAACTCAACAAGCGCTTCGCGCATCTTGTTGCGAAAGTCTTCGTCACTCATTTCCGGCCGCGAGGTTCCGAGAACGGCAAACTCCGCCGGGACGAGTCGCTGGCGTGCGAGACGATAGAGCGCCGGAACGAGCTTGCGTCGAGTGAGATCACCAGTTGCGCCAAAAATAACTACGACGCAAGGTTCAGCAGTTCGTTCCAAACGTGTTCCGCTGCGGAGCGGATTTTCCTCATTCTCCGTCATCCTAACCCGTCAGTCAGTTATCGGATTTGTACGGACCAGAGGATAACACGGCCGCGCAGAGAGGGAGGAAGAATGAGGTCAAAAGTCCAATGTCCAAAGTCAATCCTGAACTGCGAGCGGTTGCGGATTTTGAATTTGGACGTTGAAACTTTGGACTTTGGACGTTGGACTTTGGACTACGCCCTAAGCTCGGATGGGATGATCTTTCGCAAAAGAATAAGCCGTATACGCCGAGACGATGTGACAAATCCAACCCAAAGTGCCGCCACTACCAATCCAGAACCCTGGTGTCACAATAAGCCAGATTATGCCGGCCAGGATTCGCCCGTTATAAAGTTGTCCCACGCCGGGAATGATGAAACTGAGAAGTCCTGCGGTAAACGGATCGCGCATGGTATTAAGCCCTCCGAGCGACCTTATACGACTGCGCTGCTGAATTAGTCCGCGGGAAAAATTGTGTAAGAACCGCCGCCGGCCTGGGGCGAAGTTGATCAGTTGGGAGACTTGCGACCTTCGCGGCGCACGTCAACTATCTCGCCGCGGAAGGTGCGAAGCATTTGCTGCACGACGGGACTCTTTTCCGCAGTCTCACGCAGCCGCTGTTGCTCCTGACGCGCTTCGTCTTCACGTGAAAGGGGCGCGTCGTTAGCAGGTGTTTGATCCTTAATGATAATCCGCACCCCCAGTTCCTTGCCGGTTAACTCCTGGCAGATTTCCCGAAGGATTTTCACGTTATCACTCTTGGCGAGAGTGTCGCGCAGGTGTCGCGTTTCCGGAGCGAATTCAACATACAATTCATCGTTTTCCACCGAAGTATGACGCGCCCCTTCAAGGGCCGTCACCAAAAACATTTTGCGGCGCGTTTCCAGGGCCGACTTGATACGTTCGATATCTGAAACCTCCGCAGGCAGGCCTGTAAGGCTAAGCGTTCGCGAGGATTCAGTCTCCGTTACCGCTGTCTGTTCGGGATGCGGCGCCACCGCGAGTGCAGTTTCAGGATCGTTAATCAGCGCGGGTTTCGCCGCGGCCCCAGCATATGCTGCGCCCATCGCTTTCTGTGCTGACCCTGATGTTGTCGAGCGGCTGCCACTCGGTTCGGAGCCACGAGGCGGTGTCGACGGCGTCTTCGTCGGACTCAAGGCCCTGCCGGTCCGCAACGATTCTTCCAACGCCCGCAGCCGTTCCATCAGTTCACTAAGCGGTTCCAAACGACGCATCTCAATCAGCTTCACCAAACCGACCTCCAGCTGATAACGAGGTTGAGCTGCGGTGCGAAGCTTCGTTTCTGTTTCGGCCAGTGAATGGAAGAAACGGACAAGATCGGATTCTGAAAAAAGATCAGCCTGTCGTTTAAGCTCCTGTGGATCACAAACAGCCGATTCCAATAGTTCTTCGCTGCCCGAAACTTTGGTAACGAGTAGATCGCGCAAGTGAGCAAGCAGGTCCCGGGTAAAGTTGCGCAGGTCGTGGCCGCGCATCACAACGTCGTCAACCACGGCCAGAGTTTCAGCTGACTTATGTTCGGCGATCCCGTTGATTACCCGAATCAGAATGTCAGCGCCGGCCACGCCGAGTGCCAGCTCCACATCTTCCTTCTTGATTTGTGTGCCCGCGAAACTGATTACCTGGTCAAAAGCGGATTGAGCATCGCGCATCGAGCCTTCACCTGCCCGGGCAATTTCGCGCAGTGCATCCTCAGGAATAGAAATCTTTTCCACTTCGGCAATCAGCTTGAGGCGCTCGAAAATCTTAGCCGTAGGGATAGTGCGAAATTCAAACTGCTGACTGCGGGAAAGAATCGTCTCCGGCACCTTGTGGCGCTCTGTGGTCGCCATGATGAAGACGACGCGTGGCGGTGGTTCTTCAACGGTTTTCAGCAGCGCATTGAAAGCGTTAGTAGACAACATGTGAACTTCATCGATGATATAGACCGTGTAGCGAGTTCGTCCTTGCCACGCAGCTGGCGCCATCGCAACATTATCGATTATCACATTGCGCACGTTGTCCACTCCGGTGTTTGACGCAGCGTCGATTTCCCTCACGTCAGGAGAGCGGCTTTCTGAAATGTCACGGCAAGACGCGCAGGCATTTGGGTCGTCAGTTCGACACGGGGTGATGGTCGGACCATCAGACTTATGACAGTTGAGAGCTTTGGCGAACAGCCGTGCGGTTGTTGTTTTGCCCACGCCGCGAGCGCCCGAGAAGACATAGGCGTGATGAAGGCGATCGTGTTCGATGGCATTTCGCAGCGTGCGAGTGATGGGTTCCTGCCCCGTCACTTCGTCAAAACTCTGCGGGCGCCATTTGCGTGCGATTACTTGATAGGACATAAGACAAAGGATGAGTGATGAAGAATGAAGGATGAAGTATTAGAGGAACTGAAAGCGTTACTAACCCTAACGGCTTTCATCCCTCATCCTTCATCCCTCATCCTTTAATTTGGCCAGACTCCGGACTTACCCGCAACACACGTTGCCGTTGCTACCGTTGCTCCGTTCCCGGCCTGGCGGGGTTCACAAGGCGAGCGTTGTGCGGAGCCCGAAGTCTGATAAAGAGCATGGCAATTGTCGATTGGCGATCTGGGAATGTCAATCAGGGAAAACCAAACACGGCTGTTGTCCGCCACCACGGCTTCTTAAATTTGCGTCTTACGATGCGCGAGCATTCGCAGGAGACCGTTGATCGCGAGGTGCAATAAGAGATAAGCGATAATCGCGATAATGATGGGCATGAGCAGAGTGTGGCCCTGATCCGTGCTGGGGCTGGCAACAATACCTCTAAAAGGCTCATAGAACGGATTTGTTACCGTTACAATGAACTGCACGAAACCGGCGGTGCTGCGTGCCGCCATTAAGGCGAGCAGGAATCGCATGCCCAGCAACGCGTAAATGACGAAGAAGATGTAATCGATGACTTGCGAGACGCGGGCGGCGCCTCGGCCGCGTTCAACCTCTCGCTCGGTGTGGACTACTTCATCGACGGCCTTTGCCCGAAACTCTCCCGCGACTTGATGAATTTTTTCCGATTCGCCTGCTGCAGGAGCCTGAGCTTGATCAGCAATCTCAGACTGTACCTCACCCTCAACCTGCGCCTTCACGCTCTCGTGCTGAACTGAGCGTCGCGCTTCGTCGGCCGCCAATTTGTTGTCGTCCATGATGATCCTCTCTTGTCGATTGCCAAGTCCAATGAAGATTCTGCCCGGCAAAATCCCCAGCGTCGCGAGTTCTTACAATCGTCAATCGCCGAGCGGCAATTGACAATCGCCAATCATGGCGGAGAGGGTGGGATTCGAACCCACGGAACGGTTTCCCGTTCACAGCATTTCCAGTGCTGCCAATTCAACCACTCTTGCACCTCTCCGAGAGCAAGGATGAGGGATGAGGGATGAAGGATGAGTAAGGCATCGCTTTTCCATCCCTTATCCTTCATCCTTCAAATTCGTGGCGGAGAGGGTGGGATTTGAACCCACGGTGTTTCCCCCACTCCGGTTTTCGAGACCGGTTTCGCTACTCCGCCTAACTACGATGAACTGAGATACGCTAATAAACTCAACACGCGCAGTCGTCAAAGCATAGCGTATCCTGGCAAATCTCGTCACGTCATCGCGCCATCGCCACGCCAACTTGAAGGTTATACCTAACTAGCTGTAATCGATTCGGCCAAAGCCTCGACACTGATGCTACCTATTGCGGCAGCCCGACGCGACGCACCAGGTCAGTAAAGCGCGCGTCTGTCCGGAGGTCGTCGAGCATGGGGTCGACCTTCAGCTGGTTCATCTGCCAGTCCCGGTTTTGATAGCCCTGCTCAAGCCACTGGAACGCCCGATCCTTCTCGCCAAGGGCCTCGTAAATGAGCACAAAGCTGTACGCCGAAACATATCGCTGTTTGGAAATTACCACCAGCTGGTCGAGCGTCTTGAGCCCTTCACCTCGCTCGCCGGAAGCAGCATAGGCGTGCCCCAGCAGCGCCAGCACCTGCGGATCGTCGTTGAGTTGTCTCGCCCGCTGGTATTCCAAGATTGCATCCTGGAAAGAGCCCTTCACCACGTAAGCCGTGCCGAGCCGCCAGTGCGCGTAGTAAAAGCCCTGATCCATCTCTTGCGTCTTGCGGAGTTGCTCGACGGCGTGGTCGTACTGCCGCGCCATGATGTAAATAACCCCTAACTCAGCGTTGGTGATCAGCGAGAGCGGATCGAGTTGTTGGGCCCGCCTCCCTTCCGCGATGGCCTCATCAAAGCGCCCCGTGGCAGCAAGGTGATGAAGGCCGTACCACTGACGTGCGGTCGGGTAAGCGGGATTCAATTCGATAGCCCGAAGAAACTCTCGGTTAGATTCCGCGAAGTTCCAGTCGTTTTTAACAAGCGCATGGGCCAGCGCCGTGTGCGCTTCAGCGAGCAACTCGTCGATCTCCAGCGCCCTCCTCGCCGCCGCTTCTGCTTTCGTGAAAGAGTCTCGCGGCGAGCCGGCGGCAAAAATGGGGAGCAAGACGTAGGTGTCGGCCAGACCGGCGTAAGCCGGCGCGTAGTCCGGGTCTCGCTCGATGGCCTGGTTGAAGTAACCGATCGCTTTCTCGAACGCCTCCGCGGTGCGCTTGTTCCAGTAGAAGCGTCCCTTCAGGTAAAGGTGGTAAGCCTCGGAGTCGTCCGTGTGCCGCTTCAGCACAACCGCTTTCCCCGCGCCGAGCAGCTTCACCTTGAGCGTCTCCGCGACAGAGAGCGTGATCTCGTCCTGCACATCGAAGATGTCCCGCATCACGCGGTCGTAACGCTCCGACCACAGGTGGTAGCCGCCCGAAGCGCTGACCAGCTGCACCATGATGCGCAGCCTTTCGCCCGACTTCCTGACGCTGCCCTCCAGCACGGTGTCGACGTGGAGAACTCGACCAATCTCTTCCACGTTGGCGTCCTTGCCTTTGAAAGAGAAGGCGGAAGTGCGCGCCGCCACCTTCAGCCCCTCGACCTTCGCCAGCGCACCTATCAACTCTTCCGCCAGCCCGTCGCAAAAGTATTCATTCTCCGGGTCGTTGCTCATGTTGGCGAAGGGCAGCACCGCGATCGAAGGGGTATCCTGAAGCAGCCGCGTCGAGATTTCCCCGCTGCGTGGCGTCGGAAAGAGAATAGCTGTGACAGTAGAGTCTGTCGCTAACGATTCTGTGACGAGGCGCGTTCCGTCCATGCGACAGAAGGTGAGTGAATCGTCCGATTCGACCCGATTACATTGGGGACAGCGTTTCATAAAATAGGTGTAATCAGAGAAAGATCCGGAGCGTGCTCCGGTTCCGCGAGACTCTATTATAGGACGAGTAAAAAGTGAAAGAGGTTAGCCACTGAGCTTTGCTCAAGAGCGAATGAAATAATGCCATCTTGGTGAGCGACCTGGCAGGCATCCCTCCTGCACCATTTTGGCCAACTGGAGTGATGGCACGGTTATGCGCTTTTGCCTGCAATAGCCGAGCGTGCCCGGGATGAAAAGGTAACGGAGAACCTTTAACGACGTTCCTGGGTGTAATCTCCTTCGCCGCCGCGAATGCAGTAGTCAATTTGGGAATATGTTCCAGCACTGCCTTGGTGATTTCATAGGGCACAACGCTCAAATTACAAGACCATCTGATGAATTAATTTTTGATCCTTCTCGAGAAAGACGCCGCAGGTGACCAATGCTTACCATTTTGCGGCTGGTTCAAAAGCGCCTGATTGAAGATTTTTATTATCCTGCGGAGTTTCGCAGGCGTGGTAGAAGAGTGTTAAGCACTCCACCGGCGTCATCTCTAGGCGGCGGAAGCGAGAAACCAGAAGTGCTTTATCAATGGCGGAGAGGGTGGGATTTGAACCCACGGTGGAGTTTCCCCCACTCCGGTTTTCGAGACCGGTGCACTAAGCCACTATGCGACCTCTCCAAGAGCAAGGATGAAGGGTGAGGGATGAAGGATGAATAAGAAAAAAGCCAGCGCCGCTTCGTTTTTTCATCCTTCATCCCTTTGTCCCCCCACGGCGCGTGCGAAAGAATGCCTGCATCAGTTCGCGGCACTCTTCTTCGAGCACGCCCGTGGCGATTTCAATTCGATGATTCAGAAACTCCGTATCGCAGATGCGAAATCGCGACTCGACCGCCCCGGCACGTTCATCACGCGCGCCATAAACCAAACGCCGAATTCTCGCTTGAATGAGTGCGCCTGCGCACATCGCGCATGGCTCGATCGTGGAATAAACGACTGCATTTGTGAGCCTGTAGTTGCCGAGTGCTTTTGCCGCGGCGCGTAGAGCCACAATCTCCGCATGGGCTGTGGGATCGGCGTCAGTACGCGTTCTGTTTCCGGCAACGGCCAACAAGGTACTTTCGCTGACGATGCAGACGCCGACCGGAATCTCACCCAACTCCTCGGCCGCATGCGCTGCCGCAATTGCTCGCGACATCCACTGCTCATCAACATCCATTTTCAAGGCAGCAGTCAGAATCAAAAAAGTTTAGTCAAACAACGAAAAATCCAACTATAGGTGTCACACTCGAAGACTGTCAAGCATGCCAATTTTCAGCAAATTAGTTATTACCACACGCCGGATTTGAGCAAACTTCACTACGATCGACTCTTAGGCGCGTGCTATTATCAACTCCGGAAGTGGATGTCCCAAGCTGCCTCCCGGAGCCCATTTCGTTCCATTCGATGACCACAGACTCACATCAAAGGGGAAGCGGCCCGTTGTCGACCGAACGGGCCCCGAGTCGACTGCGTCCGGCAACCTTGCCGGTCGACACCCCGGCCGCGGATAACGCTTCGCTGAGCCCCGCTGCTCTAATGCGCCGTACGACGGTCGGTGAATTTAACGCCGCGATGATTCACTTTTATCGGGGCGAAGTGCAGCGCTCCAATACGTGGCGCAATCGTCTGGACACAACCACCAATTGGGCCGTGCTCACCGCCGGAGCAACTCTATCGTTTGTTTTCAGTTCTCCCAGCAACCCACATTTCGTAATACCAATAAACTCCATCCTTGTTGCCATTTTCCTGCTAATGGAAGCCCGTCGTTATCGTTATTACGAGATATGGTCGAGCCGCGTGCGCGTGTTGGAAACGGGTTATTTTGCGAAGTTACTTGCGCCGGAGAGCGTTGTGACGGATGAAGCCTGGGCGCAGCACCTGGCGTCAGATTTGATCACGCCCCATTTCACGATCAGCGAATGGGAGGCAGTTGGTCGACGACTGCGCCGCAATTACCTTTGGATCTTTGCGCTGCTGGCACTGAGTTGGAACTTGAAAGTGTATCTTCATCCACTTCCCGCTCGCGACCTGCACGCTTTTCTGGATCGCGCCCAGGTAGGCGTGGTTCCCGGTTGGGCCGTTTTTGTCGTGGGAGTGATTTTTAATGCGGCAATCGCGATCTTCGCGATTGGCACTGTGCGTTTGCGCGAGGCTACGGGCGAAGTGCTGCCGCAACATGAGTTCTCTTTGCGACCGCTGCGTACGATGAAGAAGTGGACGCGTGCCGCAACCGGCACCGGGCGCACTACGATGCGCGCCAAACGTGCGCGTCAGCGAGTCCGCAGCGGCACCATGACAGGCGAGTTTAAGAAGCTCGATCTCTCCGAGACTCCTGATAGTGACTCGCGATCGATCGACATCAGTGAGCCGCCTGATCGTGAAGTGCCGGCAGAGTCATTCACAAGAAGCTAATAGCCAGGTCTACGACCGGAGTTAGGAAAGTCGGACTGTTTCCCGAACTGTGTCAGGAAGAAGTTTGACTTCTTTCCGGTCCGCCTTCGGCTTGTCCTTAATTTTATGTTAGAGCTCAGCGGCCAAAGGATTCCTCTTCAACAAATCGCGGAAGTAGCGGCTGGTCGAGAGCGGGTGACGCTCTCGGCAGACGCGCGCGCGCGTTGTGATGCTTCGCGCACTGTCGTCGAACGAATCGTTACCCAGGGTCAGACGGTCTACGGCGTAAACACCGGGTTTGGAAAACTCTCCGACGTTCCTATCGAACGAGATGACCTGCGCCAGCTGCAGCTCAATCTGGTACGGAGCCACGCCTGCGGGCTAGGCTCGCCACTCTCAGAAGCCGAGTCTCGAGCGATGTTGCTGCTGCGGACGAATGTGTTGGCCTGCGGTTACAGCGGCGCGCGCACACTCGTCATCGATACGCTTATCGCAATGCTGGATCGTGGGGTCACACCGGTAATACCCGAGAAAGGATCAGTGGGTGCGAGCGGTGATTTGGCGCCGCTGTCGCATCTGGCGTTAACGGTGATCGGTGAGGGAGAAGCATTCTTCAAAGGTGAACGAATGCCGGGCGCCGACGCTCTCCGTCGAGCCGGCATTGAGCCGGTAACATTGGAGGCTAAAGAAGGTCTCGCATTGCTCAACGGAACTCAGGCGATGGCTGCGGTTGGTGGTCTGGCGCTGGCGCGGGCGGAAAATGTGACCAGGGTTGCCGATGCTGCCGGCGCCATGAGTTTGGAAGCTTTGCGTGGGACTCCTGTGGCCTTTGACGAAAGGATTCAACAAGCGCGGCCACATCCGGGTCAAATTGCCGTAGCCGCCAACTTGCGCGCGTTATTGCGCGACAGCGAAATTCGCACTTCCCATCTTGATAACGATCCGCGTGTTCAGGATGCTTACAGCCTGCGCTGCATGCCGCAAGTTCACGGCGCCGTAAGGGGCGCGCTGGCTCATGTTCGCGAGATTGTGGAGATTGAAACTGGCAGCGGCACCGACAATCCACTTGTCTTTTCAGAGACCGGGGAAGTGTTGTCCGGCGGAAACTTCCACGGGGCGCCGCTGGCGTTGGCTTTCGACTATGCGGCGATCGCAACCACCGACCTGCTCAGCATCAGTGAACGCCGCATCGATCATTTAGTGAATCCGGATCTGAACGAGGATCTGCCGCCGTTTTTGACTGCAACTGCCGGAACATCGTCCGGCTTCATGATGCTCCAGGTCTCAGCAGCGGCGCTTTTGAGTGATGCGAGAGTGCTGGCGCATCCGGCCAGCATCGATAACGTTCCCACGGATGGCGGCAAGGAAGATCACGTATCCATGGGCATGACCGCGGCAACTAAGTTCCGCTCCATCGTGGAGAATGCGGAACTCGTGAGCGCGATCGAGCTGATTACCGCGGCGGAAGGTCTGGAGTATCGCGCGCCGCTCAAGCCCGGCCGGGGAGTGCAAAGAGCTTATGAAATCGTTCGCTCACACGTGCCCCGACTCGTCGCCGATCGCTCGATGTCGCAGGAGATTCAAACGATAGCCACTGCGATTCGGGAGGGAGAATTTGATTCGATTTTGGAAGACTAGTCTTCAAATTCCTGAGAGGAGAACCAGATGTCAAATAGTTTTGATGATCGCCGGAAAGGCCTAGAAGAGGAATACTTTCATCGTAAGAACCAGGAAGCGCTGGATAAGTTGCGCGAAAAGATGAAGATCGCCGCAGAAGCGAAGGCTGCCGGAACCTCTTCTATGAGCTGTCCCAGGTGTGATGGCAAGTTGGAAACGAGTAACTTCGAAGGAGTAGAGATCGATACCTGCGACAAGTGCGGCGGTGTCTGGCTGGATTCAGGAGAACTGGAGCTGCTGACCAAGCGGGAAACCGGCTGGTTCTCACGATTGCTTCAAAGAAGCAATCCCGAATAAGCACGCGCTGCAACCAACAAAAATGTGTGCAAGAACCATCCGGGCGCCAATCGGCGGTCAGTTAAACTGCAAGGGCTGGCATCAAGAGGCAGCACTCCGCTGCTTGATGAACAATCTCGATCCGGACGTTGCCGAACGGCCTGAAGATTTGGTCGTTTATGGCGGCGCGGGAAAAGCCGCACGGAATTGGCCTGCCTTTGAAGCGATTGTGCGCCAGTTGCGGGAGTTGGAAAACGACGAAACTCTCTTAGTCCAGTCCGGAAAGCCTGTCGCTGTTTTTCGCACACACGAGTATGCACCGCGAGTCCTGATTGCCAACTCGAATCTTGTCGGCGCCTGGGCCAACTGGGATCACTTCAATGAACTCGAGCGCAAAGGCCTGATGATGTATGGTCAGATGACTGCCGGCAGCTGGATCTACATCGGGACGCAGGGCATCGTGCAGGGAACCTTTGAAACTTTTGCCGCCATGGCCGATCGCCATTTCGGCGGTGATTTGAGCGGCAGGCTTGTTGTGTCGGGCGGCATGGGTGGAATGGGGGGCGCCCAACCTTTGGCAGCTACGCTCAATGGCGCGACGTTTCTGGGCATCGATGTCGATCCGGCGAGAATCGAGCGCCGCATCAGTACCGGCTACTGCGATCGCCTGGCGCTGGATTTGGATGACGCCCTGCAGATCTGTGAAGACGCACGAGAACAGCGGAGCGCTGTTTCTGTCGGCCTGGTGGGCAATTGCGCCGAAGTGCTTCCGGAAATTGTTCGTCGGGGTGTGACGGTCGACGCCATCACCGATCAAACAAGCGCGCATGACCCGCTGAATGGCTACGTGCCGGCTGGTCTAACGTTAAGCGCAGCCGCGGAGTTGCGGCACTCCGACCCGCGGAGTTATGTCGAACGTTCGACCAGGTCGATGGCGGTTCACGTTGAGGCGATGCTGGCATTGCAGAGCGCAGGGGCGGTGGCCTTCGATTATGGCAACAACATTCGCAAGCAGGCGCTGGATGCCGGTTGTGAGGACGCGTTTAAGATTCCCGGATTTGTCCCGGAGTACATTCGCCCACTCTTCTGTGAGGGCAAGGGACCCTTTCGTTGGGTAGCGCTTTCAGGTAATCCCAGCGATATCCGCAAGACTGATGACCTGGCACTCGAACTCTTTCCCGAAGACGAAACCCTGAATCGTTGGTTGCGTCTCGCTCGCGATCGAGTGCAGTTTCAGGGTCTACCTGCGCGGATCTGCTGGCTAGGTTATGGCGAACGGGCGGAGATGGGCGAGGCGATCAATGAAATGGTAAAGCGGGGCGATTTGGAAGCGCCAATTGCAATCGGACGCGATCATCTCGACACGGGATCGGTGGCCTCACCCTTTCGCGAAACGGAGGCTATGAAGGATGGCACTGATGCCGTGGCGGACTGGCCAATTCTGAACGCATTGTTGAATACAGCGAGCGGCGCGAGTTGGGTCTCCTTTCATCATGGCGGGGGTGTTGGTATCGGCTACTCGCTGCATGCCGGACAAGTGTCTGTAGCGGACGGCACCGCTGACGCGGCGAGGCGACTGAATCGAGTGTTAACGAATGACCCTGGCATTGGCGTGGCCCGGCACGTCGATGCGGGCTATGAAGAGGCGGAGACAACGGCGCGTAAGAAGGGAATTAATATCCCGATGCTGCCAGGCGCTGAATAAACCATGCAAACAAAGCTACTGAAAAACTTTCGCCTCACACTGCTGCTGATTGCATTCGTGCCCCTCGCTGCCCACGCGCAACGCGACCCGCCCGTTCAGCAGTTTGAATTAAAGAGTGCCTTACTTGCGCGGCCAATCGAATATCGCATTCTTTATCCGGTTAACTATCAGCGAGAGGGCAACGCGGAGAAACGCTTTCCGGTTATTTATCTGCTTCACGGTTTTAGTGGGGACAACTCAAACTGGCTGGAAAAATCTCGGGTTGCGCTCTATGCCACTCACTTTGATGTGTTCATCGTGATGGTTGAGGGCGATAACGGCTGGTATACGGATAGCGCCAGTGTTCCGACGGACAAGTATGAGTCCTACATCATCAAGGAACTGATTCCCGAGATTGAGCAGCGCTTTCGCGTTAGCCGCGAACGTGAGGGTCGAGCAATTGCCGGACTTTCAATGGGAGGTTACGGTGCCCTGAAGTTTGGCTTGAAGTACCCGGAGAAATTTTCGCTGGTGGCTTCGATGAGCGGTGCTTTTGATGCGGCTTCCTGGACGGACAGCGACCTCAAGACCTTTGAGTTCATTCGTCAATCAATACAGAAGACTTTCGGCCCTCCGAATTCGCCCACACGCCTCAGTAACGACCTGATCCGGATTACGAGGGCAGCTTCGCCTGAACAAATCAAACAACTCCCCTTTGTTTATTTTGATTGCGGTACGGAGGATTTCCTTTTCCAGACCAATCGCGATTTTTTAGCCTTGTTGGTTGAGCGAAAGATTCCGCATGAGTTCAGACAACTCCCCGGTACCCACAGCTGGCCGTATTGGGATCAGCAGATAGAGGAAATCCTGAGACTCACTGCAAGACGCCTGGCCCCGCCGAAGTAAACACTCCCGGAGATTTCGATTGCTTAACTTCGTAATTCAAGTCGCTCGAGACGCCGGCGGTGTTCTCGTCGATCGTCTAGGGCGAGCCCTTCAAGTATCCAACAAAGGCGCGATCGATCTCGTCACGGAAGCAGACCTGGCTTCCGAAAAGTTGATAATCGACCGCATCAGGTCACACTATCCGCGTCATGGCATACTTGCCGAAGAATCCGGTGCGTCGGAAGATCCCGCCGATCCTCATCGAGCTGAGTGGAAGTGGATCATCGATCCGCTCGATGGCACTACCAACTATGCGCACGGCTATCCGTGTTTTTGCGTTTCAATAGGAGTCGAGCGTGAGGGTAAGTTGGAACTGGGCGTTGTTTACGATCCGTTGAGGAATGAGGTGTTTGCCGCGGAGCGTGGTCGCGGCGCGACCTTAAACGACCGCCCGATACGCGTTTCGGCAGTTGAAGACTTGAGTCGCGCCATGCTTTGTACCGGCTTTCCCTACAACGTACGTGAGCGGCCTGACTTCACCCGAGACTTTGCGAACTTCACCATGCGAGCCCAGGCTGTGCGTCGGGATGGGTCAGCCGCGTTGGACCTCGCTTACATCGCATGTGGACGCTTCGACGGGTTTTGGGAGGATGGCTTGAATCCCTGGGACCTTGCCGCGGGAGTATTGTTAATTGAGGAAGCCGGCGGGAAGGTGACGGACTTCTATGGAAGCGCACTAGATATTTATACTCCGCGCGTGCTCGCCAGCAACGGACTGGTTCACGAAGCAATGACGCAGGTGTTGAATGGCAAGTAACGAAGAACAAAGCACTGGTACCGTCGACGCGAACGCTTCGCCTCTCAGCAAACCTGCGCAGCAGGTGAAAGCATAAAGCCTGGGGCGTAAGCCCCAGGGTAACCGATGTTTTGATTTGCGAGCCCGTGGAGCGGGCGACAGAACAGAGTTCGCTGAAGGCGCGATCGCCCGCTCCGCGGGCTCAACGAGTTTTGATGAGTCATGTACCTGGGGCTCACGCCCCAGGCTTTACGATTCCACCCGCTTCGCGGGCTCAATTTGATATTGGCCTTTTTGAGCATCGCATTCACGTGAATTCGGGACGGCGCTTGTGCTCAGAGTGCTGATCGGATAATTTCGGCGAGTCGTTCACTCTCTCGACGCGCGAACGCGCGAGTCTCCTCATCACGCTTCTGTTCAACTCGGCGAAGCGGATGGTAGACGACCTCAATCTTTCCCATTCGCGGCATGCGACGTCCGGCCGGCCAGACGCGATTGGCGCCGCGAATTGTCACCGGCAGGATAGGCACCCCCGCTTCCAGCGCCAGCCGCACCGCCCCAGCTTTGAACCGCACCATTGAGCCATTCGGCAACCCGCGACCTCCTTCGGGGAAAATCACGAGCGCACCGCCGTCGCGCAGCCATTGAATCGAGCGTCGAATAGCACCCGGATCGCTTCTCTGCACTTGCAGGGGCCACGCGCCCATAAGCTTCATCACCTTGCCGGCCACGGGCCATTCCAGGGCCTCATTCCAAGCCAGGAATCGTAACGGTCGTTTGATAGGAACGGAGATCAGAAACGGATCGAGGTACGACTGATGATTTGAGGCGATCAGTAGACCTCCCTCCAACGGAATATTTTCCAACCCTTCCTGGCGGAGGTTCCAAAAACCGCGACCCATCAGGCTAAAGACCGGTCTAATAAGGTCGATCGTCGACTGCGGCAGAACATCAGATTCAGCCCTGGAGTGCCCGGCAGTTGTCTCGCTTGAAGGTCTCACTGTTTTCAAACTAGTTGGTGTGGGAAAAGATCAATGAGTTGCCTGGTTAACCACGCAGATTTCGCTCCACCAATCCGGAATGTCCTTCTCCCTTAGCTCATCATCAGTCCAGCGCTGGCAGTGTTCACACTCGAAGCCTGTGTAACTGGCAGCTTCACGTTTTGTAAGTCCAATCAACATTCGGTTATTGCAGTCGGGAAATGAGCAGCGCCGATCAATTTCGACCAGGAGAACTTCGCGCGGTATCACGATAAGATTGGTTCTTGACATCAGGTTTTTGGGTGGTGAACCAAAAGTCGGGGGATTCAAGCGGGTGGCAACTCTTCAAAGTGGCCACTCACGATCGATGAATTCTACGTGAACTCGCGGAACTCCATCAGCGCCGGTACTACGACTCCTGACGACGGCATACACGGTAATCTTAAACTGTTCGCTGCTGAGCCGGATGAAACGACCGTTTGCAATCGCCAGAGTTGTGAAGATGGTAGCGCCTTGCTTGCTGATGTTTTCCGTGACCGTATTTTCTTTTAGTTCGACTTCGCCGTTCGCGTTAAGCGTTTCCAGCAACATGTCGACGGCAATGTTGTGGCGGGTGATGGCTCGCTTATCGACATTCGATAAAGGCCCGACGATTTTCTCCGGGTCTTCGGTAAGCGTTCGCGCTTCGGTTACCGAAGCGGCAATCTCATAACGCTTCGTCGGATCCTCTTCGTAGCTGCGCGGCGCGCGTTTTCCCACGAAGGCGACACCAACTTCAAACATAGGAGGCTTTTCTTTAGTTTTCTCCAGCGAGCGCACGTAGCGGACTAATGCCCATACTCGATATTGATCTTCGACGTGGTCGAACACCCGCAACTGTCGCGGCATCGGAATCGTCATCTGCAGCAACCGGCCTTTCTCAATGGGCCGCTTGAGCGTAAAGCCGGCGCCAAACGGAGTGACATTGGTGAGGCGGGTGATCTCGACCCACTCAAAATCCGAAGTTTCGCGACACTGCACTCGAACAGGTAGCTGCAGCTCCAAACGCTCACGAATTCGTTTCCATGGCCGCTCGTTCTCCATCTCAGGTTTTGAAATCTTGCCGAGCCGGGTCAGCTAGAAAATCGACCCTGCTCAGTGGCTGGAAAACCCCCTTTGTCTTCGATCTATGCGCCCTCTGAAACTATTGATTTATTGGCGTTTATCTGCAGTTTCGAGTTTGCCAAAACGACCGCCAAAAGCTACAATAACACGCACTTTGATGAGCATGCGTTGCCTGTCCCTGCGAGCATCAAAACGCTTGAATCCGGTAATGAAACGAACCTGATAAAACGGCTCTATTTTAGGAGTTGCCCGTGGTGCTTTGCGCCGCTTGAAGCGCCGCCACGATGCTTATTTTCTCAACTTACGTCCGGCGGATTGTACTGGAAAGGTCAAGAGTATGGAAACTTCTGAACGCAATCATATAGATATTGAAGACGAGATGCGGCGTTCGTATCTCGATTACGCGATGTCCGTAATCATCGGGCGCGCGCTTCCCGATGTGCGGGATGGACTAAAGCCGGTGCACAGGCGCGTGCTCTGGGCGATGCACGAACTCGGGAACACTTACAACAAAGCCTACAAGAAAAGTGCGCGCATCGTGGGTGATGTGATTGGTAAGTATCATCCACACGGTGACACAGCTGTATATGACACGATGGTTCGGATGGCGCAGGATTTCTCGATGCGTTATCCGTTGGTTGACGGCCAGGGGAATTTCGGTTCGGTTGATGGTGATGCCGCAGCGGCAATGCGTTACACCGAAGTACGCATGTCTCGAATTACGAGTGAGATCCTCTCGGATATTGAAAAGGAGACGGTTGACTTTCAGCCCAACTACGATGAATCGCTGAGCGAGCCCAAGGTAGTCCCGACGAGAATTCCCAATCTATTGATAAATGGATCCGATGGAATTGCCGTGGGAATGGCGACTAAAATTCCACCGCATAACCTGACTGAGATCATCGACGCCACGGTCGCACTGCTGGACGATCCTGAGACCCCAGTTACCGCACTGACAAAGATCGTGACCGGGCCTGACTTTCCCACTGGTGGTTTTATCTACGGGCGTAACGAAATCAAGACTTCGTATACCGAAGGCCGCGGAATTTTGCAGTTGCGTGCTCGCGCGGGAATCGACCGCATCGGTCGCGGTGCGCAGGAACGCGATGCGATCGTAATTACTGAGATCCCCTTCCAGGTTAACAAGGCCCGTCTTATCGAGCGTATTGCCGAGTTAAGCAACGAAAAGAAGTTGGAAGGGATTTCGGATCTGCGCGATGAGTCCGATCGTTCCGGGATGCGGATCGTGGTCGAGTTGAAACGCGACGCGGTGCCGCAGGTGATTCTCAATAAGCTCTTCAAGCTTACGCCAATGCAGACTTCTTTTGGCGTTATCAACCTGGCCATCGTGAATGGTCAGCCTCGAGTACTGAACCTGAAACAGATGCTCGAGTGCTTCATCGAATTTCGCCGCGAAGTGGTGCGGCGTCGAACTGAGTATGAGCTGAGAAAAGCCAGGGCGCGCGCTCATATTCTGGAGGGTTTGACGAAGGCCATCGATGCCCTTGATTACATTGTTACCCTGATCCGAAATTCGCGGTCGGTCGACGAAGCTCGCTTGTGGCTTACTGGCCAGCTGGCGACGATGAATGAGGTAAAGACCTGGAAGGGGGCGCCGGGCGATGTGGCGCTGAAGACCTTTCTGGGCAAGATGCAAAAAACGATGGAACGCCTGGCCTTCTCCGAAATTCAAGCCCAAGCGATCCTCGACCTGCAGCTCCGCCGGCTTTCGGCGCTGGAGCGCCAGAAAATTACCGATGAGTACGAGTCCATCATCAAACATATTGCTGAGCTGGAAAATATTCTCGCGAATGAAAGCGCTTTGCGCCGCGTAATTAAGACCGAGCTCGAGGACATCAAAAAAGAGTTCGGCGATGCTCGGCGCACAGAGATTATCGACGAGGGAGCTGAGTTTTCCATTGAAGATCTGATCGCAGACGAGGACGTGGCGATCACCGTAACTAACAGCGGCTACATTAAACGAACGCCGATAACTACTTATCAACGACAGGGACGTGGCGGGAAGGGACGCTTCGGCGCTGCCGCCAAGAACGATGACTTCGTCGAGCACCTGTTTATCGCATCCACCCATGCCTACCTGATGATCTTCACTGACGACGGCATGGTCTACAAGATCAAGGTCCACGAGGTTCCGGATGCTGCGGCATCGGCGCGCGGGAAGGCAATTGTTAATCTCATCAGCATTCCCTCGGATCGAAAGCTTGCGGGAGTCGTCCCGGTACGCGAGTTTTCCGCCGGCCGACATGTGCTCATGGTTACCCGTAAAGGCGTGATCAAAAAGACTTCGCTCGACAATTTTCAGAACATTCGCACCAACGGCATCATCGCGATCAACGTGGATGATGGGGACGAGCTGCTGGATGTGGTGTTGACGGATGGCACTAAGAGAATCTTTATCGCGACACACAATGGATTAGCGATTCGCTTCGACGAGAAAAACGTCAGGCCGATGGGACGCGCTACACGAGGCGTGCGCGGAATCAGTCTGCGGCCCGACGACTTTGTTGTCTCGGTGTGTCCGGTGTCGGCGGATGACAGCGAAAGGATGTTGTCCGTGTCTGAACAGGGTTATGGCAAACAGACTTCCATAACTACCTATCGACTGCAGTCTCGCGGTGGGAAGGGCGTCATCAACATGAAGACGACCGAGAAGACCGGGAAGGTAGTCGCGGTGTTTCCTGTGGAAGATGATTCGGAAATTATGATTATCACGCAGCAGGCAAAGCTGATCCGCATTGAAGCGAACCATATTCGCAAGACGGGCCGCAGCGCTCAGGGTGTTCGTCTGATCAAGACTGACGTTGGCGACAAGGTCACGAGCGCTTCACTCGTAGAAGCTGCGGACGAGGTAATTGAGGAAACGCCCGCGAGTTAGTGAGACAGAAGCAAGCCCAGCGGAGCGTCACGCGCGACCCTGGGCGTCTTACTCATCAAATGGGTTGGTTCCTTCGCCTTCGACCCAAACCTCTCCATCCGCAAAAATCTCTTTCTTCCAAATCGGCACAGTCCGTTTCAATTCGCGAATTGCCCATTCGCAGGCTTCAAAAGCCGCGCCCCGGTGTTGCGCTCCAACGGCGATGACAACGCTAGTCTCGCCAATTTCCAGCTTGCCGGTGCGATGAACAATTCCAATGTAGGCAATGAAAAACCGCTGATGCACCTCGCGTCCCAGGCGCTGCATCTCGCGCAGTGCCATGGGTTCGTAAGCTTCATAAACGAGATATTGCGTTCGGCGTCCTTCCGTCCATTCGCGCGCATAACCATCAAGCGTCACCGTTGCGCCGCATTCAGCAAGAACGACCCGGCGCGCTACGGCGCCGACATCAATTGTTGTGTTTGTAAGCAAGAAGAAGTCGTGGCTTGAGCCGCTCTCGCCTGGCTCTGATGCAGCCAAGCTCTCTGAGCTTCCACCGCTCACAGGAGGGAACACCGCCAACTCATCACCAGCGCGAACCTCTCGATCGGGAGTCGCATACTCCTCATTAATGGCAAACAGCAACGAACGGCCAAAGCGATGCAGTGATGGAAAAGCCGCAAGCAAGTCCTCAAAGGCCGCCGCTGCGGTTGCCGGCACATTCAGGGAAAGCATTGCCTCGCCCTGACCGACCGCGTCGCGTGCGGCTCCGAAGAAAAGAACACGCACGTCGATCTGTTGAGAACCTTGTTTAGCGCTTTCGGACACGGTCATTCAATCTCGATCTTTCTGCCGCTGTGACCATTGCCCTTTGCCAGCTCATGAACGCGAGCGCGTTCTTCGTAATTAGTCACGGCCAGCGCCAACATGTCACGCAATCTCATCAGTCTTTCAGACGTTAGACGCAGCTCAAGCAACTCCTGTTTTACCTCGGCATCCACTTCAATCGCCGCGGCCACGAGAAATGAAAGACGCTGAGGGTCCGTGTCGGAAATATCAGGGAGGTTAGCGCGCTCGTCGTTAATGATACGCACGGCGCGTGCGATGCGGGCGAAAGTCTCGGCAACTTCACGCGAACTCTGGCCCAGGATTGACTCATCTTCGTTTTCGTCTTCAAAGAAACTAACCCGAGCCACCAGGTACGGATCGCCGCGCTCAACATACTCTTCCACGCGATATCTAATCACTCCCATCGTTAGAATGTTTGAACGACCGTCAGGCAGAAGTTGTGACTCGCTGATCTCCGCAACACAACCGACGTGTCCAGCAGGTGGCAGTTCTCCTGGAGCAGAGCTCGAATCGAAATAGGAAAGCCCGAAGAGGTCATTGCTGTTACGAACATCAGCGAGCATTTGCCGATAACGCGGCTCGAAGATATGCAGAGGCAACGGCACGCCGGGAAACAAGACAATCGGGAGGGGAAAGAGGGGTAGTTCGCGAACTCCTGTAACTCGGTCCAGCTCTTCACTCATGGGGAAACACCACTGCCCAGCGCGTTTGATCGCTGCCGGCATCGATCATTCGACGCCTCAGCACACCAGCCCGTTACAATGCAGAGGGAATTTTCGGCGCGGATAATTATCGCAGACGACTGATGAGAAGTCAGCAGTAGATTCAAGTGACAGGTTAGAATGGAGGTGGCGTGGCGTTCCGACAATACTTAAGGCTGCTCGGGTGGAAAGTCCTTCTCGTCGATTTCATCAATGACCTTCAATTCCGCGCCAAACTTTTGGTAACCACGAAAGCGGATCTCGTTGCGGCTCTGAAGCGATTGGCCCTTGTTTACGGAGGTTATCAAGATCTCTGAATGAATAGGCAGGACAAATTTGCGCTCGCCGATCGTAATCCAGTCATAATCGATCGTGCTGCTCGCAGCTGTAATAGGAAAGTCTGCCGGGATTTCAGTAGCAATCTGTTCAAATCGCAAGACACGATTGTTCTCGCGATCGATCCAGAAGCGGCCGCGCGAGCCCACATCGGTAGTTCGCGTGCGATCCGCTGTGAGGGTCAACGTTGAGTTAGGTCTCTTAACCTCATACTCATAAACAACAGTGCGCCGGTCTTGCAACAGGTCCGTGTCCACAGGCTTGAAAGTGGTTTGCGCGCTTGGACGAAAGAGATCGGCAAGCGCGGAAATGTATTCCACGCCACTGGAACTCGCGCCACCGACGTATTTGCTGTAATCCTTGCTCTCCTTAAGGTCCGGCCCCAGGGGTTGTCCATTGACCGAAAGTATCTTGTACTCCTCGCCGACATTGGCTCGATAGCTAACTGCGATAGCGAGATTGTCCTGGGGAATCCAGTTGTTGGTGCTGCCGAAAGCGATCGTTCTCCTAATCAGTTGCTTGACGATGAAGTCAGGCATTGCTTCCGCGGCCGCAAGCGTGGCCACGCGTGCGCGCTCGAGGAGTTCATTTGCCTCACTCGCGGGAGGAAGTGCGGAGGCGGTCGGGTTCAAACGACGGCGTTCCGCCTCTTCCAGCGTCCGCCGCAAGAGTGGATCATTCCCGCTCTTTGTGGCGACCAGCGAACGGAGGCCCGAAGTCAGCGGAAAGCCGATTCCGCGCGTGCGAATTTCTTCAACAATTGAATCGCGCCGTTCCGGGTGCTTCGGCAATTCATAAACGCGACTCACCACCTCTTTGCTGGTCAGCGGTTTGATTTGAGACTGGGCGAAACCCGCGAGCGAGCAAACCACCGCAATGGTTACGAGTAAAACAGGTCGGAGTGAAAGTAATACTGCGCGATTCATTTTTGATACTAATGCGGCAGACTGCGAAAAAGCTTTTCAGTAATAGTGGTCGTTCCCGGAGGAGTATTAATCAGCGATGATTCATCGACGATTCCAAGCCAGGCGACTTCAGAATCAACCAGTAAGATCACCTCGATACGCACTGCCTGGTTTTTCTTTAGTTCGAAATTCTTGTATTGATATTTGGCGAAGCCAGGTGATTCTATTTTGAGAGATACTTTCCCGGAGCCATCCCGGTAAACTGGAATAGGCCATTCTCATTTGCAGTCGTCTGTTGAATGTCTTTGGTGATCTGGTTTTGAAGGAGGACGATCGCGGATGGAATCACCGCACCGACGGGATCCAACACCGTTCCTGAAAATATCGTTTCCTGGAAATTGGAAGCGTCCTCGAGTCTTCTCCTGGTTTGCGACGTGCTCTTCTCGTTGAGTCCCTTCTGATTTTGGCCGAGTGCCGGCGAAGTCAAACTGCCGACTATCGCACAAATCGCCGCCGCTATTTTGGAAATCCGTCTGCGCATTGCGCGTAGTCCAACTGGACAATCCCTCGTGAGAACCGTTCCATCGCTGCGTCGATAGAGCCGCGCACAAAACCTTCCTTCTTTTGACATGACCAGCGCTTCGGCCTCACTACGACTGAGCGAGGAAATGTTATAGACATTCAATTGGCAATGGTCGCAGTGCCTGACTCGACTATCGCCCCTCATTTTCTCCCAACTCACGGGGCAGGGCGTGGCGATTCTAATCCGGTCGATGGTTCCTCGGCTATTCATTCGCTAACCGTGCAAGTCAATTTCGAGATGCCGGCAGTTCGATGTAATAACGGGGGAATAGTTGTCCGAAGAAGACCAATTGGGAAGCCTCTAAGCGCAAAGCTGACTAATGACTTGAGCGAGAATTGCAGTACAACGTTCTAACTCATCAATAGGAACAAATTCGCCAGTTCGGTGGGCTATGCGGATGTTTCCCGGCCCCAGCACTACGGCCTCGGCGCCCAGCTCCATCATCTGAGCCGCCTCAGTGCCGAATGCAACCGTGCCGGCATTCTGGTTCGTCAATCGTTCCAGCATTTGAACCAGGCGAGAGCTGGACTGAACCTCAAATCCAGCATCAGCGCGACTGGCGTTGATTTCGCAGATGAAATCAGGATCCTTTTGCTTCTCTTTCAAGACAGCTTCGTCGAGCAGTTCGAGCACGCGTCCCGGCTGCTGATCGGGAATCGGCCGCCATTCCAACGTAATCCGGCACTCGCCGGCAGTCACATTCTTGGCGGTACCACCCCGAACGAGACCGACGTTGAGTGTGGTGAAGGGTGGGTCGAAATCAGCGTGTTGTTCATTCTCGAGTTGCTTAGCTATCGCCTCAATTCTGGTAATCAAACGAGCCGCGCGAAAAATCGCCGAAGCGCCAAGCGCCGGATAAGCACTATGGCCTTCACGTCCGCGCACGATGATTTCAGCCAGACAGTAACCCTTGCCCGCTCGCATCGGTTGCAGTGAAGTGGGTTCGCCGACAATGCTGTAACGCGCCCGAAGCGGCTTGGCTTCCGCCAGCCGTTTAGCGCCAAGGAGTCCGACTTCTTCATCTGCCGTAAAGATCAGGGCGAGAGGGCGACGCAGCTTCGTTCTGTCAGTCTCCTCCAGAGCCGTGAGTGCGGCGGCGATGAATCCCTTGGTGTCGCAGGCGCCCCGCGCATACAACTTTCCGTCACGTTCGATGAGATTTGTAGCCTCAGTCCAGTTGGGATCGTAAGGGACGGTATCGGTGTGTCCCACGAGCGCCAGTTCAACAACCGGCATGGTTGAGAAGTCGGCGCCGGCCAAAGCAATCAAATTCACTTTCTCAATTTTGTCGTCATCCAGATATGAAAAACGCTTTACCGTGAATCCCAGGGATTCGCAGCGGCGAATCAGATAGCCGGCAATCTCCACGTTCGAGCGGGCCGAGACAGAGTCGATAGCCACCAGTTCGGATAAAGTTTGCTTCACGGTCATCTTGCGTTTGGTTTGTTCGGAGTTTGTCAGGCGTGTGCTAACGCAAGCCTCAGCACCAGAGTTTCTTTTGGAGCGTTTTGAATCTGTCGGTAATTTCATCGTGAGCGAAGTGTCTTCCGTCTTCGACGATGCGCTTGCCGCCGACCACGACGTCTCTAACCGCTGTGCCGTTCAGCGAAAAGACGATCGCAGTAAGCAGGTCGTCCGGCGAAGCGCCCGCGATTGACGGATCGTCGAGGTTAACAGTAAAGAAATCCGCGGCATGGCCCGCTTCGAGCACAGCGCCGGGCGCATTCAAACTCAGCGCACCGTTGACGGTGGCGCAGTCAAAGAGCCGGGCAGCGAGGGCGGACCTCCCATCATCGTTCGGTTCTGCAAGAACAGCGCGCTCGAGCTTCTGAAGCCGCAAGTGATACTCAAGTTCCCGCGCATCTTCCAACAAGTCGATTTGAGTCTGACTATCGGTTCCCAGTGAGACGCCGATGCCTTCCTTGAACAGGGTGTCAATCGGAACGATGCCATCACCAAGATTGCGTTCGGTTGTTGGGCAGGCGCAGACCATTGCACCGGCATCAGCGATCATCCGAGCGGCTTTAGGGGTTATATGGATAACGTGGACGCCGGTGAATCGTTCGCTGAGTAAACCCTCAGTGTCGAGTAAGGCAATCGGCGACCTTCCGTGCTCCTCGATACATGCAGAGACTTCCGCTGGTTGTTCGGCCACGTGCATGTGGATTGGCAACTTCGCTTCGTTGCCAAAACTTACCACTGCCTTGAGATACTCCAGCGACACGGCTCGGACACTATGCGGCGCAACTCCCACCCAGACTTCCCCCTCCCTCCCGGAAAAATCGGAGCGCAGTTTTTCTAAACGGGTCAGGTAAAGCTCGGGGTCTTTCTCGATGAAACGAGCCTGCCTGGGGTTTGCTTCCGCATGATGTCCGGCACGTTCATAAGCGACGCGCAAGAGCGCGATTCGCAAACCCACATCGCGCGCGGCACGAATAACCTGTTTCGCGAGCAGGTTAGGATCTTCATAGGGCGAACCGTCGGCCTGGTTGTGAAGATAATGAAACTCGCCCACCGTAGTGATGCCGCGCAGTGCCATTTCCAGAAATGACATGCGCGAAGCGTCATAGAGGTCTTCGGGCGTTAGTCTGGTAGCGGCGCTGTACATCATTTCGCGCCAGGTCCAGAAACTGTCTTTTGAGGTTTCGGTGCGGTATTCAGTCCGGCCGCGAATCACGCGTTGAAACGCATGCGAGTGGGCGTTGACAAGGCCGGGCAGCACGGCGCGATTTCGCAGCCGCACGACATTCCCGGCGTCGTCCAGAGGACCGACGTGCGTGATAGCGCCGCCAGAATCAGTAACGATGGCTGAATTGGGTTTGAAGGTTCGGCCTGTGTATACCAGGTCAGGTAACCAGGCATGTGGAGAATGATTCATTAAGAGGAGCTATGTGAATGGTGCCGGAGGTCGGACTCGAACCGACATGAGTTTGACCTCGCCAGATTTTGAGTCTGGTGCGTATACCAATTTCGCCACTCCGGCTTTGCGCTCAAGATAATACGGTCTCTTTTTCCGCGGCGCAACCGGCCGCGAGTTTTTGATTCGTAACCCTAAGGTCACTTAGTTTGAGCTACTTAGCCCACACTCATGAGTTGCCAGGCAGTTCAGCTGGACAGTCAAGCGGCTTCTCCCTAGAATGAGGTGCCCCCCTGAAGATGTGAACAGAACTCTCCCGTAAGAAAAGTCTTAACTTTGAAAGGGAAGAAATATGAGAAAAACACTTGCCGTCTTGGTAGTGCTAACCATGCTCATGCTGATGGCGGTCCCGGCCTCGGCCAGGACATGCGGCCGACTCCGGCACAGGCATAGCAACGTTACCCATACTCATTACGCTTGCGTCGGGGATGGCCACAAACACGGTCGCAGCTTCTGGCAAAAGCATCGGGATAAGCTGACGACGGCGGGCGGCGTAGGAGCCGGCGCCCTCATCGGCGGGATTGCTGGCGGTAAGAAAGGCGCCCTGATTGGCGCCGCCGCCGGCGGTGGCGGTGCGGCCGTTTATACTTACGGTATTCGCAAGCGCCGCAGGTCGGCCAGATACTAAGCTCCTAAATCTAACTAGTCCCCATGAAAGTTGCCCCTCCCACCCAGGAGGGGCTCTTTTGTCTGCCCTCGGTAGAACCCACCAGATCCATCTAACCCGACAAGGTCACTTCCAAACGCACCACCACCCCGATAAACAAGCGACCCTCCTGCTTGGCATTCGACCCTATGCAAAAACATGTTTGCCACTCCGGGCTAAAAACGCTAGAATCTCAAGACCTGCCGCAGAGCAGGGCGGCATTATCTCCAACGCAGCCCCTCCCGGGCGACCCCCTAAACATCTCACGGATAGGTACTTTCAGTAACTAACTGCGATTTCAGCCCGCGATAATCAGGAGAGCTACCAACATGACAGGTGACGCCCGGTCAAGGATTCTCATCGTTGATGACGAGCCTGAAATAACCGAAATTCTCTCCGATCTGCTCAGCGACGACCACGACTGCTTAACCGCGCAATCGGCGGACGCAGCGCTTGAGCGATTGGCGGAGAGTGAGTTTCAGTTAGTAATCAGCGACATCACCATGCCCGGAATGAGCGGTCTAGAAATGCTTCCCCGTGCGAAGAGCGTGTCTCCCAATGCCGTAGTGGTGATGATCAGCGGCATGCAGACGGTAGAGAGCGCGATCGGTGCTTTGCGTTTAGGGGCGTTCGATTACCTGATGAAGCCCTTTGACCTGCGACAGGTTGAAGCAGTGGTCAAGCGAGCGCTCGAACATAACGAATTGATCGTTGCGAAACAGCGCTATGAAAACCATTTGGAAGAGTTGGTGGAACAGCGCACGGCGGAACTCGATCAGGCCCTGAATTCACTCGAAGACGCTTACCGCTCGACATTGAAAGCCCTGACCGCAGCGCTGGAGACGAGAGACTCCGAGACGCATGGTCATTCAGAACGAGTGGTGACTTATAGCCTCCGCCTGGGTCGCGAATACGGTCTGACCCCGGAACAGATGAAGTCGCTCGAGTTTGGCTCTCTATTGCATGACATCGGAAAGATTGGGGTGCCTGATTTGATCCTCCGCAAGCCATCAAAGCTTACTGAAGAAGAGTGGGTGAGAATGCGTGAACATCCTCAACACGGACAGCAGATATTGCGAGGAATTGAGTTTCTGGAAGGACCGGCGTGCGTAGTTGGTCAGCATCACGAGAAGTGGGATGGCTCGGGCTATCCGCTCGGACTTCGAGGCGAAGAGATCGATGTGTGCGCGCGGATCTTTGCAGTTGCTGACGCCTTCGACGCAATTACAAGCGATCGCGTGTATCGACGTGGAAAATCGTATCAGGAAGCCGCTGACGAACTGGACGAATGGAGTGGGAGACAGTTTGATCCGAAGGTTGTGGAAGCTTTCCATCGAGTCCCGCAGCAGGACTGGGACGAACTACACAAACGTTCTTTGTTGCCCAAGTCTGAAGATCCCGAAGTTCGCCGCGTGGTCCAGTCGCTCGAATCGCAACTGGAAGTCCTGGTTACTTAGAGCAACTTCTTCAAGCCCTTTTTATTCATTGCGCTCCGATGGAACCACGTAACCTCGACGCGAACGCAAGCTCAACCCCACCCTGCGCGAAGCCACCTCTACCTTTCGATACTCGCCTTGTTTTGCAGATGCCAACGACCGCTTAGGCCGATAGGTAACGACGTACTCCGCGCCAATCTCGCGCGCCGCTTCTTTCGCCTGCGCCAACATTTCCTCGTCCGACTTCGGTAGAAAAATTCGCCCACCCATCTCGTCGGCAAGCGTAGTCAGAATCTGTTGGCTCTTTTTGACCTCTGCTTCATAGGCCTTCCTCTGTCGCTTCATTGCCGGATCGAAACGAATGCCGATGCCGAACGAAGGATTGCGGGTCGTTCCCGGCGGCAGAGTCGGATCGGTTGCTGTGATTGGATCGCGCGCCGGCGAGACCTGGCCGCTGGAGATACCCGCGGTTCTACCCTTTCTTTCCTGACGCACAAATTCGGTATAACTGATGATATGAACAGTCGCTCGAGCGGCGGCGAGTTGCTTGATGCCTTCTGCGCGACTGGTTCTCGCTCCGGGCGTGTCAACGCCGTCGGTTATCAGGACAACATGGCGACTTCCCTCAGGGCGGTCCTTCAGAAATTTTGCCGCTGCGACCAGTGCCTCCGAAAAGCGGGCCCGCTTTCCGGACGACAACTTCGTCTTCAATATTTTCATTACGACGCTCTTGTCTACAGTCCAGGGTTGAAGCAGCTCAACTGAGTTGCTGAACTGCATCACAGCCAGCGACGTTCCTTCCTTGACCTGGCTTAGCAACTCGATGGCGACATCGCGCGTCAGCGAAGTTTTTTTCGACGATCCTCCGAGACCACTCAACTCACCGCCTGTGTCCAGCACCAGCAAAACGTTGGCGGGGATGTGTCGCACACTTCTGATTTGCTGCGCCACGCCATCTTCCAGGACAAGTACGTCATCGGGCTCGAGCGTGGGGTCGTAATGGCCATATTGATCAAGCGCGATTACGGGCAAACGAACTTCCTCTGTGAAGACCCGCACGGGCTCCTGTTCTTCGCTTGGCGGAGTAGGTGTCGGCGACGGTCTTCGCCCCGCCTGCGACCACGCGGAATTAAGTGTTCCAGTAACGAGGAGCAATAGAGTCAGAAGAATGGATTTTGTAGGCAAAGTCAGACCTGAATTGTTGGGAATTGATTTGACACCTTGGATGCCGGGTCAACCCATTAAGCGTTGCCTGGGGAACGGAGTGACGAATCAACGGGACTTGCGTGCCTGGGCCTGTACCGCAGTAATCGCCACAGCGTCGACGATGTCTTCAGCTTTACAGCCGCGCGAAAGGTCGTTAGCCGGTTTGTCGAGTCCCTGCAATATCGGACCGATAGCGGTGGCTCCCGCAAGCCGTTCAGTGAGTTTGTAAGCGATATTGCCGGATTGAAGATCGGGGAAGATAAGGACGTTGGCGCGTCCGGCCAACGGGGAACCAGGCGACTTCGAATCAGCCACGGCCGCCACCAATGCAGCATCAGCCTGCAGTTCGCCATCAATCACGAGCTCTGGAGCTCTCGCCCTTGCGGTCCGAGTTGCTTCGACAACCTTATCAACCAGCCGGTGCCTGGCGCTGCCCTTCGTAGAAAATGAAAGCATGCCAACGCGCGGTTCGGTGCCGAGCAATGCGAGACATGAATCTGCTGAGGCAAGCGCAATCTCAGCTAACTCCGCAGCGGTCGGTTCGATGACTACTCCGCAATCGGCAAAGATAAGTGCTCCGTTGTGCCCGAAGTTGCGATCGTTGAGCGCCATTAGAAAAAAACTGGAGACCAATTTGAAGCCGGGACGGACGCCAATACAAAGCAGTGCGGCGCGCACCGTGTGAGATGTAGTGTTCGTAGCGCCGGCGACGGAGCCGTCTGCGGCGCCAAGGCGGACCATGAGGTTTCCATAATAGAGCGGATCGGCGAGGGTGGTCCGCGCTTCGTCTGCCATCAATCCCTTGGCTCGGCGCAAATCGTGAAATGTCGCTACCATCTTCTCGAAATCAGCAGCGCTCTTGTGATCGATTACTGTAACGCCGCCGAGATCAACTCGTTCGCGTTCAGCCGTTTCGCGAATGGTGATCTCATTTCCCAGCAGCGTGATTCGAGCGATTCCTTTTTGAACGCAGGTCGCGGCCGCGACGACGGTGCGTGCGTCATCGCCTTCCGGCAGAATAATGTGTTGTGGCCTGCCGGCAGCACGCTGCCGAATTGTTTCTAGTATGTTCATAGGGTTAGCTGGTCTGGAGATTATCGGAAGGGAGTCTAACCAACTCGCAATGAGAGAACAAGTGTTTGAGCCGGAAGTGAGTCGTGTTAACTTTAGACACCGAAATCAAAATCTGGTCGTAAGAATCGAGTTGATCGGAGACACTCATGGCAACGTTAATGGCCCGTTCGCGACTCAAGAATTTATTGCTTTTCATCCCCCACACGGTGCTGCTTTGCGGGCGCTTGCTGACCGATGCACGCGTGCCGAAGACCGAAAAGGCTTTGGTCGCAGGAGCGATTCTCTATGCCATTGTGCCGTTGGATCTAATTCCCGATTTCATTCCCTTCGTAGGCCAGATTGATGATGCTTACCTGATTGCGATCACTTTGTTGCGGCTGGTCGATCGCACTGATCCGGATGTGGTGCGGGAACACTGGAATGGTGGCGGCGATGTGGTGCAACTCGTTGAAGCCATGGCTATGATGACCGCCAAATTGCTGCCTAGGCGGATTCGCCGCGTGCTCACTTCGCGAGTAGAGATTGCGCCAACGAAAGAGGGCGCCAAAGGTTTGCCGCTGCCAATGCTGGTTGTGAAACCGGCGCGAGAGAATCCAAGTGGAACCCAATCGGATTAACGATCGTGTGCTTCCAGAGCCGCCAGTAACTTTTCGTGGATTCCGCCAAACCCGCCGTTAGACATTATCGCTACGACATCTCCCTCGCGTAATTCCCCAAGCAGGTGAACGATGATCTCGTCGGCGCCGGGCAATGCCATTGCCGGCTTGCTCAGTTGCGCAATGCCTTCTATCAACTTATCCGTATCAAGCATTCGACCCTTTTCCACAACCTTCTGACTGTCGAAGACATTGGCGATGATCACATAGTCGGCGGCGGTAAAAGCCTGGGCGTATTCATTCTGAAACACTGCAAGTCGGGATGACCATGAACGAGGTTCAAAGACGGCTATAAGACGCCGCTGCTGATATTTATTACGGAGGGCGTTGAGAGTTTCCCGGACGGCCGTTGGGTGATGAGCAAAATCGTCGATCACGGTAATGCCCCGCGCTTCTCCCCGTACCTCTGCACGACGCCGTACATTCTTGAAGCTTGAAAGAGCTGCGGCGATCGAATCTCGGTTAAGGCCCCAGGCGTCGGCAGCAATAATTACCGCAAGGCAATTAAGAAGATTAAAGTCGCCGATCAGGGGCGTTTGAAAGCGGGCCCATTCCTTCCCTTCACGAAAAACTTTGAAGCTCGAAAGGGTGCCGGTGTAGTCGGCATCTCGGATCTGCCATTTTGCGTCCCCCATTCCGAATGTTTCAAGTTGGGTGAAGAGTCTCGGACCGAAGGAAGTAACAACGTCGCGAACGTTCGAATTGTCCCAGCCGGCGATCAACCGCCCATTAGCAGGCACGAGGTTCATTAACCGGCGAAAGGCTAGTTTTACTGCGGCGAGGTCCGCGTAGATGTCAGCGTGATCAAACTCGATGTTATTGACGATTGCGAGCTCCGGCAGGTAGTGCATAAACTTCGGACCCTTGTCGAAGTAGGCCGTGTCGTATTCATCTCCTTCGATCACGAAGTAGTCGCTGTTTGTAACGCGAAAGCTGACGCCGAAATTTTGCGCAATGCCTCCAATCAGAAAGGTGGGATCCAGCCCGCCTTGATCGAGCACCCAGGCGGCGATGCCCGTCGTCGTAGTCTTTCCATGTGTACCGGCGACCACAAGCGAACGACGGCCGCGAATAAACTCTTCCTTAACTACTTCCGCCTGAGAGCGGTAAAGCAGTTTGCGATTTAACGTCTCCTCGACTTCGGCATTGCCTCGCGGAATAGCGTTGCCGATCACCACGCAATTGGGACTGGGAATGAGGTGATTCGGACTGTAGCCTTGCTTTACCTCGATGCCCAGCGATGCCAGCATAGTGGACATCGGCGGATACACATGTTCGTCAGAACCGGTGACGAGGGCGCCGCGCGCCTGGAGCATACCCGCGAGCGAGGCCATAGCGGTCCCGCAAATCCCAATCAGATGATAGTGCATGAGAGGAAAACGATCAGAAGGTATCCGCAGATTACACAGATTGAAAACCAGGCAAATTTACTTTGCTAATCGGTAAGCACGCGCCAGTACTTCTGATTCACCGAGTTAGCTGTCTTCCATCCATCTGTGTAATCTGCGCAATCTGCGGACAGGTTTTTCGGAGCCTCATTTGCGCTACTGGCGCAGAACCAGATGATCTTCCAGCACGAGTGCATCGAAACTCGCGCTCGTGAATGTCTTAATCGCATCCTGCGGGCGGCAAACAATCGGTTCCTGAATGTTGAATGAAGTGTTCAAGACCATCGGGCAGCCCGTCAGTTTTTCAAACTCTGTAATCAGAGACCAGTAACGTGGATTGGTCTTGCGACTTACTGTCTGCGGCCGCGCGGTGCCGTCTACATGTACCACCGCGGGAAAGCGTTCTCGTTGATTTCCGCTGACGTGTAAGACGGTAATCATAAACGGATCATGATGCGGCCTGCCGAACATTTCAGCGCTCACTTCTTCTTTCATTGACGGAGCCAGCGGCCGAAACCATTCACGGAGTTTGACCTTCTTATTCAGCAGCTCGCGCATATCGCCGCGGCGCGGATCAGCGATGAAACTGCGGTTGCCGAGGGCCCGCGGCCCGAATTCCATGCGCCCCTGAAACCAGCCGATAATCGCGCCATCAGCCATCATCTGCGCCACGCGCGGCAGCATCTCTACATCCGGCAGAGTTTCAAATTTCAAACCTGCTTCATTGAGGGCGGTCCGGCATTCCTCTGAAGTGAAGCCCGGACCGTAATAGGCATGCTCCATTTTGAATTTACGCGGCTGCCCCAGCAGTTTGTGGTGAACCAGAAGAGCGGCGCCCAGGGAACATCCCGCATCACCGGCGGCCGGTTGCACAAAATAATTCCTGAAGGCCGACTCGGTCATGATTCGGCCATTCATGACAGAATTGAATGCCACACCGCCGGCCATGCACAAGTTCTCTTCGCCGGTCTGTCCGTAGAGTCCGCGCAGCAGATGTAGCGCTGTGTCTTCCAAAACTTTCTGGGCGCTCGACGCGATGTTCCAGTGACGCTCCGTCAATTCCTCGTCGGGACGTCGCGGTGGCCCGAGCTCTCTGCTGATCTCTTCGCCAAACTGGTAATGCTTCGCCAGATGATGGTCGAGCACTCGAATGTTGAGATGAAAATCGTGATTGCCGTTGACCGTCAGGACCTTCCGCGCCAGAAAATCGTAGTACTCAGGTTTACCGTAAGCTGCGAGTCCCATCACTTTCCACTCATCGCCGCCGAACATATCGAACCCGATAAAGTTGGTAACTGCCGAATAGAACTGCCCCAGCGAGTGAGGAAGCTTGATCCTTTTCAGGACCTTGATGTTTTTGTCTTCGCCCTGGGAGAAGAGCGTCGTTGTGTCTTCGCCGGTGCCGTCCCACGTCATGATCGCAGCCCGGTCGAAACCGGAAACATAGAACGCGCTGGCAGCATGGCATTGGTGATGCTCGAGAAAATGAAAACGAAAATTACCCGGACCAAAGTGTTTGCGAATCAACTGTGGATGCCGCAGCATTCCCAGGTAACTTTCGCCCACCTGCGCCACGCCCCGATCCACGCGGGCCTTGAACATGTCGCGTGAAATAATCGCTGACTTCAAAGCCTGCAGCGCCTTGTGACGAAGCACCCAGGGCTTCCAGTAGAGTCCGACATGTGCCACGTCGGCGATCTTGATGCCTGCTTCCTCCAGGCAATACTGCATCGCATGGTAGGGAAAACCGCTGTGGTGCTTACGTCGCGAAAAGCGCTCCTCTTCCGCAGCTGCCACAATCTCGCCATCGTGAATCAGCGTAGCGGCAGAGTCCCCAAGCGTCGTTAACCCCAGGATATACATTAAGCACTTTCCTCTTGCATCATGCGCGCACTCGCAGTTTGCGACAAAGCCTTAGAAGGTCGCTGGCCGCCGGTGTCAAATCCGCCCGCCTGCTCCGCAGCACCGTCGCGTCCACAGACTCCAAAGCCGCGGCGTCCATCGTCGCAAGGCCAGACTTCGCTAAAGCCGGCAGCTTTGTACCAACCCAGCACTTCGTCAAATGAGTGGTAGTAAGCGTAAGGAGCCCCGAAGATATCCATCAAAGCAAGAGCGGCTTCGCGCCGGCTCAGTTTGGGATACTCACGAATGTTCAGGGCATTCACCGTTTTGCAGAAGCCAATAAACGGTAACGCCATCAGGTCAGCAATGCGGGCAAAGGCGGCCGGGGGAATTTTTGTCGAGACAGCTCGGATCGAGTTGACTATCGGTGTGACCCATTTCTCGTACTTGTACAGCCAAACATAGAAGGTGCCTCCCGGGCGCAGGAGCGGGCGCAGCGCGCGGAAGGTAGTCAGTGTATCCGGCGTATGATGCAGGACGCCGGCCGAATGAATGATGTCGAGGCTGTTTGGCGCCAGCGGCGGATGCTGTAAGTCAGCCTGCACGAAATGCACGCGCGCCGGATCAGCTCCGGCATGCAGCCGTCGATAGGCATAACCCTTCTCCAGTCCCGAACTCAGGTCCACGGCTATCACTTCGAGCCCCAACGCAGTGTAAGCGACCGACTGACTACCGTTGCCACAGCCGGCATCGAGCATGACTTTGCCGCGTAACTCTTCCCGCGGAATGTGCAGCGGTTCGAGAAAAAACCATTGCACTCGATCGGAAAGCTGCATGCCCCAGGTTTTGCCGCCAAGCTCGTGATAGTCCCACTCGTGACTAAAGTTCTCCCTCGTCTGCTGATGATAGTTGACGGACTGCGTAGCGTTCACGCTTTCGACGAGTGGTCGCAAAGACTCAGGCGCCGGGTCGGGAGTCAGCTCTTGAATAGTTGGCCAATGTTCCTGAATAGAATCGGGCAGCAGGCGCGGAATTCCCCGCACAATCGGAAACCAATGCGAGCCTGCGGCGCAGTGGAGAACTCCGCTCGAGATCTCCCCGCCGTTCGCCTCACTCTCTGATTGCAACGGAATGACACTAAGCGGCGACTGGCAGGAAGGGCAGCGCAAAAACTCGAGCAGTCTTAAATACATCGGCCTCTCTTTTACCTGGTGGGGATCAGCTAATCGTCAGCGCACAAGCTGGCGCGATTCTAATTCCACGGTTGCCTGCGCCACACGGTCCGTTGCGCTTTGCTCTCTGACCCAGCCGAGGAGTTCTGGAATGCCCTGTTCCAGTGAAACCTTTGGCTCGTATCCGAGCAGTTTACGTGCGCGTGAGATATCAGCGAAGCAGTGACGGATGTCGCCTTCGCGATACTTGCCCACCACTTCCGGCTGCAAATCCTTGCCGAGTCCCTCAGTAAGCAGCTTCGCAACCTGTCGTACGGAGGTCGCACGTCCGGTGCCTACGTTTATCGACTGGTAGTCGGCAGTGTCTTTTTCGAGCGCCAGCAGATTCGCCTGCACAATGTCGCTGACATGGATGAAGTCACGCGTTTGTTCACCGTCTTCGAAGATCATGGGAGACTGGTCCTGGAGCAAGCGCGACGAAAAAATTGCGCAAATGCCGGTGTAAGGATTCGAGAGCGCCTGGCGCGTTCCGTACACGTTAAAGTAGCGGAGCGCCACCGTAGGGATTCCGTAGGCTCGCCCGACAACTAAACAGAACTGTTCCTGATCCTGTTTTGTGATTGCATAAACCGACGTGGGGAACAAGGGTTTGTCTTCATTAGTCGGCAGCGGTTTCAACTGCGACGTGCAAGTGGGACAGGAAAACTCCCATCGACGAGCCAACAATTGCGACGTATCGCGGAGATGGGGATGTTTGACGCCGCAACTCGAACATTCGTACGCTCCTTCGCCGTAGATCGACATGGAAGAAGCGACAATCAGTTTACGGATCTGTGTTCGTCGTTCGCTTAAAGCTTCGAGGAGAACGGCCGTCCCAAGATCGTTGGCGCGCACATACTTCTGAATCTCATACATCGATTGGCCGACACCCACTTCCGCTGCCTCATGATAGACGGCTTCGACGCCGTCGAGCGCGCGTGTCAGCACTTCGCGGTCACAAACATCGCCGCGCATGAATTCAGCCTGCGGATTAAGGTGCTGAGGTTCGTCAGCCTCATGCACCTGCGATACGAGCGCATCGAGCACACGTACGCGATGACCTCGCTCAATCAATGCGTCAACCAGGTGAGAACCGATAAAGCCGGCGCCTCCGGTTACCAGAATGTTCATATTCCCTGGACGTCCTTTCTGCCAAAGCTCTTCTTTTGCGCTTCGACAGACTCGTTCTGCCGCGCACCCGCCTCAGCAACCACTGAGCGCAGGATTTCATAAACACGCGGAGCCTGCACGGCGGCTGAGTATTTTGCTTCCACCGTCTCGCGTCCTGCTGCGCCGAGGCGAGCGCGCAGCTTTGCGTCGTGAAGTAACTGCGACAACTTCGTCACCCATTCATCTTCCGTGGCCGCGAGAAAGCCATTGACCGAGTCCTGAATAATTTCCGAGTTAACACCTACGGGCGAGCAGACAGTGGGAATGCCCAGCGCCATGTACTGCAATGCTTTTAAGCCGCACTTGCCCCGGCTCCAGGCCTCGTCCGGCAAGGGCATGATCCCGATATCAATCTGGCGAAGATCAGACACCTCTGTCGCCGACCGCCACGGCAAAGCTTCCACGTCAACGCCGTCGATTTTGTACACCGATGTGCCGATTACCAGCAGGCGAAAGTTTTCCTTCTGGGCCAGACGCCGTAGAGCTCTAGCCAACGAGTCGAGGTGTTGCACGGTACTGAAGCTTCCGCTCCAACCAATCACCGGAACGCTGTTGTCCTTGCGGGGCACCACTTCATATTTTTCAGTGTCGATCGTCGTCGGCACGATCGAAACATTATCATTCGTTTGACGCGCGTAATCGGCAAGATAAGGATTACCGGCGATAACATGAGTTGCGAGCCGGCAAATAGTTTTCGTTTTCGCGGGAAACTTTAAATAACTCAAATACCCATTCGAAGGGCTCACATAAGGGACAAAAACGGCGTCATCAAAATCGAAAATCAGCGGCACGCCCGAACGGTGGCCAAGGCGTTCAAAAATTGGAGGTCCGAAAAGCGCAGCTTCACGAAAAACATAGACAGCGTCGTAATTGCGAAGCTTGCGCAGAAGAGATGCGCGACGGCCCACAGCTCTCGCAATCAAACGCATCTTCCTGGTTACTTTTCCAGGCTTGTGGGGAGTTGCGCTGAGCTCGGGATCCTCAAAAGGCTCATACGTAATCTCAACACCGAGATTGCGCAGATAAGGCTCCCACTGTTCGAGACGGAAGCGCTGTCCGGGCGACGTGTCGTAAACGCTGGGGACAATTGCAAGCAGCCGCATGTTCAGAGTCGGATTACATCCCAGGCTATTGAAAGGGTTGTGTTTGACAGTGCAGTATAACAGCAGGCAGCGCACAATTCAGTAACCCTTTCAATATTTCTTCACTTCCGGCAACGCTGCTCAACTCCAGCGCGCCCAGATTTAAGTCTCCGCCGCAATCCGGGCAGCGCAGAAATTTCAACAGCCGTCTGTCGACATGATTTCTCCTAGAAGTATCTTTGATGACTGAGAATTCCGTCTGGTGTCGCCGATAATCCCGCAGACGCCAAAGCCGCGTCTCCCGGCGTGCCGCATGGATAGGCGTGGCAGCGGAATTTTCGAGCGTTGTTAAGCCAGGTATGTACACAAAATCCCCCCCCAAACGAAACAAGTAAAATATCACAACCCTAAGGGCCGGCGCATCGCACAAAACCAATTCGGTCGCGTCAAAAATATGACAATACCAACCATTCAGAGCGAGGCCATCACTACCTCAAATGTGGCGGGCGGCCCTCCGTGGGCACGCCGTCAGGATACGGACGGTCTGTGGTCGGAGGTTCAGAGTTCAAACTTTGGCTATCTAACGTCACGATTTCAAGTGCGCATCGCTTCATGAAACACGTCTGCCAGTTTCTGCGCTTGCGCCGCGACGGTATAGCGCTCAACTGCATGACGGCGGCCGGCTGCTCCCAAGCGTCGTCGCAGGTGTTCGTCCGTGAGTAACTGCGACAAAGCCGCGTACCATTCATCCTCTGTTTGCGCCAGGAGATGTGTGACGAGTGGTTCGCCGATCTCGGCGCACGCGCCCACCGGCGTGGTAACGAAAGGCACACCCACAGCCATGTACTGCACCGCCTTGAAACCCGATTTACCAACAGACCAGTCGTCTTCAACGATCGGATAAAGGCCAATATCGAACGACTGAAAATCCGCGATCTCGCGATCCAGCCTCCAAGCGAGGTTTTCAATCTCGACGCCTGGGATCATGATCTGCTCTCGTCCCGCGCCTATGACTTTCAACCGAAACCGATGCGTGCGCGCCAAACGCTGCAGCACGGGAAAGATCGAAGCCAGATATTGATAAGTGGAGTGCGTGCCGACCCAGCCGATGACTGGAACATCTTCCGTCCGGGGTTCGGCGCGCGGACTAAACTGATCAGTGTCGACCACGGTCGGGATAATCACGGCCTGCTTGCCCTGTGACGTGACATACTCGGCAATTGAGCGGTTGCCGCAGGTCACGATCTTTGCCCAGCCAATCAGATCATCCGTCTTGCTAAACCACTTGAGCGAGCTCCCCAGTCGCCCATAAGTGGGGCTGAGGTAAGCTACGTAAGTCGCGTCATCGAGATCGAGCACCATGGGACAGCGCCCCATGCGCATCGCCAACCACTCCACAAGCGGCGGCCCGATGATCATCGCTTCGCGCTGGACAAATAACACGTCGGCATGCTGCGCTCGCCAGACTTCCCCAAGGCGATGGAGCGAGGCACGCATCAAGCCGAGCGTGGTGCGCGGCCACTCTGAGCGACTGTACAGCGAGGCAGTCAACCTTGAATCCAGAAACGGCCTGATCTCCAGACTGATCCCGCGTTCGGCCAGCGGTGCTACAAACTGGGTGAGACGATAACGCGTCGAAGCCATCTCAACCGGATATGAGGCTAATGCCAAAACCTTCATAGACTTTTAAGACAAAAAGGGAGAAAGAGAGAAAGCAAGCTGGAAAAACCAGAGGTGTTTGAACGGCATGTCCCTGGGACGCTGGCACACTGATCACTTGAATTCGGAGCGAGCTTTGGCGAGTCATCTACATTTTTGGTTCGTCGCCTACTTCCGCACTGCCCAACATGTAATCCCGTCTCCCATTCCGACCAACGCTCCGACGGACTGAACAACGCTAAGCCCCAGTCGTTCTATTTTTTGCCCAATCGTTGCCCCCTCAGGTAAAGCATTATTCCATTTCGGCACATTAAGGGTATGGATGTCGAAGCCGACAGAAGAGAGCGTATTCCGTAAACTGGTGGGAGAAAAGCCGACAACGTGAAACGGAGAGAATGTGGGACTTAGGTTGATGGCCCAGTTCCTACCACGCGCCCGCATGTACAAGTTACCGATACGCATAGTCAGAGATGATTCATTAGGAACGTCGATGAAAAGAAGACCACCCGGTCGCAGCGCATTTTTGATCCTTCCCAATGTTTCCATGGGATCATAAAGGTGTTCAAGAATGGCGGCCAGGAGTACAACGTCATAAGTCTGTTCTAAAGATTTGCAATGTTCAATGGAGCTATATTCGACCTCGACACCATGAGATCTGGCAACGCGAGTAAAGTCTTCGGTCATTTCAACGCCGTAAGCTGACCATCCCCGATTTAGTGCGCCCTTCAGAAATTCTCCCCGCCCACACCCCAGTTCCAGCATCCTTCCGGGCTTCCCCAGAACTTTTTCCGCAAATACGGCGATCCGCTCTCCCTGTAATATTTTTTGGTCTGAGTCATGAAGTTGAAAATACTCTTCTGCCGATTCTTTTGCGTAGGGGTTAGATTTCGGGATTAGAGTCGGTTGTGTATAAATCACCTTGCAATCTTTGCATCGGACAACATTCGTCTCTACGCCCTTACCTTCGTGGTGGGCACGCCCGCCTCTTGCGCCAAGTGTTCTAGCTACTCCGGAACCACAGATCGGACAGGGGCGATCCTCTGCAGTCCACTGCGTGCCATCGGATGATTTCAGAACATTCATCTTTTCACGTCCGGTCTTTTTTCTAGTGAAACGTTCTCAACCCGCACTGCTATCCCTGCTAAGATCAAAGCGACGCGGTGAAAGCGAAGGCATTCAAGAGTTGCTTCATCTAAGTGGATTTTCTTCAAGCCGTCCGTAGACGTTAACGTAACCGCGTACACCGATGGTAGTCAAATCAAAGTATTGATGCGCGATCCGCACCGCGCGTTCACGTAACCCGGTTTCTTCTGCGAGCAGGAGTGCCTGCGTCGCCCCTTTTTGATAAGCAGCGTCATCAAAGCTGTGCAGGACGACGCCAACCTGCTGGCGTTCGACGAGTTCGTCCATATCGCCGATGCCCGCATTGCAAACAACCGGCAGTCCGGCGGCCAGGTATTCGGGAATCTTCGTTGGCGAAGCGGCGATCTGCGCGAAAGCAGGCTTGCGAAAAGATATCCCCAAACGCGCACGGCGCAGATGCTCGGGCACGTCCGCCGCCGTCACCGCCGTAATCTCAAAATCATTTTCTTCCAACCCCGCGCGCTTGAGCGCCGCCACGCCCTCGGCCGGTGGCGAGACCGAGAGGATACGCAGAAATGCGCCGGGCCGCTGCGCCTTAATCGCTTTGAAAAAGCGCCCCATCTCCTCGACTAAATACAGCCCCATCAGCGAGCCTGCGTAAACGACCTCGAAGCGATCTGCGGCAAAGTGCTGCGTCGTCGCGTCTGCCCGCTCTGCGCGGCTCGCGTCAAAGCGCGCGAAATCAACGCAGCAGGGGATAACCTCGATCTGCTCTGCGCTCTTCAGCTTGCGCGCGATCAACCAGTCGCGCAGACGCTCAGTCAACACCACGATCTGGTCGGCGCGGCGAATGCCCGCGCGCTCCAAACTCTTGACGAGCCGAAACGGCAGCGAACCTTCCGTCCAGATGCCGGCGTCCGCATACTCTTCCGCCATCAACCCACGGATATCAAAAATTACCTTGACCCGCGCGAAACGCCGGGCCCAGAGCGCCATCGCCATGGGCACGTGCGCACGTGCGTGAAGCACGTCGATGCCCTCCCGCCGCGCTAGTTGCACGGCGAAGCGCGCCCCCGCCATGATGTCGTAAGCAGTGGCTGGAACTGACGGGCTTTTGTGGTACGGCAGAAAGAACCAACTGATGCCCTCCTTCGCCAGCAGTGCCCGCTGGTTCGTCAGCTCATCCTCGTTCCACTTTTCCCGAAGCTGCGGCTCGAAGGTGAGCAGGTGAACCTTAATTCCGGCAGCGGTGAGTTGTCGCAAGTAGGGCAACACCTGTGTCTGTACCAGCGGTTCGCGCAGGCCGAAATAGCAGAGGTAGAGTGTGCGTAGGGACATGACAACAATGTGCGCGCATCAGGCGGTAATCAGGAAAGGGGGGCCTTCTGGACGCCTCACGTCTGGCGCCTTATGCGCCTTCGCTTTTCGCTCCGACGATATTGACTCCTGGATTGGGAAGGCACCGCAGTTTCACGACCCCGGCGGCGGACAAAGCCTCTTCGACGTCCTTCTGCGTACGCGGCTGATCAAACTTCGGAGAGAGCATGTCGAAAGTATCGAGAATCGCCCAGGCGTCACGCTGCTGCGGCGTCAGCGTCGGCTCATCACGTAGTTGGCGATGGGGATCGCGAACATGAAACCCCGCCCGGCCAGCGGCAGTCGAAACAGCACGCTGGTTAAAGGAAACAGGATCGGCATGGCAACTTTGATCCCGGCTAGCAATCTCTGCTTATCCAGGCGCTTCGTCAAAGGGCGCAGCAGGTATTTGGCATAGAGCATTGTCCAGCGCTACGTTCGTAAGCCGTGATCGCGATGCACGCCCGGAACGCAGCGTAAGAAGTCAACGTCCGCATGGTCTGCTGCGGATCGGTCGTGTGTCTTAGCACCTTAAGGCCACCTGTGCGGCATCTCCAAAAGCAAGTCTCTGCCCTAAACCGATGAACTATGATCTCTCGATTCCTTCCTCGGCACCAAGCGATCATGGACAAGCCATTGCCACATACCGCAGAAAGTGGCGATGTCGATCACTACATTGATACAGGCGACGGTAAGGATACGGCGAGGGTTTAGCATCTCGCGCCACACACGTTGCGGACACTGCGCGCGATACCAACCCCGGATTCGTTTTTCTGCGCGCAGCAAAAGGATCGCCGGCGGGACAAGCAAGAGCGGCCAGAACCACAGCGCGGCCAGCAACAGGATCAGCATCAGCAAGTACAGGCGAGTGACGTTATATTGCCACTCGCGGACGAGGCCAGCTCTCATCCCGTTGCGCGAATAAACCTTGAAACGACGGAACGTGGTAGCGAGCGTTGGGCGCAGTTCCCACGCGACAACCGCATCATGACATTTCGTCGTCCTCACGCCAGCCGCGTCTAACCTCTTAAAGAACAGTAGGTCTTCACTCGAACGCAGGTCTTCGCGAAAGCCACCCGCCTTCACCCATGCCGAGCGGCGCAGCAGGCATGACGGAATGACTTGCGTTAGACGCCCCGCGGGGACATAGGTAATAGCCGCGCACTCCGTGAAGTAAGTGTCTCTCAACGGCTCAGCAACGCCGTATACAACCTCCGCATCAGGCTCGCGTCGCGCCGCGGCGACCAGTTGAGCGAGCCAATCGGGCTGCGGCCTGATCCCGGCGTCAATACTCGCAATCCACTCGTGACTCGCGTGCGCAATTGCGAGATTGCGTCCCCGGCCCGGCAGGGCTCCTTCGGTCTCAACGAGAACGATGGAGATGGGAGACGAAAGTCGGTGCTCGCGTATGAGCTCCTTCGTGCGATCGGTCGAGCCACCGTCTGTAATCACGATTTCCGCTGGTTGGCAGGTCTGCGCGGATAGGCCCTGGAGGAGTTGACGGATGCTGGCCTCTTCATTTTTGACCGGCACGATGACGCTAATTTGATTGAGGTCAGGCAGCCGCTCGGCGGTGTTCATATCAGCTCGATACAATGCAGGATTAAGGAAGTCGGCGCATGTCAACCGCCAAACGACGCGACTAAAAGGCCATGTTGCGAGCGCTCAATACACCGCAGCCGTTGTCGCGCACAAACTCATCAATGTGAAAGGAGCGCGACTCAAGGAAGCGGCAGAGTTCTTCGCCCGTGCCGTCGATGTGCGGGCCCTCATGATACTCGCCAACGATGCGGCGCACGCGCCTGAGCGTTTCCGGAGCGCAGCCCTGGAGGATTTCGTATTCGCTGCCCTCGCAATCGAGTTTCAGCAGGTCGCAGCACTCAATTCCTTTTCTGTTCATGATGTCGTCGAAGCTGATACAGTCCACGGGCAGCCCGTGCTGCGCTGCGTTCCTTTCACCAAATAAGGAGTGCATGATCCAGTCTTCTGAATTGACCTGAAGGTAGCGCACGCCCGTCTCCGCACACACGGCCTGCTGATGCACCTGCACATTTGTCAATCCGCTCTTACTGATATTGTTGCGCAGCCATTTAACATTCTCGGGGAACGGCTCGTAGGAAAACACTTTCACTTCGGGAGCTCGGCTCGCCGCGTAGATCGCGAAGACACCGATGTTTGCTCCGATGTCAATTACGGTGTCACCACGCTCAATCTCGTAACCGGGCGGACTATAAACCCGTCGCAGCCACGTCTCTTGAAAAAGAAACGCCAACTCAATCCTATCGGGGCTGTCGAGCACAACGCCATTGCGCAGCCTGACGTGATTCAGGGGTGCGCGCTGCCACTCCGCCGTCAGCGCCTCGCGCCAGTTTTCCAGTTTTCCGATCAACCAGGCATCGCGGCGGATACGCGCCGGAATACGTCCTACTCTGGCCAGTTTCTCAGAAAGATCACTCATCGTCCGCTACACGTAGTTTTTCGCTCGTATTTGGTCATCGGCCCGCAACCTAAATAAGGCACAGAGCGTCGACCCACTATTTCGGCAATGGCAGGGGCGTCCGTCCTGTTCTAGCTGCTCTCTCAACAATGCCGGCATTTCTTTTTTCAGTTCCGTCTCTTCGAGAGTGCTTTGGCGCATAGTAGGTGATTGAGAACAACGAAGAATATTGACCACAACCAACAGAACCGCAACCGCTCGATCGGGTTTCCAACCTTCGTCCGCGCAGCCCCTTGGAATTCCAGCTTCCTATCTTGAGTGTCGTGGACGCGGTGTTGAATCCAGTAGGTGATCTCTGAGCCAGAGTAGCCCTGTCGACGAAGCGATTAAATGGAAGACCTCCATAAATCGAGTTCGTCTCAAGAAATAGTACCGGATCACATCGGAGGCTAAATAAGCCTTCATGCGGTTAGGCAAAGAGGAGGCCGCGACGATTCGAAGATAGCGCCCTCCCACTTCCCAACTAGGCAAGAACGGCGCTTTTGGCGGATTTCCGAGGTGCAACGATTTAACCACTCTCTTGTAATATGCTTTGATATCGCTATCCTTAACCTCATTCCAGTAATAGAAGCTGGTCTCATCGCAGCGCCTAAAAGGTCCGATCAAACTAAGCTGTAGCAGCAGACCAGTATCGCTCCCATAGTAATTTTCGAGGAGTGTAGTACGACGCAAAGCAGACGCTCGAATCACGCCATAAACAACGGCTGCCCATGGGGTATTACACTGCATGAACGCTTGGAAGCGCTCTCGCGGTGTGGCCTGATCCACCTTCAGGTTCTCGAAAACAGATGACGGGGGAAAACCGGGCTTGATCATGTAAGTTTTCGCGAAACAGAGCACTGAGGCAGGATCAAGCTCCAAGCAAGCAAGACACAGGCGCAGATAGTTTGGGGCATGCCAATCATCGGCGGCAGCCCACATAAAGTATTCACCGCGTGATAAACCAAAGACGCGATTAAAATTCCACACCGCGCCCATATTCTCCTCTGTTCTGTAATACTCAATGCGGGTATCGCGCGCAGCGTATTCGCGGCATATTTTCGACGTCTCGTCAGTTGACGCATTGTCGGAAATAATTAACTCAAAGTCCTTATAGTCTTGCCCTAGAATGGAATCCAGCGCCTTCCGAATACACGGTTCTCCATTATATACAGGCATTCCAATGCTCACGAGTGGCTTAGTTGAGAACATTTTTCCCCCGTGAGAACATAGCACAGGTTCTTCAAGTCAACTGATCGGCCAGAGGACCAAATTATCCACCACGGAGCTGGCTCTTCCTACTGAGCGTGAACTAGTCGTCGTCTGGCATTTTCCTTCTCAACCAAGCGCCGGGCCAGTGCGTGATGTTTTCCTTCAACTCACTTTCGTTAAACGGCCAGGGCGGCTGTTTCAGCACAAACTCCGAATGCTTTTGTGCGAACTCTGCGGCGGCCTCCATCGGGTTATCCCAGGCCCACTCCGGCTTCCCGCGCGGCACATCGTAAAGATCTTTCATACTGCCGTCAGTCGCTACAATATAAGAACCAGCAGTGACGAGCGCGTGATACGCCTCCAATTCAGCCGCGACATGCTGCTTGGAATGATTTGAATCGAGAATGAGGAGCACCACTTCGCCCGGTTTCACCAGTGAGCGCACCTTTCCCACAACTTCCCGCGCCGTGGAATTGCCTTCAATCAAAGTAATCAAGTGGCTCACTTCATGGGCTTCGATTGCCTGACGATTGTGCGGGCGAATCTCAATATCGATACCCACAATCCGCCCCCGCTCCATCGCCTTGCATAAACTCGCGTAGAAAATCAGGGAGCCGCCGTGGGCGACGCCGGTCTCGATGATCACGTCCGGCTTGACCTGGTATATGACCTCCTGTATTCGGATCATATCTTCCGGGAGTTGGATAATGGGCCGCCCCATCCAGCTAAAAGTGTAGGGGTACTTTTCGTTCCAACCCACCTTCAACCACTGGTGAGAAATCAACTCGAAGGCTTCTTTGGAATAAAGCTCATAGTCCTGGGATAGGCCGTCGCTCTCCTTCACCAGCCGACGACTGTCTGTATCAATGATCAGTTTCATCTTCTTCAACTCGCCCGATCTATTCGCCCGATGTCCTCCACCAACTGATTGTCTGCTCCAACCCTCGCTCCAGACCATAGCGCGGATACCAACCGACCTCATCTTTCAATCGCGCGACATCCGCGACCAGAAGTGGCGGTTCATTCGGCGATAAGGGACGCGCGCCTAAACGGAGCAACCTTTCACGGTCAAGTTTATGGGCGATGCGTTCGACAATCTCTTTAACCATGACGGCTTCGCCCGAAGCAATGTTGACAGGCCCGGTTACGTCTGACTGCAGCAACGCGACGAAGGCATCGGCAACGTCCTGCACGTGGAGAAAATCCCGTCGCTGGCGGCCAAGCGTGCAGAGCGCCGGCTCATCGTGCAGCAGTGAGAGAATCACCGACGAAACTAAACGCTGCGGGTACTCGTGCGGCCCATATAGAAAAAAGATGCGCCCCCATGCCGTGCTGATCCCCAACCGCTTTCCTTCCGCGTTGAGCGTCTGCTGCAGTGCGCGTTTGTTCTCACCATAAACACTCTGTGGCGCAAGCGGCGTCTTTCGTTCTGACAAGATGCCATAGCTCCAATCATATTCCGCGCAGGTGCCCGCTCCGACGAAACGCGCGCCCCCTTGAGCCGCAAACTCCGCCAACAGCTTTTGGCTGGCTACGAGCCAACGACGGTTTTCAGGCGAAGTCCAATACTCCCCCGGCTTTGCATACCACGCAAAATGCAGCAGGTGCGTTGGTTTCACCTTCGACAGCAACTTGCTCGCTTGCAGATTGTCGAGCAGATCTGCTTGATGCCAGCGGACGTCTCCGTCGATCTTGATCGCGACCTGCGACGAGACCGCATGAACTTCATCGAAGTTCGCCGCCAGCAGAGAGGGCAGGCAATGCCGCCCGATGAAGCCTCTCGCGCCTGTAATAAGTACCTTCTTCATCGGACGAAATCCGGGTACTCGCGATCTCTTTCAATGATCGTCCGCTCGCCCGACTCGCACTCCGGCCACTCGATGCCGAAGGCCGGATCGTTCCAGCGTACGCCGTCCGAGCACTCGGGCGCATACACTTCAGTCATTTGATAGGAGACTTCGGTATCGTCGGTCAGGGTTTGAAAGCCATGCCCGAAGCCTTCCGGCACGTACAACAAATGCCGATTCTCTGCGGTCAACTCCACGGCGACCCACTGCATAAACGTAGCAGAAGCCCGGCGCAAGTCGATAATTACGTCGTAGATCGCTCCCCTAGTGCAGCGCACAAGCTTGGCCTGCGCCTTCGGCGCGCGCTGGAAGTGCATTCCGCGCAGCGTGCCTTTCTTCTTACTGAAAGAGATGTTGCATTCAACAAGACGTGGATTCAGCCCGCGTGCTGTAAGCGCCTGCTCTGACCAGGTGAGCGCGAAGAAACCGCGCATGTCCTCGAGGCGTTGCGGCTCAATAATAAATGCTCCCGACAACTTGGTTTCAGCAAAAAGCACAACTGTTTGGACCGTCGTCCATGACTGCCTTTAAACCACCGTCACTTCCGGGATCGGAATGATGAAACGCCCGCCACGCTCGCGGTACGCAGTCTGTTGCGCGAGAATCTCGTCGGCGAAGTTCCACGTGAGCAGCAGGACGTAGTCCGGCATCTCGGCGAGCAGCGCCTCCGGTGCCCGGATCGGCAGATGAGTGCCGGGCGTGTAGTAGCCCTGCTTGACGGTGCTGCGGTCAGCGACGAACTCGAGCGTCTCGCCACCCAGGCGAAAGTAATTCAACAACGTGCTGCCCTTCGCCGACGCGCCATAGACGGCGATCCGTTGTCCGCGCGCTTTAAGATCGCGAAGAAGCGCCAGCAAGTCGCGCCGCAGAACTTCGACGTGCGCGCCAAAGCCAAGGTAGAACGACGCTTCGCCCACGCCCCACGCAGCCTCTTCTTCGAGCAGACGCCAGACGGCACGCGACGGAAGATTTGGATCCTCTCTATCGTCTACGGTCAATGGTCTATTGTCCTTCATCGCGAAGATGCGCAGCGTGCCTCCGTGAATCGGCAAACGAACGACATCTTGAATGAGAAGTCCATGCCGCCGGAATAGTCTGTCAAGTGCAGTCAGCGAGAAATAACACAGGTGCTCGTGATAGATCGTGTCGAACTCCCGACGGTCGATCATCTCCTTCACGTAAGGCACTTCGATGAGCGCGACGCCTTCGTCCTTCAACAGCATTTCCAGCCCTTGCACGAAGCCGTTGAGATCGGCGACGTGCGCCAGCACGTTGTTCGCGTGAATGACATCTGCGCGCTGCCCCTGCTCTGCCAGTTTCGCGGCCAACTCTACACCGAAGAACTCGCAGACGGTCGGGATGCCGCGCTCCTCGCGCGCGATCTGCGCGATGTTAGTCGCCGGCTCGATGCCAAGCACTGGCACGCCCGCGCGCTTGTAGTATTGCAGCAGATAGCCGTCGTTGCTCGCCACTTCCATCACGAGACTGTCGCGGTTGAGACTTCGCGCGGGTATCACTTTGCTGACCAGTGTTTCGGCGTGACTCAGCATCGTATCGGAAAAGGATGACAGATAAAAATACTCGCGGAACAATTTTTCAGGCGGAACTGTCTCTGTAATTTGAACTAGAGTGCAAGCGGGACAAAAGACGAGCTCGAGCGGATATCTAAGTTCCGGCTCGGCGCATTGTTCGGCAGTAAGCAGCGCATTGGCGAGCGGGGTGCGACCAAGATCAATAATGGAAATTAGTCCGGCCCCGCTACAAGAACGGCACAAGGGGAACGCTTGCTTGCTCATGCGGCGGTTCCGAGGAACGATTTGTACCAGTCGATCGTGCGGCGTAGACCTTCATCCAGACTAAAGGCGGGTTGCCAGTCGAGCACCTGGCGTGACTTTGCGGCGCTGAGATATTGATGCCGGATCTCATTCGTCGCTTCATGGCGCACTTCCGGCTCGAGATCTGAATCCATCAATCCCAGCAGTCGGTCGACCAGTTCCAGCACCGTCACCTGAATCTCATTCGAGAAGTTGAACGCCTGCCCGCGTAATTCCGGCTGCCGCGCCAGTGCTTTGGCAAGCAGCATGTTCACCGTCGCGCCATCCTCGACATAAAAGTAGTCGCGCACATATTGCCCGTCTGAACGAATCACGGGTCGCTGTCCTCGCAACACCGAACGAATTGTGCCCGGTACGATTCGATTCCAATTGAGGTCGCCACCACCGTAGAAATTGCCGCAACGCGTGATTGCTACCGGCAAACCAAAGGTCACGGCGTAGGATTGCGCGATCAGATCGGCGCACGACTTGCTCACGTCATACGGATGGCTGCCTTGCAACGGCGCCTCCTCGGTATAGGGGAGCATCTCGTGATCGCCGTAAGCTTTGTCTGATGACGCGACGACGATCTGCTTGACGGCGGGCGATCTGCGGCAGGCTTCAAGGAGCGCCCACGTGCCGGCGATGTTGGTTTCAAAGGTCGAGACCGGGTTACGATTGGCTATGCCGACAATGGTTTGGGCTGCGAGGTGCAAGACGCTGTCAATCTCATATTCGCCAAGCGTGCGCTCCAGCAACGCCTGATCGCGCACGTCGCCGCGAACCACCTTCACTTGTTCAATCAAATTACCGCGCACCAACTCGCTCTGCGGGACCCAATCGCGCACGAGGCAGAGCACGTCCGCGCCCTGAGCAAGCAAGCGCCGGACAAGCCACCCACCGAGCAGGCCGGTCGCGCCGGTGACGAGGGTTGGCCGATCCAGCCAGAATTTGTTCGTTCCCTTGCCTTCCACTATTTACTCCCAAACTTTCCAGGGCGCACGCCCTTCCTGCCACAAAGCTTCCAACTGTCGCTTATCGCGAAGCGTGTCCATGCATTGCCAGAAATGTTCATGCCGAAAGGCCGCGAGTTGGCGGTCGGACGCTAATTGCTCCAGTGCATTCGACTCAAGGCTGCTGTGGTCACCCTCCAGATAGTCGAACAGTGCCGGCTCAAAGATCAGGAACCCGCCGTTGATCCATCCTTCGCCGATCTGTGGTTTCTCGGTGAAGTCCGCGACGAGATCGCCGTCGAAGACGAGGCCCCCGAAACGCGCCGGCGGGCGTACGGCAGTCACGGTTGCAACGCGCCCATGCGCCCGATGGAACTTGAGCGCGTCTTGCAGGTTCACATCGCACACACCGTCCCCATAGGTGACCATAAAGGTTCCGTCACGGAGGTACGGCTCTAAACGCTTTACGCGCCCTCCAGTGTTCGTGTCCATACCGGTATCTTGCAGATGCACGATCCAGTCTTCGGTTTCGTGGTCGCGCGTGTCGACCTTGCCGCATGACAGGTCTATCGTCATGCTGCCGTTTAAGTTGTAATAGTCCAGGAAGAACCGTTTGATACTATCGCCCCGATAGCCGAGGGCGATATAAAACTCTTGAAAGCCATAATGGGCATAGTGCTTCATGATATGCCACAGGATGGGCCGCCCGCCGATCTCGATAATTGGCTTCGGTTTGATTTCCGTCTCTTCCGCCAGCCGAGTGCCCAACCCACCCGCAAGGATGACTACTTTCACGAAACGTTACTCCTAAAGGCAAATGATTAGGCCAGGCGGTTACGCCATCGGCCAAACGGTAACAGGCGCAGCATCGAGGCTCGTTCCTCTGAGGTTATTACTCGGCTCAAGATTAATGCACTGTAGGCGATTATTGCCACTAGCGCCACGGCCAGCCGGATGAACGCCGCATCCCAGTGCCAACTTACGAACATAACCGGGACTAACAGGACTATCAGGGCTACAACGTAACCGCGTTTGTTGTCCGGCAACGGCGACGAGGAGAAGCCGGTGATGCGCCGAGCAGCTAGAAAGAACGCCAATGCGTCTACAGTCACGCGCAAGGTCCACGCGCAAGCCGCGCCAACCGCGCCGAAGCGATATGTTAATAGACCTGCGGCAAGTAGGTACGGTACCAGCTCGGCCAGGTGAATGCGCGCAATCACCTTCGTCCGATCAAGGGCTATGAGCAGGATGTAAGGCACATGGGATAATGCGTTAAAGATCAAACCAATCGCCAGAATGTAAAACGGCATCGTGCTCTCGCGCCCGAATTCTGGTCCCGCCCACAGGGTAAAGAAAGGCCTGGCCGCAACACCAAGCAGCACTGAGATGGGCACGATCCAAAGCAACGTGCCGCATAACGCGCGTCGGTGGAGTTGCCGCAAAGCGTTCCTTTCCGGCTGCGCCTGTATTTGCGAAAAAGCCGGTAGTAATGATTGACCCATTGCGCCCGGCGCCAGCGTCACCATCAAGGCTAAGGTATAAGCAACCGTGTAATGCGCTAACGCCGTGACGGACGCATAGCGCGTTAGCAGCAGCTTTTCGCCGTGCGCCAACAAGACAGCGGCTAAGGACGATGTGACCATCGCGGCCCCGAACTTCAGGATCGGTTTGAACAGCTCTCGACTAACGACCGGCCGCAGCATGCCCGGCAGCAACCGTGCTGAGACACTGGCGTGCAGTATTGCTGCAAGGATGCTCGACCCTGCGATCACCGCCACTGCACCAACCAATCCACTACCGAGCAGTACTACGATGGGGATCGATAGAATCTGAGTCACGGATGTGCCAGTCGTGATGAAGGTCACAAGGTCCATGCGCAGGCGTACAAGCTGCGGCGTGTTAAGCACGCCCGCAATTGCCCTCGCGAAAAACCCAATCGCGATCAAGCGAACTGCGATGATGGCCACGCCATGCAAATGTGACGGCAAACGAAGCATGCGCACTACCAGCACGTGCGCTCCAAACATCAGCCCCAACGCAATTAGCAGGGCAGGCACGCAGGCAATCACCAGCGACGTCCAAATTGCTAGAATCTCGCTCCGGTCGTCTTTCCTGGCGTGCGCGTCTGCCCCGAACCGTGTCGAGGCGACCCCCATGCCCATGTCAGCAAATGCCAGATAGTTGAACAGCACGTTGCTCAGGGCAAGTACTCCATACTGCTCCGCCCCTAGCAGGCGAATGACGAAGGGCGTGGCCAATAGCGCAGCCAGCATCGCTACGCCTTGACCGCCCAAGACCCACAAGCTGCCACGGACGACCCGCGAGGTCAGCCCCGCGGCGTGCGGCGCAGGTGTCGCCACATCCAGAGGGGCTGTTCCCAGGCTAGACAAATCAGTATCGCTCATAAACTAACAGTCCCATTCTCGTCAGGCGGGTTCTGAACACGTATTTAGGCTCTGCTCGGCACCGATAATCTTCGAGTTGCCGCCGGTTGTAGGCACGGGGCCAAACCTCGCCGATTCGGGAACTGCGTTAGACGCCCCAATTATTTCATTCGATCGACCAAGTCCAGAGAAATCTCTGCTAGGATAATTCGAGGCTGACGCCGCCAAGCAGTTGCTTAATTTTACTATCTTCGGCGATTAGTAGGTGAAAGTTATCACTTAGCAATTGCCGCTTTTGCCGATTGAGTTCGTCCAGCCGCGTGACATTATGAGCAAATTCTTCGTTACCGGGGGCGCCGGCTTCATCGGATCGGCATTCGTCAGGCTCCTGCTCCAGGAGATTCCCGACTGTGACATTACAAACTTTGATGCGCTAACGTACGCCGGAAACCAGGACAATCTCGAAGATGTTGACCAGACGCGCCACCGCTTGGTCAAAGGCGATATTGCTGATCGCAAGGCGGTGCTCGCTGCTCTGCAAACCGGCACCGATGCAATCATAAATTTTGCTGCGGAGTCACACGTCGATCGCAGTATCCTTTCGGCGGAGGAGTTTCTCAGGACAAACGTCTTGGGCACGCAGATCTTGCTTGACGCTGCACGCGAACGTGGAGTGCGCCGCTTTCTTCAAGTATCAACAGACGAGGTCATGGGTAGTCTGCCCGAATACGACGACGCCTATTTTACGGAGACCTCCGCGTTTGCTCCCAACAGCCCGTATGCAGCGTCAAAAGCTGCGGCCGAGCATCTGGTGAGAGCCACCCATCACACCTTCGGACTCGATACAGTCATCACACGGTGCGGGAACAATTACGGACCGCGCCAGTTTCCGGAAAAACTGCTGCCGCTGGCGCTCTCCAACGCGTTGAACGATGAGCCAATTCCAATCTACGGAGACGGACAAAACGTGCGCGATTGGATTTACGTCGAAGACCATTGTCGTGGGATCTTCCTGGCCCTGGAAAAAGGACAACCCGGCTCAGTCTTTAACTTCGGAGCGCGCAATGAACGACGCAACATTGAAGTCGCCGAGTCGTTACTCGACGCTCTCGGAAAACCGCGTTCGCTAATGCGCTTTGTGAAAGATCGACTCGGACATGATCGCCGTTATGCAATAGATCCTTCGTTAGCGGAGTCTCAGTTAGGCTGGCGACCTTTAGAAACCTGGCAGAGTGGCTTGCACAAAACCATCACCTGGTACAAAGAGAACCCCCGCTGGATCGAACGGGCCCGCAGCGGCGCTTATCGCGACTACTACAAGCAGCAATATGGAACGGAGGTAAGGGGTTGAGAGTCCTGGTAACTGGAGCAGGTGGTCTGGTCGGAACATCGCTCACCGGGCATTGCACCGCGGTCGGTGATGACGTGCTTGCGCACACCCGTCACACTATGGACATAACAAATGCCGCTATGATCGACAGAATTATCACTGAGCAGAAACCCGACGTTGTGATCAACTGTGCGGCGTGGACTGATGTCGATGGCTGCGAGTCTGATCGCGAACGAGCGTTCCTGGTTAATGCCCAAGGGCCGCAAAACCTTGCGACGGCTTGCCGGAAAGTTGGCGCAGCTTTTCTTACGATTTCAACTGACTACGTTTTTGATGGCACCAGTGACGGCTTCTATACTCAGCGTGATGAACCAAATCCGCAGAGTGTCTATGGAGCTGCCAAGCTGGAGGGCGAGCGAAGGGCTCAGCATGCATACTCTCAAACCATCGTCGTTCGAACCGGCTTCGTGTTTGGACGGGGCGGCAGAAACTTCTTAAGCACCATTGTCGATCGCGCCCGTAAGGGTGAAAGATTGCACGCGATCAGCGACGCGCGGGGTACCCCTACATATGCACCGGACCTGGCCACCCGACTTCGTGAACTGGCGCTGACCGGAGTTCCTGAGGTTTTTCACGTGGTCAATTCGGGAACAGGTGCCAGCTATGAAGACTTTGCGCGGCTGGCATTGAAGGCGGCAGGACTCGACCCAACCAATGTGGAGTCGGTGACTGAGGCCTCCCTCAATAGGCCCGCGCCCCGTCCGGCAAATTCTTGCCTGCGCTGTTTAGTATCGGAAGCAATGGGCCTCGCGCGGATGCCCGCTTGGGACGACTCCCTCTGGGTGTTTTTTGCTCCACCCACGTCGGTCGAAACCGTTGCTCCGGCCCGATCTTAAGTCATATCCAACTTGCCAGACCGCCCGTGTCTGCTATTATTCTCTTCCCCATCTGAACTTTTGAATTGAGGCATTTAAGATATGGTGTCGCAAGATAATCGGTTGGTGCCGGTAACACCGGTCGAACGCGGTCTGGATCGGCCACTGTCCGATCTAACCCAGGGAAAAGGTTATGGCGTAGCCGGGAGCGAGCCCACCACTATTCGTGATTATCTCTTTGTAGTCTTGAAGCGGAAATGGCTCATCCTGAGCCTGGTGTTAGTGGTGACATCTTTAGTGACGATTCAAATGTTTCGGCAGCCGTCGATCTATGAAGGCGAAACGATAATCAAGATTGAGCCGAAGCCGAGAAACGTTCTGCAAACCAAGGAGATTGTAATCAACGCCCAGAGCGATCCGAATTTTTGGGGCACGCAACTTAAGTTGCTTGAAAATCCCGCCCTCGCTCGCCAGGTTGTGTTGACTCTGGACCTTCAGAACAATCCCGCGTTTTTTGGCGGGCGGTCCCAGAGCGGCATCTTTTCATCGTTGCGCAAATTATTCTCGGGCCAACAAAGTCCGAAAGTTGCACGCGGTGAGTCCTCCGGGTTGACCGTAGTTGGCGAGGATGAGGCAGCTAATGAATCGCTCACGCCCGAGAAGCTGGCGCAACTGGAGCCCTACGAAGACGAGATTATCACCAACGAAACGATCGAACCGATTCTTGGTACCAACCTCGTCAAGATTAAGTTCTCGCACTCGGATCCCGAGTTGGCACAGAAAGTAGCCAACACCCTCGCCGAGGTTTTTGTTAACAACAACCTGGCACGTGCCACCGCAGGCTCAACCAAGGCCGAAGACATTTTGGCGCGCGAGATCGCCAACCTGCAGAGCAAGATCAAACGCGATCAGGAAACGCAATTTAATTATGCAAAAAACAAGGGCCTGCCGCTGACGACCGACCCGAAGACCAACCTTGAGGTTACGCGGCTGGCGACTTTGAGCGCGCAACTTCTCGATGCGGAAAACGAAACGAAAGATCTCAAGGCTAAATACGATGCCGCGCGCAGCCAGCCCGATACGCTTTCAATCCCTGACGTGCAATCGTCGAAACGCATCGACATGTTGCGCGAGAGAATCTCAATATTAATCGAAAAGCGCGATGCCCTCCTGGTTGTTTACACGCCTGAATGGCCGGAAGTTAAGAAACTCGAAGCGCAAATCAAGCCGATTGAAGACGAACTGGCGAAGGCTCCAACTGAGATCGTCAATTCAATGAAGCGACGCTACGAGGCCGCAGCTGCCAAAGAACAGAGTTTGCGACGAGCTTATGATCAACAAAAAGGCAAGACCACTCAGCAGACTCGCGATCAGATCGACTTGCTGGCGATAACGCAGGATCTCGAGACCAATAAGCAATACTTGAATACATTGTTGCAGCGTCAACGTGAGCTGAGTGTCGGCCAGGGCGCGCAGCAAAACGATGTTACGATCTCTACTCTTAGTAGGTTGCCGAAGACGCCGATTGGGCCACCACGACTGCGCAATATCATCATCGCCTTCATGCTGGCACTGGCCGCCGGAATCGGTTTGGCATTCCTGCTCGATTTCCTGGATGACACTGTCAAGTCGATCGAAGATGTAGACCGCTATCTGCACATCCCGGCCCTGGCTTTGATTCCGGCCAGCAAAAGCGAACGTGCCCGCCTAATTGGACTTCCGGGCCCCACACCTGCGGGGGCGTCAGAAACCACTGCCCTCGCAATGATCGACGATGCGCGGTCGCCGATTGCAGAGGCGTACCGGCACTTGCGTACGTCACTCCTGTTGTCATCAGCAGGACAACCGCCGAAGACCATCCTGGTCACTTCGAGTCAGCCTTCCGAAGGGAAAACTACGACAGCAATCAATACTGCGTTCATGCTCGCGCAAACGGGTGCCGAAGTGTTGATTGTTGATTGCGACCTGCGGAGGCCGCGTTTACACGCGCATTTCGAAGTATCAAACACAAGAGGGTTGACCAATTGGCTTTCCGGTGAAACTGATCTCGATGGCTTGCTCCAGAATTATGAGAAGCTGCCCAATCTAAAATTGTTGACCTCCGGCCCAGTGCCGCCCAACCCAGCTGAGCTCTTAGGTTCTGACGAGATGAGAAAGCTGTTGGGAACTCTGGGCGAGCGCTTTGCCCATATCATCATCGATTCACCGCCGGTGATTTCGTTCACCGACGCGTCTATTCTTTCGACGATGGCGGACGGCGTCGTCCTGGTGGTCCACGGCGGCAAGAGTTCGCGTGCTGTGGTGCGGCGTGCCAAACAACAATTGCTGGATGTTGGCGCCCACCTCTTCGGCGTAGTGCTCAACAACGTCAAGCTGGAAACGCAGGATTATTACTACTCCGGGTACTACTCGAGCTACTACAGCGATGCTGACGCCGACGGTGGCACTGACGACACTGCCAGCCAGACCGCTTCCACACGTTAGTTTCATACGTGCGGGCGTCGCATTATTGTGAAGCGCGCTGCAATAGTTCCGGCGGCGCTCCAAAGCGATTTGAGCTATCGTTTCTTTTTAATCCACGAAAAGATGGAAGTACCGCTTCTCGATCTGCAAGGTCAGTATCAAGGACTGCGCGAGGAGTTGCTCGCGGCCATTACCCGGGTGATGGACTCCCAGCGTTTTGTGCTGGGCGACGAAGGACGCGCACTTGAAACAGAGATTGCGCAATACACGAATACCAGGTTTGCGATCGGTTGTGCTTCGGGTTCGGATGCTTTGCTGCTTGCGTTAATGGCGCTGGATGTGAAAGCGGGCGACGAAGTGATCACGACGCCGTTCACTTTCTTCGCCAGCGGGAGCGCAATCACCCGAATCGGCGCCCGTCCGGTGTTTGTAGACATTGACCCACTTACATACAACATCGATCCCGAAGCAGTTGCCGGGGCGATCACACCTCGTACGAAGGCGATTATGCCGGTCCACTTGTACGGTCAATGCGCGGACATGGATGCGCTGATGCGCATCGCCGAGCGTCATCAGGTTCCGATCGTCGAAGATGCAGCTCAGGCCATCGGCGCGCAGGATGCTGGACGGCATGCCGGATCGCTGGGTCTCGTTGGTTGTTTCAGTTTCTACCCCACCAAGAACCTCGGCGGCGCGGGAGACGGAGGCATGCTGACGACAAATGATCCGGGGTTGGCCGCGCGGCTCAAGACTTTGCGGGTGCACGGTGGCGCAACCGAATACCGTCACGCCGAGGTAGGAATCAATAGCCGCCTTGATGAGTTACAGGCTGCTGTACTGCGAGTAAAGCTGAAGCATTTGGATCGTTGGTCTGACCGGCGCCGCGAGAATGCGCGCAGATACGACGAACTGCTGCGCGAGCAGCCTCTGGAGTTTGAGATTGCCACCCCCTCGGTACGTGAAGCAGCGCGCCATATTTTTCATCAGTACGTCTTGCGTGTGCCCCGGCACCGTGACGATCTCGTAAAGCATTTGGCCGAGAATGGCATCGGCACCGGAATTTATTATCCGATACCGCTTCACCTGCAGGAATGTTTCGCGTTCCTCGGTTACCAGGAAGGTGCTTGTCCCGAAGCTGAACGTGCAGCTCGGGAGACGGTTGCGCTTCCGATTTATCCTGAACTCAGCGAATCGCAGCAGGGCTACATTGTTGAGAAGTTTGCGAACTGGAGCCCGTTAGCCCTGGATCATCGAGGAGCGTAGTAAGGTCATCGCCAAGATGATCGCTGCTATAGTTCCAACCTTGACGTGGAATGGTTTCAGAAGTAATGCCTGCTCGACAAGGAAGATCACCCTGGCGTACGCTGATAGCAAGATTAGGCGCTCAGATTGGAGGTTGCCATTGGCATTCCCCGTCCGTGAAGAAATAAGGGAGTTCCCGAATGTACCGCAGCCTGCGACCGAATCGCTGCGCGCGGCGCAGCCTCGGAGGATGTATGTGGGCATTTTAGGGTTGGGTCGGCCGGTATAAGGGAGCGAATTCTCGATGAACAGTGTCCTAACAGTGTTCTCCCTGATCCTTTGCGCTTTTGTAGTGTTTGCCGTGCCGACTCTGGTTACGCCCTATGCTCCCGTTTACGGGATTGTCTCGGCATTTGATACGAGCAAAGCCTTCCTCCTCTGCGCTTTTTTAGCGACTGCCGTCGGGTTAATAGCGTTCCGACAGGGCGCTAATGGCCCTTTCCTGGCGAGGCTCTTCGTTGCCGCACTTCTTGTGAGGGTGCTGCTTGGAACTCTTATTTTTGTATTCAATGGGCAGGAATTTTTTGGTGGGGATGCAATTACTTATGACTATTATGGATTGATACAGCTCAAGGCGTGGTTAGGCGATAGGTATTTTCAGAACGTGATTAAGGGTTATGTAGGAGGGCAGGAAGCGGCGGGCTGGGGCATGATCTATTTGGTAGGAGGGCTCTACGGCCTGTTGGGGCGAAACCTGCTGGCTGTACAGTTCATTAATGCCGTGATGGGAGCGACTACTTCGGTAATCATATTTCTGTGTGCGTTTCACGTTTTCAATAACCTGAGAGTGGCGCGTTTCGCAGCAATCGCGGTCGCGTTCTACCCATCGCTTGTGCTGTGGTCGTCTCAAGGACTCAAGGATGGGCCAATCGTTTTCTTCCTTGCGTTATCGATTCTGGCGACGCTGAAGCTGAGCGAAAAATTCAAGCTCAGGTACATTGCGATCCTGGTCTGTTCGCTCTTTTCGCTGCTCAGTTTGCGTTTTTACGTTTTCTACATGATCTCTGCCGCGATTGGAGGAGCCTTCGTGATCGGGATGCAGAAGCTGTCGGCCACAAATTTTCTTCGCCAATTCGCAATCATTATTACGCTCGGGGTGGCGCTGACTTATCTTGGGGTGACGCGCTATGCCAATGTTCATCTGGGGAATTTTGCTAGTCTTGAGCGAGTTCAGCAGAGTCGTCTTGATGCTGCAACCAGCGCCCAGTCAGGTTTTGGTAAAGACGCTGATGTCTCAACCAGCGGGGGGGCGCTGGCTACAATCCCTTTGGGATTGCTTTATCTTCTCTTCGCCCCTTTCCCTTGGCAACTTGCTTCGTTAAGACAGAGCATTACGCTTCCGGAAATGCTCCTCTGGTGGGCGTCATTCCCCTTGTTGATTCTCGGCCTTTGGTTTTCGGTCAAATATCGCTTGCGGCAGATTTCACCAATATTGACCTTTACAGTCATGCTCTCGATTGCGTATTCCCTCTTTCAAGGCAACGTTGGGACGGCTTATCGCCAGAGATCGCAACTGCTGGTTTTCTACTTTATTTTTGTGGCGGTCGGCTATGTATTGTTGTTGGAAAAACGTGAGGAGCGGAAGCGACGCGACTTAGCTGAACAAGCGCCCACGAGAGCCCGGATTGCGACTTCGCCTTCTCCACAGAGATGAAACACGGACGTGGGATCTCGATCAATAAAGCATGTGCGGAATCGTAGGAATCGTCGGTAACGAAAGCAAGCCGGTTGATGAAGCATTGCTCGGGCGTATGTGCAATGCGATTCGTCATCGCGGGCCGGACGACGACGGGTTTTACGTTAATGGTTCCGTGGGCCTGGGAATGCGCCGGCTCTCCATCATCGATCTTAAAAGCGGTCAACAACCCATTCACAATCAGGATCGCACCGCCTGGATCGTCTTCAACGGCGAGATCTACAACTACCTCGATCTTCGGGAAAAACTCGAAAAACTTGGTCACGAGTTCTACACCAACAGCGACACCGAAGCGATCATTCATGCCTACGATCAGTATGGCGCGGACTGCCCCCGGCACTTGCGCGGAATGTTCGCTTTTGCCATTTGGGATGAGAGGACTCAGGAATTGTTTTTGGCGCGGGATCGGGTGGGCAAGAAGCCGCTGCTTTACGCGCAACTAAACAACCAACTCGTTTTTGCATCGGAGTTCAGCGCTTTGCTGCTGCATCCCGGGGTCAGCAGAGATGTCGATAGCGACGCACTGCATCACTATCTCTCATTCATGTGCGTTCCTGCTCCGCTCACCGCGTATCGCGCCATCAGAAAATTGGAGCCAGGACACAGTCTGCGCTGGCGCAAAGGTGAGATAAGGCTGGAACGTTATTGGCAACCCGATTTCTCACACAAGTTGGATATCGACGAAACTGAAGCCGGCGAGCGCGCCCTGGAGATTTTGCGTGATGCGGTGCGAGTGCGACTGATGTCGGAAGTTCCACTCGGAGCCTTTCTTTCGGGGGGCATCGACTCCAGCGCGGTGGTGGCCCTGATGAGCGAAGCTTCCAGCGAACCGGTCAAGACTTTCTCGATCGGGTTTGAGGAACAGGACTTCAGTGAATTGCACCATGCGCGCCGGATAGCCGAACACATCGGCGCCGACCATCACGAATTCATTGTGCGGCCGGACGCGATGGAAGTGTTGCCGCTCTTAGTTGAACACTACGGTGAGCCCTACGCCGATTCCTCTGCGATCCCGACCTATTATGTCGCTCGCGAAACGCGCCGGCACGTCACCGTAGCGCTCAATGGTGATGGCGGTGATGAGTCGTTTGCGGGTTATGAGCGTTATGCGGCGATGCAACTAGCTGAAAGATATCACCGGCTGCCGGCGTCGCTTCGCAATTTGGCAATTCAGCCGGCGATCGGCCTCTTACCGTCATCGGAAACAAAGCGCAGCCGGATTCGAGATGCAAAACGCTTTATTCAGGCGGCGTCGTTGCCGAAACGAGAGCGATATCTGCGTTGGGTGAGCGTCTTTGATGGCCAGGCCAAGAATGACCTCTATTCAGAAAGTTTTCGTCAGGAAACTGCAAACACCAACCCAGCCGCGATTCTCGACCCGTGGTTCGGTCGAGCAAATGGATCGGGAATAGTCGATGCTTCTTTACTGACGGACATCATGACTTATTTACCGAACGATCTTTTGGTCAAGGTAGACATAGCGACAATGGCGGTATCGCTCGAGGCTCGTTCGCCTTTTCTCGATCATCACGTCATCGAGTTCGCCGCCAGCCTTCCCGAAAAATTTAAGCTTCGCGGTCTGACAACGAAATACCTGTTGAAGCGGGTGTTGCGGAAACTATTGCCCGCTGAGAATCTCGAGCGACGCAAAATGGGTTTTGGGGTGCCAATCGGTCACTGGTTCCGCGGCGAAATGCAAAGTTTTTTGCGCGAAACGCTGCTTTCAGAGAAAGCCCTGGGGCGCGGCCTCTTCAAACCCGAGGAAGTTAAGAGATTGGTCGAACTGCACACCCGCGGCGAACGCGATTATGCGCATCAGCTTTGGACATTGCTAATGCTGGAATTGTGGTTTGATCGCTTTGTCGATTAGTTCATTTTTGAATTAGCGGTTATTGGCCTTGGTCTTTGGTCTTTGGACTTGGAACTTGGAAGCTCGACTAGTTAAATCGGAGACGTCAACCAGAGAGTTCACCTAACAGAGTTTCAAAGAACAAAGCTCAAAGACCAAAGACCAAAAAAGCGAAACTGAAAAGAAAACTAAGAGCGAGGGTTATCGAGTGAAAGGGATCGTCTTAGCCGGAGGGTTGGGGTCGCGATTGCGGCCGTTGACCGCAGTCACAAACAAGCATCTGCTGCCGGTCTATAACCAGCCAATGATTTACTATCCCATCCAGACGCTGGTTAACGCCGGTATCAAAGACATTATGATCGTCACGGGGGGTAGCTACGCGGGAGATTTTCTGAAGCTGCTGGGAAACGGAAAAACATTCGGTCTGAAACATCTCAACTATACTTACCAGGAAGGGGAGGGCGGAATTGCGCAAGCCCTGGCGCTGGTGGAGCATTTTTCTGGCGGCGATCCGGTCTGCGTCATACTCGGTGACAACATCATTGAAGGCAACATCAGTTCGGCCGTGCGCGCCTACCGACACCAGGGCAAGGGAGCGAAGATTATTTTGAAGAAGGTTCCCGATCCGGAGCGTTTTGGTGTGCCTGAACTCGACGGTCCTAGCGTGGTGCACATCGAAGAGAAGCCCGAGTTTCCCAAGTCTGAATACGCGGTGATTGGGATCTACATGTACGACGGCGAGGTTTACGACATCATTCGCACGTTGAAACCTTCGGGTCGTGGGGAGTTAGAGATTACCGACGTGAACAACGCTTATATCGAGCGTGGTGAAATGTCATGGGAAGAATTAAAGGGCTGGTGGACTGACGCGGGGACCTTCGAGAGTTTACTACGCGCCTCGAATCATGTAGCTGAGACCGGAGCAAACAAATCCGAACTTGCGTCTGCAACCGAGACTAAGGCCAATGTCTGAGACTTTCATAAACGGCGACATCAAAGGCGTGGTAATGCGTGATTTGCGAAAGTTCGCGGACGCGCGCGGCTGGTTGGCCGAGCTTTTTCGGCATGATGAAATCGAGCCTCAGTTTCATCCCGCCATGGCCTATATCTCATCTACTGACCCGGGAATCACGCGCGGCCCACATGAGCATGTGGACCAGGCAGATCTATTCTGTTTCATCGGTCCCTCGAATTTCAAGTTGAGAGTCTGGGACAACCGCAAAAAGTCCGAGACTTTCAATCACGTCATGACGATAGTTGCGGGCGCAGATAATCCGGTGTCTGCGTTGATCCCGCCGGGCGTAGTTCATGCCTACCAGAATGTTGGGTCCGCTTGCGGCATCGTGATCAACTGTCCGAACCGCTTGTACATGGGCCATGGCAAGCGAGAGGAAGTAGACGAGATCCGCCACGAAGAGGATCCCAAAACGATTTACCGGATGGACGACTAACGGCGACTGCCGATTCTTAGCAGGCGGCCTTTAGTCGTTGGGTTTTGGTCTTTGTGCCTAAATTGAGACCCTTTTTCGTCTTGGCTGCACGTTGTTGATGAACTAAATCCAAAGACGAAGAGACATCGATTCGAATACCAAAGACCAAAGAAACCCAAGACCCGAATTAGCAATCAACATTTGGCAATTGGAAATCGTTATGAAGATCGTTCGCGTCATCGCCCGGCTAAACGTCGGCGGACCGGCGAAACACGTTGTCTGGCTTACAGCCGGCTTGCAGGATAGGGATTGGGAGTCTCTTTTGGTTTCCGGTTCAGTTCCTCCCGGCGAAAACGATATGAGCTACTTCGCAGCGAATCTCGGCGTGAAGCCAATCCTTATCCCTGAGATGAGTCGCGAGATTTCGCTGCAAGACGCCAGGACAATTTGGAAATTGTATCGGCTGTTCCGACGCGAACGGCCGGATGTAGTGCATACTCACACGGCAAAGGCGGGAACTGTAGGACGAATCGCGGGACTGCTCTATCGCTGGCTGACTCCGGCGACGTTTCTGGGTCGCCCGCGACGTTGTTCTTTCGTGCACACTTATCATGGCCACATTTTTCACGGCTATTACGGTCCGCAGAAGACCCGAGTGTTTTTATTGATTGAAAGATTACTGGCGCGGCTGGCTACCAACAGGATTGTGGTTGTGAGCGAACAACAGCGGCGGGAGATTAATGAAACCTTTGCCGTCGGGCGCGCTGATCAATTTGTGGTAATCCCGCTCGGCCTCGACCTCGAAAGTTTTGTGGAAAGGGAAAAGCGACGACAGATCTTCCGTGATGAACTGGGCATCAGGGCCGATGAAGTCCTGGTCGGCATTGTTGGGCGGCTGACCGCGATCAAGAACCACGAGCTCTTCCTCAGGGCGGTTGCACGTTTCAAAGCCGAAAAAACTCTCGAAGCGTCAGCGCCTGATGTGAAGTTTGTCGTGATCGGTGACGGGAACTTGCGCGGCGGTTTGGAGACGATGGCGCAAGCGCTCGGCCTTGACGCGGACGTCATTTTTTGTGGCAGTCGAAAGGATCCGGAAAATTTTTACGCCGGGCTAGATGCGGTTGCCTTAACCTCGAACAATGAGGGAACACCGCTGACGCTGATTGAGGCGATGGCTAACGGAGTTCCCATCATCGCAACCGGTGTTGGCGGCGTGGTGGATCTTTTGGGGGAGCGTGAGGCCATTGAGTCATTTGACGGCAGTAAGTATCAGATTTGTCCGCGAGGGATCAGTGTGCCGCCGCGTGATGCCCAAGCGTTTGCCGCGGGACTCAAACTCGTAATCGAGAATTCCCGGCTGCGATCCGTGATGGGGCAACGAGGCCTGGCGTTCGTCAAGCGAAACTATTCAAAAGAGCGGCTGCTCAATGACATCCGGGCTCTCTACCGCGAGTTGCCGCAAACCGTACCACTTTCCCGCACGGCGGCGGCCACGAAGCAGGAAGTCGAGTCGCGAGTTGGCTAAGACGACTGGGTGCGATTTTTGACTATTTTATTGTTCTGATCCGCGTGGTCCGCACTGATGCGCGGCTATGTTTTCTTAACTTAATCGAATCGAAGGAGAGCATATTGCGCGTACTGATCACAGGAGGAGCGGGATTCATCGGCTCACATTTGGCCGATGCCTATCTGGAGCGAGGAGATGAGATTTTTGTTATCGATGATTTATCAACCGGAACATTCGAGAACATTCATCATCTCAAAACCAATCCACATTTCCATTACACAATCGACAGCGTTCATAACCAACCTGTAACCGCCGAGTTGATTGACCAATGCGATGTGGTTTTTCATTTGGCGGCGGCGGTGGGTGTAAAACTAATCGTTGAAAGTCCCGTCAGGACCATTGAGACAAACGTGCGCGGTACTGAAGTGGTTCTCAATATTGCAAACAAGAAAAAGAAGAAGGTGCTCGTCGCTTCCACCTCCGAGGTCTATGGCCTTAGTACCGACGTGCCTTTTCGCGAGGACGGCAATCTCGTGATGGGGGCGACAACGAAAGGCCGTTGGAGCTATGCCTGTTCGAAAGCGATCGACGAGTTTCTGGCGCTGGCCTACTGGCGCGAACGAAAACTGCCGACGATTGTGGTGCGGTTATTCAATACCGTGGGACCGCGGCAAACGGGCCAGTACGGGATGGTTATTCCAACGTTCGTGAAGCAGGCGCTTGCGGGGCGGCCCATCACGGTTTATGGCGATGGAGAACAGCGACGTTGTTTTGGTTATGTTGGCGACGTAGTCGGCGCGTTGATAAAACTGATGGATCAGCCGCAGGCTGTGGGTCAGGTTTTCAATATTGGCTCAAATGAAGAGATCACGATTCTGGATCTTGCAAAGCGCGTTAAGGAGTTAACGAAATCAGAATCAGAAATCATTTTCGTGCCTTACGACGAGGCTTATGAAGAGGGCTTTGAGGATATGCCGCGGCGCGTTCCGGACATCACGAAGATTAAAGAGCTCGTCGGTTTTGCCCCCACGATGCCGCTCGATGGAATTCTACAAAGCGTGATCGATCATCAAAGTGGGCGGCTTTCAGCGAGCGCCTGACTTGCCTTGCAATGCTGATATCGACTAGGTTTCAAGGTCGTAATATAGATTCCAAGTCTGTTCCAGCCCGTCTTCACGGAGTATGCCCTTTAGTTCGCTAAACCTGGTTTCGGCTGCGGTGGCGTTTGGTCTCGCTCTCGTGCTGACGCCACTTGTGCGCGCATTCGCCCGCCGCGTTGGCGTGGTGGCAAGACCGAAAACCGATCGCTGGCACAAAAAGCCCACTGCAATGTTGGGTGGGGTCGCCATCTGGCTCTCGGTGGTGATTAGTTACCTCCTGTTCTTTCGCCCGAACAAGCTGTTCGGTTTTGACAGCAGCAATCCCAGCGTCTCGTACAGTTGGGTGATCATCAGTGCTAGTGCCTTCCTGTTCTTAATCGGCCTGATCGACGATCTTGTGCACACCAAGCCTTACCAGAAGTTGATCGGGCAAATCATGGGCTCGGCTTTCGTCATTTACTACGGCTTAACCTTGCCCTGGACGAGCTCTCAGTCTGTCAATGTGCTGCTGACAATTTTCTGGCTGATCGGAATTACTAATGCCCTGAACCTTCTGGACAACATGGACGGACTTGCCGGCGGAATTGCGGTGATTGGTTCGGCCTTTCTCGCGCTCAGTTTCATGGCCACCGGCCAGGTGTCGGAAGCTTTGATGATGCTGACTTTCGCCGGCGCGCTTTTAGGTTTCCTGGTTTACAACTCAAATCCCGCTTCGATCTTCATGGGTGATTCCGGCTCACTCTTCATAGGGTTCTTTTTGGCAAGCTCCGCTTTAGTGAATGTTGCGGGCGGCCGTTCGCGAAGCTTCTTGCCTGTCCTCGCGGTGCCGATCCTGGTTCTGTTTATTCCGATCTTCGATACAACTTTCGTAACAATCCTGCGCAAAGTGTCGGGTCGCGCTGCGTCTCAGGGAGGACGGGATCACACCTCTCACCGTCTTGTCGCGCTCGGAATGTCAGAACGACATGCGGTCTGGATGCTCTACGGTTTTGCCGCACTCTCGGGGATTCTCGCGCTGCTGGTGCAGCGCATGAAGCTTGATGTGAGCCTGGCTGCGATAGCCGGCTTCACTATTCTTCTGACACTGCTGGGTGTCTACCTGGCAGGCGTCAAAGTTTATGACCAGAGCGAAGAAGCTCAAGCACTTAAAGACAAATCTCTTTACACATTTCTGGTCGACGTTTCCTACAAGCGACGCATCTTCGAAGTACTGCTCGATGTGGTGCTGATCATTTTGGCCTACTGGAGCGCTTACGCGATCAAGTTTGGGGCGTTTTCCGGTAGCCAGGCATGGAACCTATTCCTGCGCACAATGCCCGTGATCGTGTTTGTGAAGATGGCGACCTTTCTGGTAATGGGTGTCTACCGCGGACTCTGGCGTTATACCAGTCTGGACGACCTTATTGTCTTCGTGAAGGCGGTGATAATTAGCTCCGTCGCCAGTGTCCTGGTGCTGCTCTTCGCATTTCGCTTTGAAGGGTTCTCACGCACAGCCTTTGTTCTGGATGGCATCCTGATGTTTCTCTTCCTGGCGGGAAGCCGGATGGCTTTTCGTCTCTTCCGGCAATTGCTGCCAAATTCGCAGATTGCCGAAGGGCGTCGAGTTTTCATCTACGGCGCGGGCGATGGCGGCGAATTGCTGCTGCGTGAACTGCAAAACAATCGCGAACTTCGTTATGCGCCGGTGGGATTTCTGGACGATGACCCGGCCAAGAACGGAAAACTGATTCATGGATTGAAGGTGTTCGCAGGCAACGGCGATCTGACGGCGGTTTGCAGGCAGCACGGAGTTAATGAGTTGTTGATTTCCAGCTCAAAGATGTCAGAAGAACGTGTGCAGGAAATTGCGCAGACCTGCTTCGAACAGGAGATTCTTGTCAAACGCATGCGCATCACGATTGAGGATGTGAGGCTTAATTAAGAGCGGCAGCGGGGACAGGGACTGCAAAGGGTAATGTCTGAAGACCTGATTCAGTTGCACGTTCAGAGAGCGGTTACCAAGCTGACGATGATTTTGGTGCTGATATTGGCGCTGATCGGATCCTGGTTTGTCGTTCGCGCATACATCGGCAGCACGATGGCTGAGTATCTCAGCTCGGACGAAAACGGGTTGGGAATGTCCCGCAGAGCGGTGTCGCTGGCGCCACGTGATCCCTTCACGCATTGGAAACTCGGGGCCTTGATCGAGCGAAAACTTTCAGCGGACCAACTTGCTGTGGCGGTCCGCGAGTACGAAAAGGCGGCAAGCCTTTCTCCGAACGACTACCGGTTTTGGATGGACCTGGGAACTGCTCTGGAGCATGCGGGCCAGGTTGAGCGAGGAGAAAAGGCTCTGCGACGCTCAGTCGAGCTCGCTCCCGCCTATTCTTATCCTCGCTGGTATCTGGGTAACCTCCTGTTGAGAAGTGGCCGGTACCACGAAGCCTTCGACGAGCTCCGTCGGGCGAGCGAAGCTGACCCGCAATTTCAACCGCAGTTGTTTAATGCTGCCTGGTCGGTTTACAGCGACGACATTGAATCGCTGAAGAGCGCAGTCGGTTCCACTCCGAAGGCGCGCGCCGGCTTCGCTCAATACTTAATCGGTTTTCAAAGATTCGACGACGGAATGCGACTGTGGAAGAGTTTGACGGAACAGGAAAAGCGCGCCAATCGTGAAGCAGGCGACGAGATCGTGAAGAGTCTGGTTAACGCAAAGCGCTTTCACGAGGCGGCTGACGTGTCAAACGATTTGGCTCCGGCAACTATTCACAGCGCCGCAGGAAAATTTATTGACGGCAATTTCGAATCGAGTTTCAGTCATCAGGAAGGATCGATATTTGGGTGGAAAGTGAATTCCACTCAGCAGGCGCAGATAGGAATCGACCCGGCCCAGGGATACCAGAGTGCGCACAGCCTGCGCATTTTGTTTCAAGTGCGGACCAAGTTGGATTCGATCAACGTGTCACAGCTCGTCCCGATTTCACCGGACACACAGTATGATTTGGAATATGCCGTCAAGACGCAGAAGGTCGAGAGTGCTGACCTTCCAGTCGTCGCCATTTTCGATGAACTAGAGGGATCGGTAATGGCGACTTCAGAGGCTGCACCAGGCGGAACAAATGATTGGAAGGTTGTTACAGTCAGCTTCAAGACCGGCCCGAAGACACAAGCCATCACAATGAGAATTCAACGAAACGCCTGCGCCCCCGAAGCTACTTGTCCAATCTACGGAACCGTCTGGTATGACAACTTCAATCTCCGGAGCCGTGGTTAGTTCTTCTCCTGTAGAGAGCGCCGTCACTTCCAGCACGCCGACAAGCGGCGCCGCCGTCTCCCGTGTTCGACACACGCTGGCAAGCCGGTTTCTTTTTTTGGGTCTTTGCAGCGCCATTGTTCTCACCGCACTCGCTTTCGGCACGAATCACAACTGGGCGTTGGGGATATTTAACCTTGGCGCACTGGCGATCGTGATCCTGTGGATGGTCGATAGTTGGAAGCTCGGAGTGCTGCGCATCAGCCGCAACCCTTTACAACTGCCGCTTCTGGGAATGCTGGTTCTTGGGTTAATTCAGTTGTTGCCGCTGCGAAGTCCAATCGCTGATGATTTGCTGTCCATTCCCGCCGTCAGGTCGCTATCGCTGGACCCCTACGCAACGAAACTAATCATGGCTCAGGTGGGGACGTTGCTGATTTATTTTGCCGCCACACTTGTTTTTACCGATACTCCTCATCGCCTGCGACTGCTCGTCAGGACAATTACGATCTTCGGTTTTCTCCTGGCGATCTTTGGTCTGACGCAATCGTTTACAACAACTAAAGTTTTTTGGGTTCGCGAGCTCTCTCAGAGCACGGCGTTTGGGCCGTTCATCAACCGCCACCATTTCGCGGGCTACATGGAACTCACGATTGCGCTGCCTTTGGGAATGCTCTTTGCGGGCTCGGTCGAAAAAGACCTGCGGTTTGCTTACGTCTTCGCGGTCGTGCTGATGGGCGTGGCTTTGATTATTACCAACTCGCGCGGTGGCGTGATTAGTTTGATTGCTGAGATATTGTTCCTCTTGGTTATTTCCGGCTTTCGTAGACGCAGAACCAAAGAAGCACAAGAGAAGTCGCAAAGGGTGAAGCGTGCCGTGTTGCGGACGGCATTGGCCCTGAGTTTAATAGTCGCACTTTTCGCGGGGGTGGTTTTGCTGGGAGGCGAGTCTGCTTTGAGTCGTTTTGCCGGCACGGTAAATTCAGAAGATCCAACTACAGGTCGCGCGCATTTCTGGAACGTAACGCTGGACATTATCAAAGCGAATGCGATCGTCGGCACGGGTTTGGGAGCGTTCCCGAGTGTCTACACGCGTTACGATTCACGCAACGGTGCATTTCGCCTGGAGCAGGTGCATAACGATTACCTGCAGATCGTGTCTGATGGAGGAGTTGTTGGCGCGATAATGGGGTTGGTCTTTGTGGTCTTGTTGTTTCGTCTGGGATTTGCGCGGCGTGAGTCTCGTGATGAATATCGCAGCGGCGTCGCTCTGGGCGCACTGGCTGGCTGTTTCGCGGTGTTAGTCCACAGTTTTTTTGATTTCACATTGCATACGACAGCGAACGCGCTGCTGTTTTTAGTACTGGCGGCACTGGCAACTATGAATGGCCGCGTGCAACAGGCGCCAGCCAGACGAAGGCGCAGTCGTAGTCACAGAGATTCCGGGCCGATCATGATCGCGCCGTGAAAGATAGTGGGCAGTGGGCGGTAAGCAGTGGGCAGTGAGCGTGGGCAGTGAGTAGGACGAACAAAGTACAAAGAACAAAGAACAAGATCAAAAGTCCGAAGGCCAAAGACCCCGATCAGTAGTATGATTTGACACGGTCATCTGGTTATAACTATCCCCTGAATCATAGATTAGTGGAGACGCCCGAAAATTGGCTTCGGTGACTTCTGCCAAAATTGTCATGAGCAATTCTGCCGGCGCGGAAACCTCGTCGGTCCCCGCTCTTTGCCTTGCGGCCACCGTGAAACATGGAAAAGCCGACGCCCTTAATCACAAGGTTGGCGGCGAATGGATTAATACAAGCGCAGCTACTTTTGCCGAACGCGTGCGTAACGTGGCGCTGGGACTAGCGGCGCGTGGAATCAAACGCGGCGATCGAGTCGCGCTCTTATCGGAGAATCGCCCTGAATGGTCTATTGTCGACCTGGCAATTCTCAGCCTCGGCGCGATCAATGTTCCCATCTACACCACGCAGGCCGTTGATCAAATCCGTTACATCCTGACAGATTCCGGCGCCCGTGTTCTGTTCGTTTCAAATCGACGACTGTATAAACATGCGCACAAGGCGCTCGATCGACTTGGCTTTCTGGAGCAGGTGATCTTTTTCGATGCCGAAGGCACTGAGGGAATTGAGTACTCAATGTCATTGAGCTCTCTCGAAGAGGCCGGGAAAGAGCGACACCGGCAACGGCCCCAGGCCTTTAATGAGTTTCTCAGCGCCGTACAGCCCCCTGATCTGGCGACGATTATTTACACGTCCGGAACAACCGGTGAGCCCAAAGGCGTCATGTTGACGCACAGCAACTTCATTTCAAATGTCCTCGCAATCACCGGCGCCTTGCCGATCAGTTCCAGTGACACAGCACTTTCCGTCCTGCCGCTGTCCCACATCTTCGAACGCACCGGTTTCTATATTTTTTGTTACTCCGGAGTTTCGGTTTACTACGCTGCTTCCTTCGACCAGGTAGGCGAGAACCTTAAGGAAGTCCGGCCGACCGTGATGACGGCGGTGCCGCGACTCTTTGAAAAGGTCTATCACCGGATTGTGAAGAAGGGACTCGCGGAGAAGGGTTGGAAGCGCAGAGTCGTTCTCAAGGCATTGGCCGTTGGTCAACGCTACGCGGAGTTGAAAGACAAACGTCAACGCGTACCGGCAGGCCTGGCGTTACGACAGAAGATTGCCAGCCGTCTCGTTTTTTCAAAATGGCGCGAAGGCGTAGGTGGGAAACTCAGGTTCTTCGTCTCCGGAGGCGCGCCGCTATCTCCCGCACTGTCCTACTCCTTTCTCGCGGCCGGGATTCCGGTGCTGCAGGGTTATGGCGCTACGGAAACCTGCATCGTTTCCGCCAATCGCCCCGATGACAATCATGTGGGATCAGTCGGCCTGCCGTTTCCCGGAATCGATGTTGCCATCGCGCCAGACGGTGAAATTCTGCTCCGCGGACCGAACGTTATGCGCGGCTACTATGGACAACCTGAAGCCACAGACGCCGTGCTTCACGACGGTTGGTTCTCGACCGGTGACGTTGGGCACCTCGACGAGGGTGGACGACTCTACATCACGGATCGCAAGAAGGATCTGTTTAAACTTTCAAACGGGAAATACGTGGCGCCGCAACTGATCGAGAGTTTGCTTAAGCAGAGCGAGTTCGTCAGTCAGGCGGTCGTAGTCGGTGCCGGGCGCAAGCAGCCTGCCGCGCTGATCGTTCCGGAATGGGAGGCGGTGAAACAAGCGCTCGCCGAAACTGGCGAGGAGTTTCCCACCGGCCGGGCCGAACTCAGCGAGTTCGCTCCGGCAATCAAGATCGTGCAGCGCGACGTCGCCTCGCTTACTTCCGAGCTGGCTGATTATGAGCGCGTGCGCCGCGTCGCCCTCTTGCCCGAAGAGTTCAGCATCGACAATGGCGAGTTAACACCCACTCTAAAGGTTAAGCGTCGGGTAATAGATGAAAAGTTCGGTCAACTGATCGACGAGCTTTACTCTTGAACTTTTGGAGAACCGCGGCGGCGCTGTTCACGCTGAAAGGTGAAAGTTAATAGCCGTGGGCCAACGCCCACGGAAGATAGGGACTTAACCCCTCGGGATTAAGAACCTGAAGTAGTTCCCCCACACCGCTCATTCCTCATCCAGAGACCTTCACATAGATTTAATATCACGTTAAGTTTGAATTCATGCAACGAAGCTAGTCTGTCGTTCTCTATTCACGCTGCGGGAGGACATCATGAGCAAAACTCTTAGGTGCAGTCTCTACCTTCTAGGCGGGGCTCTGGTTATCTGCTTTCTAAACTCGTCGACAGTCTTCTGCCAAAGCGTCTCTCAGATTCAAACGCCCGCAGCTGAAGCTGCGCTAGTGAAGGTAAATACTCCCACACGCTCGACCCCTCCGCTCTCCAGCGCCGATCAGCCCGGGGATGAAGCGGCGCGACTGAGGGCGGTCGAGGACGCCTTACGTGAGCAGCGGGAGCAACTCGAGGCGCTGCGCAAACTCATGATTGAACAGCAGGAGACGATCAAGTTATTGACAGGAAAACTGGCCGGCCTCGCCTCTGTTGACCCGCGAGAAGGCTTAGCCGGCAACGCAGCTGCCGGTGCGGACACGGGCAGTACACGAATCACCGCGGCCGCACCGCAAACACCATCGGTTGAAGATCGTTTGAAAAAGGTTGAGGGGCGCATTTCCGAAATTGGCGCCATCAAATTCAGCGGCGATATCCGGCTCCGATCGGAATCATTCTTTGGTCTCTCAAACAATTTGGCTACCGGCAACAATCCGGCAGCGCTAGGCAACGAACTCAGTCCGCGTCACCGGATGCGCTTTCGAGCGCGCCTGGCACTGCGTGGCTCAGTTGGCGACGAGTTCGACTGGGGCCTGCGTCTGGCCACCGGCAGCTTCGCCGACAATATCTCGACGAACCAAACGCTCACTGATTTTTTCAACCGCAAACCCTTCGCACTTGATCAGGCTTTCATCACCTACAAGCCGAAGCGCGCGCCGGGACTGCGACTGCAGGGGGGTAAGTTTGAAGCGCCGTGGAGTTCCACAGAAATGACCATCGACAGCGATCTGACGGTTGAGGGTTTTAATGAGTCCTACACTCGAACGTTCAAGAAATCGACCTTCAGAGAGTTGAGCTTTGTTGCGTGGCAACTGCCTTTTCTCGAACGTAATTCCGCTTTTGTGCGCAACGCGGACGGCAGGGTCAATATCGAACGTTCACATCGTGATGGACGTGACCTGGCGCTTTACGGGGGCCAGGTGCGCGCGCGGTTTGAGCCGAGTGATAAGGTTGCCCTCCAACTGTCCGTGGCGGATCTCTACTTTTCCGGAACGCAGTTCATTTCACCCGTGCAGGTGTTCGGCAGCCAGTTACAGCTTCCTGTGACGATTACAATTCCGGCAACGGCAACGACCCCGGCGCAAACTCTTACCAGTCTGGTTTCCATCCCTCGCGATTTCCTCGTTGCGGGCAATGCCAATCTGGGACTCACCAACGCGAGCAATAACGCCATCAACCGCGATGGACGCCTTGCTTCGGGCTATAACCTGATCGATCTACTCGCACACCTTGAACTGAAACACAGCAAGCGCTGGCCGGTGACAGTTTTGCTTGATTTCGTCACAAACACTCGTGTGCGCGACGTCGTAACGGCGGGACCGGGAGGCGCGGACGTGATCCTGCGCAACAAGGAGAATCACGGATTCTGGGGTGAAGTTCAGGTGGGATCGACGCGCGCGCGGGGCGACATGCAGCTGGGTTATACCTTTATGCGGATTGAAAAGGATGCCGTGCTGACGCCATTCAACATGTCAGACATTACGCAGCAATCAGACATGCGCGGGCATCGATTGGTTTTTTCTTACGCAGCGGATCCGCGCGTAACATTCTCAGTAACTGGAATTGTCACGCAACGACCTAATGGAGTGCTTGGCGCCTTTGGCGTCACGCCGCCGGGATCGCTGAACCGCGCCACAACACGACTGCAATTCGATACGATAGTCCGGTTCTAAAAGCTCGGAAAGATGGAATAAACCAGAACTCCACGAAAAGACTTTTAGGGTGTTACTTAGTTTGAGTTCGTGGATCGTTTCATGGTCTTAGAATGTGACTAATGTTTTTCACTCATCCTGGATTCCAGCTGCTTGAGAAGCAAATTTCGCGATCACAGCTTTAACCTTCGCCTCTATTTGATCCCGCACGACACGGAACTCGTTCGGCTCCATCTGCTTCGGATCAGGAATAGACCAATCCTCACGTTCCCCGGCGCGGACGAAGGGGCACTCATCGCCACAGCCCATCGTCGCGACGAAGTCGTATTCGATGTCGGGAACATCGCCGAGCGACTTTGACCGGTGCCCGCTCAGGTCATAACCCAACTCGGCCATCGTTGCCACTGCTTTGGGGTTAATCTGACCGGAAGGTCGCGAACCAGCGCTGTACGCCTCGACAACGTCGCCGCCATGGATACGCGCAAACGCTTCCGCGATTTGACTGCGATTCGAGTTTTCCACACAGACGAAGAGTAATCTCATATTACTTAGCGTACTATCCATTGCAGCCTGGCAATTGTCTTCCTGCGATTTAAAACAACCCGCCGGCGACAACTAGTACGAAAAAAACTCAGGTGTTCGCGTCAGCCCACGTAGAGAGTAGCAAACTCTCGTACCGCCAGAACAAGTAACCAACATTTAATTAATCGGTAACGCTTAGTTAGCACAACTTGCTCATAGTCATTGCAGATATTGCTACGGGTGGTTCGCGCGAGCGACTTTTAAGAGTTCAGGGATCGAATCCCAATTGCGTGCCGAGCTCCTCAGGGGGGATTAAGCGTGGTGGTAATCAAAAGGGACAAGATCGAAACCGTAGCAGTATTCCCGCCAGCAACACCAAACAGTTCCGGCTCGTAAATCTACCCGGCGCTGTTCTGGTATCCAGGAGATTAGCCCCGGCGGTTGCCGACCCGCAGGGGCTCTTTCTCTTGTGCCTCTTCTGGTTAGCACTATGCTAGATTCCTTCACCACCAACTGGAGGACGCCGGAGAGGAATGAAAACGCTGTTACTCATGAGGCATGCGAAAGCGGCCGCTGCTATTTCCAGTCTCGCGGATTTCGACCGCCCTCTAACCGATGAGGGTCGAAGAGCCGCAGAGCTGATTGGAGAATTGATCTTACGTAGGAAGGTAATGACTGACCTTGCCTTAAGCTCACCGGCTCTAAGAGCTCGCGAAACTATCGATATTGTTATGAAAGCGGCGAGGCTCCATCCCGAACTTCGTTATGACCAGCGAATCTATGAGGCAGGTCCGCTGGGGCTGCTCGAAGTAATTCATGAAATCGAGGAGGACCGGAACCGAGTTCTTCTCGTTGGGCATAATCCAGGCATAGAAGAGTTGCTGGAAATGTTGATCGGCCGCGTCGAACATCTGGCGACGGGCACGTTGGCGAAGATCGATTTTGAAGCAAACAAATGGAGTGAGGCGGGTGGGAGGAAAGGCAATCTCGATTGGCTGGTTCAACCAAAAGAGTTGCCAACCATTGATGATGCCGGAGGCTAAGCTCAGCGTTCGCTGACAAAATCGTCGGGCCTTGTTCGCTTTTGCGAGGTCAACCGAATCGCCAGAATTCTGTGAAGCATCTCAAGCAGAGGCCGCAGGAATCCTCACTCGCTCTCTTCCGCAACTTCTCGCCGCAAGAGACACAAATCACTTCGAATTCAGCCTTGCTTCGCGGTCTGTCGTCAACCATATTTTCAAATCCTCCAAATGCTTTTCCCGAGCGAGACTACCGCCGTGATGTTACGTGGGAGTAGCCGCCCAATTAAGTATGTCTTACGTTTTGGGCGCGTCGAGGTTGTTAAGGGTGGTAATGGCCCGGCCACACGTTCAGACCAATTTCAGGTCATGTTTAGATGGACATTCGGCGGCGGCGCGGCTATATTGCGGGTTCTTCGTAACAGCAATCCGGCAATGGGATCGAAACTCTCAAAATGGGCCTGCTAAATTTCCTGCCAAAAGAGGAGCAGTATTTCGCTCTCTTCATCCAAATGACCGTTTATATTTCCGAGGCCGCGCGCGAGCTCAAGGAAATGTTGGATGACAAAAATCATGACTACCAGGAATATGTCCGGCGCATCAAAGGGCTGGAGCACGCCTGTGACGAATTAACCCACAGCATCTCGACTCGTCTCAACAAGTCTTTTATCACGCCTTTTGATCGCGAAGACATTTACACCATGTCCACCGCGCTCGACGATATTGTCGATCTGATAAATGATGCCGCCCGCGCGATTATTGATTTCGATGTTAAGGAGATCAAAGACTACGCACAAGACTTTGCTGATGTGATCGTCCGCATGGCGGAACAGCTTCGCGAGATCGTTTCCACGCTCCAGAAGCCTAAGAATATCACGCAGCGATTGGTGGAGATCCACCGTTTGGAGAATGAGGGGGACGACATCTACCATGCCGCGATTGCAGAGCTTTTTCACGAGGAGCGCGATCCGCTAACCGTACTGAAGTGGAAAGAGATCTACGAAAAACTGGAAGCCGCTGTCGATCGTTGTGAGAACGTAGCTAACATCATCGAAAGCGTAGTCATCAAGCATACCTAAAAGCCACCAGTCTACCTTTCACTCATGACCCTTACCCTCGGATTAGTTATCTTCATTGTCTTCATTGCTTTCGTCTTCGATTACACCAACGGTTTTCACGATGCCGCGAATTCGATAGCCACCGTAGTATCTACACGGGTTCTCTCTCCCGGTATGGCTGTCACCTGGGCGGCCTTTTTTAATTTCGTTGCGTTCGCCGTCCTGGGCACGCGGGTGGCCAAGACAATTGGCGGCGACCTGGTGCGCATAGAACTCGTCGCCGAGGACATGCGCCTTTATATGTTGCTGGCCGGGCTGCTGGGGGCGATCTTCTGGAACCTCATCACCTGGTATATCGGACTACCTACGTCCAGCTCGCATGCGCTTATCGGCGGCTACGGCGGCGCGGCCATTGCCGCTTACGGCAGTTTTGTCGGCATCCTCAAGCCCGAAGGTTGGACGAAAACGATCATTTTCATAGCCGCTTCACCGCTCATCGGCATGACCCTCGGGTTCTTTAGCATGGTGGCGGTGCATTGGATCTTTCGGCGCGCGTCCCCGCACAGCGTAGACAGGTTCTTTCGCAAGGGGCAACTCGTATCAGCTGCTGCCTATTCACTGGGTCACGGCGGCAACGATGCACAGAAGACCATGGGCATTATTACTGCCGTGCTTGTAGCGGGTGGACTGCTGGCGTCAGGACCGGGGGGCAAGCTACCTGATATTCCTCTGTGGGTAGTGCTCTCGGCGCACGCGGCGATCGCCCTTGGTACACTATCGGGCGGCTGGCGCATCGTGCACACGATGGGCTCGCGGATTACCAAGCTAAAACCGGTCGGAGGCTTCTGTGCGGAAACTTCGGGCGCCCTGGCCTTGTTCGGCGCGACGCTCGCGGGAATTCCGGTTTCGACAACTCACACGATCACCGGCGCAATCGTAGGCGTCGGTTCAACGCGCCGACTCTCTGCCGTTAAGTGGGGAGTGGCGCGGCGCATCGTCTGGGCGTGGGTGCTTACGATTCCCATGGCCGGGATCATCGCGGCAATCTCGTTTCTCATCATCCGAACCATCCATCGCGTAGCTGGCTAAAACCGTTCCGTACAGCGTAAGCAATGAGCTCCGTCAGATCTAGATCGCGCTTCGAGTGATATCGGGAGCGACAGCGATCGGGAAACCCGTCAGGAACTTGCAGTTTCAACAATTAAGAACTCATTTAGACGGCAAACAAGCTGCACCGTTTCCAGGCTCACTGTGATTACCTGACCGATTAGGCGAACGATGTACTGAGGATCGTCGGAGCGGTTAGGGTCGTTGGTAATTCCGCTGCGTTTGTCAGTGCTCACCTGATGCTGATCGATGATCCATTCGAGCGCGGAACGATTGCCCAGGCGGTACTCAAACACTTCCGGCGGAATTCCACTCAGAGTCAGAAAGTCGTTATAGATAAGCGAGAGCTTGTCTTTGCTCAGCTTCATCTTCTCGACTCGCCAATCGAGCGGCGCTCCGGGTGTTTCAGTTCTTTCGAGCGCATACTCCGGCTGCTGTTCGTAGCCCACGTGAATCTCAGCTAAACGCTTGCCGATTTCCGCGAATCCCTTGAAGTCAGGAGCGAAAGGAATTCGTGGCAATTCGCGTTTAAGGTTGGCCGCGTAGCGCTCGCGATACAGCGGGTGATGCAGCAACCCATAGACGTAATAAAAGATGTCCCACTTAGTGATCGACTTGTCTTTGTAGTGGGAGCGGAACTGTTCCAGTGACCAGTCGGTTACGTTCTCGCGTCGCTCTGTACCGTCTTCGTTGTAAGTATAGAAAGGAAAGCATTGCGATCCTCCCTGAGGTAGTAAGTCGGGCAGAACATTCACTACCAGCGCGAACATGGGCCAATCACTTCCAACTTTTAACCAAAGAACGTGATTCTCATCCTCAGTCGAAGCCGTGGGAAAAATATTTGGAAACTGACCACGTCTGTGAACCAGGATCTCGTCGAAGTAAACATATTGAGACGTAAATGGACGGTAAAGAGCACGCCGGATTGCTAAGGATTCAAATGTAGCAATCACGCCTGCTACTAGATTCTGCTTTAGGCGACTACTCCACTTAAGTCGCGTGCTGTCGTAAGAGACAAAGTCATCAACCTCTACGTCGCCTCGCTTCTGCGCCCCCCACTTGCGAACTTGGTCGTTGTAGTCGCCAATAAACCGTTTGATATTTCCGCTTAACATGTCTGTCTTATAGTTGTAGAGCCACGCATCTCGAGTGGTCTCCACACCTCTGCCGTAGTTTCTGAAGACAGCATGATGCGGCCGCTTATAGAGGTATCGCTTGAGGGACGGCATGGGCCTTTTTACGCGTGAGAAATTATCTTAAGCGCCAGTCACCGTTCGCTGACAAACTCGCCGGCAACGGTTCGAGTCTGCGACAGAAACTTCTCACTCAAAATCCGATAGAAGCACTGGAGACACTCTGCGGTTGAATCTTCATGCTTGTCGTTGCGGATCTTCTTACCACACCAGGCACAGAGTACCTGAAACTCGCGACGCGTTTCTTGCTGTTTCTTCTTCATCGTCATCACCCTCCAAATCTTTGTCGCCCTACGATAAAGGCTGCGAGTTACGAGTAAGTGGCTTGGAAGTTAAATGATGATTAAGAAATCTCGCGACCAAGCCATGTTTGTGAATACAGAGAACTGCAACTGCGTTCAGCCCGTCTTCAGGTAACGCTCAGACGGAATAATTTCCTACCGCTTCCGTTAACATGTTGGTAACATCGTCGCAGCGTTATCCCCGTAACGCAAAGATGCCTGATAACGACGGTTCAAGTTAACCCTTCCGTCGGAAAATCCGCGGTCAAGATCGAGGAAGCTATGCGATTCCTGCCTCGACCAACAACTTCGCTTAGTCATCTCGCCAGAAGCGGTTGCCTGATTTCGATCTTTCTGGCGCTTGTCTTGTCTTCAAGAGACGCCTCGGCAACATCATCAGCGGAAGACTTCGACAAAGGACCGAGCAGTATCGTTTGCCGCGAAGATATACCCTCCGCGCGTCGAGATCAGTTAGCAAAAAAACTCGGAAAGATTACCGGGCTTCCCGGTTTGGAGGTTGACCAGTCCGGCGCGTTGAGGCTCGGAACAAAGGCGCCAGTCGAAGGGTCTCGAAAGGCTCGCGAGCTTTTGACGCAGGTAATGCGTCAAAGCATCGTAGTAGTCCTTGAGGATGCAAGCAGGAGTTTTGATGTAGCTTTCATGCGCGTACTTCCGGGCGCATGGAAAATCGCCCTGACAGCCCGCCTGCTTTTGTGGTGCAAATTGATTTTGCGGACTTCGACCAGGTAATGGGCGACGAGCCGGCTCTTGAAGCCTTCGACGTAGGCTGGGGTTTATTGCATGAACTGGATCATGTCGTGAACGACTCGGCGGATACGACCATTCCTGGCGAAAGTGGTGAGTGTGAATCGCGCATCAATGAAATGAGAAGGGAATGTGATCTACCACAACGAATCGATTATTTTTATACGCTTTCTCCCTTCACACGCGACACAACCTTTACCACCAAACTCGTCCGCCTGGCATTCGAGCATTCGCCCTCTGGGACCACTAAAAAAAGACGCTACTGGGTTGTTTGGGATGCAAACCTGGTGGGTGGATTTGATCGGCAGAAGCAGATCGCCTCGCTGAGATAGTTGTCTTTCCTTCTCTCGCAACTCAAACTTCCATATCAGGCTTTGTGAGCTAACAAATGCCTTAGTCTGCCCGGGCAATGGGAAACTTGCGAGGAGTTATAGCGGCCATCCAAGAGTTTTCCGCAACGGTCCGGAGTCGGATGGGGTCTTCGCGTACCTTGAGCTCTGCTTTTCTGTGAGGCGTTCAAGTGTGGAGTGAATTTGCAACACCATCTCTTTCAAATCGCGCATCTCACGCGGCGATCTTTCTTTCGCTGTGAATAAGGCTGTAACGATCTCGCTGCTGAGTTCGTGGGAAATTGCCATAGGTTCACCGATGCTGATCAGTATGGATCATAAGCTAAGCTCGGGGTGCTTGGTTGAAGAGATGGAATCCTACACGGCGACTGTTACAGTGATGTTAATTCGATGTTAATAAAACAACCTCATCTCTGATCAAGGCGTCCCCACTTAGGCCAACTGGTCCTGCTTCATATTTCCGCTGGCATTAACAAACATTTAAGTCGCAATTCACAGCGCCTTAACCCCGTTAAGTTAGAGTTCGTTTTTGAAAATCAAGGGCAGGAAAACTCAGCGCCATTCGAGTCGTCGCTATTCGAAGAGACTCTCATTGCGAGGGGACTGCAACATCGTCAATTCCGTTCAACTCATAATTAGGAGAATAATCATGCAGAACAGCGCCCCCCAAAGGCATCGTTTAATTTCAGGTCTCTTCTTACTCGCGGCAATCTTCTCAATCCTATTGGGACCTCTATCGGTTCAGGCCCAATCTGGAGCGACAGGGAGTCTCGGCGGCGTGGTTCAGGATCCTAATGGTGCGAACTTGCCAGGCGTTAGTGTGACCGTCCGAAATATTGCTACCAGCGCAGAGCGCACAGTGGTTACAAATGAGGATGGTCGCTGGGCTATTCCCGGACTCTCGGTGGGAACCTATCAAATAAACTACGAGTCCGTTGGTTTCAAAAAACTGGTGAGGGATGGAATGTCAGTCGAAGCTTCGGTCCCGCGCACTCTTGAAGACAAGTTGGAAGTTGGCGAAGTCGGAGCTGTAGTAAACATAACAGAGGGAGCCTCGCTTGTTACGCCTGAGACCGCCACGACTTTTCGCCAGCTCTCATCGGAAGACCTTGTCGCGGTTCCAACCTCGACGCGCAGTTTTACTCAACTGCTGTCGACCGAAGCCGGCGTTAATACCGAGCTGTCGCCCGTTCTGACTAACGGCAACGGAAACCAGTCGCCTTCAGTAAACGGAACACGCACGACAAGCACGAGCCTTTTCTTCAACGGTATCGACGCGACGAACATCACCACCAATGAAGGTTCGTTAAATGACAATATTGCCCCGGCGCCTGAGACGTTGCAGGAAGTTAAGCTGCAAACCAGCCTCTACGACGCTTCAACCGGACGGTCCGGTGGCGGTAACTTCCAGCTCATAACTAAGCAGGGCGGCAACAGCTTTAATGGATCGGTCTATTACTACCTGCAGAACGAAAAGTTCAATGCTAACGACTTCTTCTTCAACAAAGAGGGGATTGACAGGCCCAAAGCACGCCGAAACGAGGCCGGCTTCACTCTCGGCGGGCCAATCAAGAAGGATAAGGTCTTTTTCTTCGGCAGCTACCAGTACACAGATGCCATTACGGGCTTTGTCCCTACGGCCAGAAGCACGACGGCATTGCCGTTAGCCTTCACGTTGCTGGGCGACGACCGCTCGTCACAGGCTGTTGCAAACGCCTTCAATCAAGCCCGCGACCAGTATCGCGTCTCGCAGGGCCAACTTGCTGTATGTAGTGTTACCCCACTGCCCGCGGGGTGTCTGACAGCGGCTGATATTTCTCCCGTCGCTCTCAATCTTCTCAACCTTCGCAACCCAGCTACAGGCGGATTCGTTTTACCTTCAACACACGCCGGAGGACGAATCATCGGCTACGATCGCGCAAATCGTACTGGCGCCGGTGCGATTACGACGCGTGGTTTCCAGTTCGGTCAGAACCCTGGTGTTGTTACCCGCGCGCTTTTTGAGGATAACCCGCTCATGCAGCAACTCAACGTTCATCCCTCTGAATTCAAACAACATCAACTTAGTCTGAGATTGGACGGACGCCTGGCTAAGGCAAACTCATTGAGCGGCACATTTTTCTTCAGTAACTTCCCGGCGCTCGATTCCTTTCCAGATCCCTCAAGCCTGGCTTCGCCGTTTACGTTACGCCGGGCCGACCAGAATAGAACGCTTGCCGTTTCTGATCAGCACGTCTTCGGTCCAACACTGATCAATGAAGCACGGTTCGGTTATTTCTATCTCAATAATACGCGAAGCCTTGACGATCCTTATCTCACTGACGAGTTCACCAGCGCTGCGGTCGGCATTTCAAATCCTGCACTCTTGTTCGACGACAGCCCGGCAACGCGACGCCTGGGTCACTTCATCGGCCGCCCGGCCACGAACATGTCTCAGTTCTCCTTTGGTGGTCCAAACGACTCATTCAACCAGCGCAAGCAACAGACCTTCAGTTTTGCTGACAATCTTACCTGGATCAAAGGTAGCCACACGCTCCGCTTCGGTGGCGACTTCAAACGTCATCAATATGATTCAAGCTTGCCCGAAGAGCAGGCGACCGAGTTTGAAAAGTTTGATAGCTTCACGCAGCTTTTGACGGGGAATGCGACGGAAGCTGATACGCAGTTTGGCGTTACCAGCAAGACCTTTAGATTCCGTGACTACAGCGGTTATATCGCGGACGATTGGAAGGTCTCGCGCAAGCTTAGTCTTAACCTGGGTTTGCGCTATGAGTTGTTCATGTGGCCAACCGAAAAAGATGGTCGCATCGGCAACTTCGACTTCACGAACTTTGAGACGTGCTTCACTCAATCCGGTGGCAACAACGCGGTCTGCGACAGTCCCTCACCAGGTTTCCTGGTGCCTGCCAATGTTCGACCTACTGGGCTCGCCAATGTTGATGCCGCCATCGATGCTACGGCGAAGGCCGGTAACAACCACACGCTTAAGGGTCAGGACACGAACAATTTTGCGCCGCGAGTTGGCTTCGCCTATTCGCCCCTGGAGTCGAACCGGCTGGTTGTGCGAGGCGGATTCGGCTTCTTTTATGATCGGCCATCGGCCTCGTTCATCAACACTGTATTCAGTAATTACCCCTTCCTGCGCGAAATTGAAATTACGGTTCCTTCCGGAAACGTTCCCATCGCAAATGCATTCGGTGCTCAGCCGACAACCCTGTCCCTTGCCAACTGGCTCCCTTTCCGTGTCACACGAGGTTCGGGATCTGGCGGCAGTTACGTCATCCGCGACAACACGGGGGTTTCTCGCGATGCGCGCAACAATCCCACCACACCTGCGGGAAACATCGCGGAGACGTTTGAATTTCGTGCAGTAGATCGCAATCTCAAAACTCCTTACGTACAACAGTGGAATCTTGGCTTCCAGTATGAGGTTACGAAGAACCTTCTCTTTGAAGCGCGCTACGTAGGAACCCGCGGGAAGAATTTGCTTCAAGCGGTGGCTTTCAATCAGGGCTTTGACCTCAACGATCCCAGCACGCCGGATCATATATACGAGCGCTTCAATCAGGCATACGTGGCCGCCGGCTCGCCCAATGGCCCCCTGAATTCAGGAACGACTGCCCGAGACCGTGGCGTCGGAAGGGCCTTTGGCTTTGCGAATCCTTATCGAGTCGGCGCCTCGGCGGCCTGCGCTGGTGGCGTCTTAGGTATAGCCAGTGGCACTCCCTTGGATCTGAATCTGGCAAATCCCTTGACCTGCTCGGGAAGTACGCTGGGAGGCGGTCAAGTCATTAATTTCGAAGCTCGCGTCCCTATTCTTGGTTTTAACGTACCGGAAGCGTTGGTGCTGCGTTCGGATGGTGAATCGAACTATCACGGCGCTCAATTCAGCCTTACACAGCGGCTCTCTCGCGGACTCCATTTCCACGCCGCCTACACTTGGTCCAGATCGATGGACACCAGTTCGACGGATCCAGGTAGCACGGCTGGTTCGGGCAAGCCCGATGTGCCCAACACCGGCTTCGTGGTGCAGGGGGATTTGCGCAACCTCGAGGCTAATCGCTCAGTATCGGATTTTGATCGCACGCATCGGTTCAGCCTCAACTTCGTTTATGACATCCCCAGGCTCCGGGGCGGCAAGTTCTTTAGTGGATGGCAGCTTTCGGGCTTCTTCCAGGCACAGACCGGGGCGCCCTACAGCATTTTCTCGCCTGAGCCGGAAATTCAAACTGCGACTCAGTATGCCGACCTGGTCCGCGGCTCCGGCGGTCTCTACCGACTCGGCTTCGGGAGACCCGGCCTTTGCGGCTCACTGGACGATTTGAGGCAACCAGGTGCGGACATTACCGAAGACGCCTTTAACCGTTCAGTGCTTTGTTCGCCGCTAGGTCAAAACGGCAGCTTGGGCCGCAACGTTCTCCGTGCTCCGATGCAGTCCCGATTCGACCTGGGAATATTGAAGTCCACTAAGTTAACGGAGACGGTTTCTCTCGATTTCGGATGGGACATTTTCAACGTCTTCAACCGTGCGAACTTTGCTGCGCCCGACTTTGAATTGGGTAGTCCGGACTTTGGTCGCATCACGAGTACGGTTGGTGGGCCGCGCGTGATGCAGTTCAAGGCAAAGTTAAAGTTCTAACTTCGTTGGAATTGGGATCGTTCGTAGGTCTTCCAGCGCGAACGATCCCCAGGGTAGCGGTAAGTCGTGGCGGGACCTAATCAAAATTATTATGTCGCTTACGGAAATGTCGCTCACTGAGCGGAGGCAGAACGAGTCTTCCGATGACATCTACGACGATGGATATCTGCGCGTGGAGCACAAGGCTTACTACGTATCCTGTGCGGGCAATTCGATAAGGCTGCCGCGAACTGAATTTTTGATCTTCTCGCGCCTGGCCCGATCACCCGAGCGAATTGTGACGGCAGAAGAACTTTGGGAATACGCCTGGGGATCCGATAAGCCTCTCAACACGGAAAGTTTGCATGTCTACATCTATCGCCTGCGCAACAAGCTTGGGTCCTATAATTTAAGCATTGATACCATGGTCAATGTCGGTTACCGACTATTGCTTAACCCGCAGGCGAATACCTGAGCAATCGAACTCGAGAGATTGTTTACCCAGAGTTCAGATGCTGTTCAGTTAGATGTAACACTCCGCACTTAGGATTCCAGTCGGAAAACCAACACATTTCAGGAGAATTCGTATGTTTCGTGCCTTAAAGACTTTCCGAATAACGCCGCTGCTCGCTATCGCGGGCCTTTTATTCGTCGCATTCTCGTGTAGCCCTGGAGGCGGCAGCGGTCCCGGAGCAAGCGGATCGACGATCAGTCTGCAGGGCGCGGGCGCGACGTTTCCGAACCCGCTCTATCAGAAGTGGCTCAGCGAATACGGCAAGCTGCACCCTAATGTCCGCATTGATTACCAGTCGATCGGGTCAGGCGGCGGCATAAAGCAGATCAAGGAACAGACGGTTGACTTCGGCGCTTCCGATGCGCCGATGAAAGACGAAGACCTGAAATCCGCTGCCGGCGAGTTACTACACATACCGACTGTCTTGGGAGCCGTTGTGCTTACCTACAATCTGCAGGGTGTCGATAAGCCTTTGCGATTTTCTCCGGATGTCATTGCCGACATATTTCTCGGCACGATTAAAAAGTGGAACGACGCTCGTATTCAGGCCGACAACCCTGATGTGAGTTTGCCCACCTCGGATATTACGGTGGCGCACCGTTCCGATGGCAGCGGCACTTCGGCTGTGTTTACAGATTACTTGTCAAGAGTAAGTGCTGAGTGGAAAGAGAAAGTTGGGGCGGGAACTTCGCCGAAGTGGCCCGTCGGCCTTGGCGGTAAAGGAAATGAGGGTGTGACCGGACAGGTCAAGCAAACTCCAAACACCCTCGGATACGTCGAGTTGGCCTACGCAGTTCAAAACAAGCTGCCCGTCGCCTTAATTAAGAATCGGTCGGGGGACTTCATTGAGCCGTCATTTGACGCAGTCACTGCGGCAGCCGCGGAATCACTTCCGACCACGCCGGATGATCTGCGGGTATCGATCACTGATGGCGCCGGAAAGGGCACATACCCAATCTCCAGTTACACCTACCTACTCGTCTACAAGGAACAGAAAGATGAGGCCAAGGGAAAGGCTTTGGTCGATTTTCTCTGGTGGGGGATTCACGAAGGTGAGAAGTTTGCAAAGGACCTAAACTATTCACCGTTGCCGACCGACATCGTGAAGCGTGCCGAAGTGAAAATCAATTCCATACACTCGGGCGGCAAGCCGCTGCGATAAGATCTGGTTACACGTAGTTCGGCAACGTTCTGCCCTGGTACACCTTCAATTCAGATGACTGGTAACAGCGAAGACCCGGACGACAAGCTCAAGTTTGTCGGACTGTGGGCGCGCTTGCTCAACGCTTTCTCACCAACGGGCAATCCCGGCGACGCGATGTTTCGTGGACTGCTTTTCACTGCAGCTCTCTTGTCGCTTTTGATTGTGGTCGGGATGATCGTCGCGCTCGCCGGGCAATCGATGCTCTCAATCCGTCAATTTGGCTTTTCGTTTATAACCGGTACGGACTGGAATCCGGTTAAAGGTCAGTTTGGTGCGTTGCCATTCATTTACGGCACAATTGTCTCCTCATTAATCGCAATCCTGATCAGCGTGCCTCTTTCGTTGGGAATAGCGATTTTCCTCGTTGAGCAGGCGCCAACCTATCTTGCGAGGCCGCTCGGATTTTTGGTGGAGCTGCTCGCTGCGATCCCGTCGGTTGTTTACGGCCTGTGGGGAATCTTCGTTCTCGCTCCATTCTTGCGTGTTCACGTTGAACCACCCTTGCAAAGCTGGTTTGGCTGGCTCCCCTTTTTTCAGGGACCAATAACGGGCATTGGGTTGTTAACGGGTGGTGTAATCCTCGCAATCATGGTGACACCGATCATCTCAGCGATCGTACGGGATGTTCTGACCGCCGTGCCTAGTTCTCAACGAGAAGCTGCGCTTGCGCTTGGTGCTACGAAGTGGGAGACGACGCGAGTCGTGCTGGTGAATGGCGCGCCGGGAATTGCCGGCGCCGTAATCCTCGGGCTTGGCCGCGCCCTTGGAGAGACGATGGCCGTCACCATGGTCATTGGAAATAGACCTCAAATCAGCCTGTCTTTGTTTGCGCCGTCTTACACGATTGCTTCAGTAATAGCGAACGAATTTACTGAGGCGACCGAGGATATTTACTTGAGTGCCCTGGTTGAGTTGGGTCTGATTCTCTTTTTCGTGACCTTCGTGGTAAACGCGATCGCCCGCCTGTTGGTTTGGAACGTAACGCGGAAGACAGGGGGCGTTGGCAGGGCAGCGTAATATTTTTATGAGAAGGGCCGATAGAATTCGCCGCAGCACCAGCGCGATGATGACGATGCTGACCGCGTTCTGTACCATCGCCGCCGTTGGAATTCTGCTGATCATTCTGACCTACATCGCGCTGCAAGGAGTGACGTCCCTTAGTGTTGCTTTCCTGATTGATAGTCCCAAGCCGGTAGGTGAAGGCGGCGGCATTGGCAACGCCATTCTCGGCTCGTTGGTTCTCTTACTGCTGGCCTCAGGAATCGGTCTTCCTGTCGGCATCGCCATTGGAATCTATTTATCAGAATTTGGCGCCGGCAAGTTTGGCAGCATGGTGCGCTTCGTAACAGACACACTGACAGGCATTCCTTCAATCGTCACCGGCGTTTTCGTGTATACAATCGTCGTTATCCCGCTGAGGCATTTTTCGGCACTAGCCGGGGGTATCGCGTTGGCGATGATTATGATCCCGATTGTGGCGCGTACGACTGAAGAGATGATCAAGCTGGTCCCGCACAGCCTGCGTGAGGGGGCCCTGGCTCTGGGCGCGCCGCAATGGCGAGTAACGATGGGCGTAGTTGTACCAGCGGCGGCTTCAGGGATCGCGACCGGAGCAATGTTGGCGATAGCGCGCGTCTCCGGCGAAACTGCGCCACTACTGTTTACGGCATTTGGCAGCAGGTTTTTCAGTTATTACCTTGATGAACCGATCGCTTCCCTGACAGTACAAATTTATAACTATGCAATCTCGCCTTATGATGAATGGCATGCGCAGGCTTGGGCGGCGACTCTCGTGCTTATGACTCTGATTCTGTCGATTAATATCGCGGTGCGCTTTGTAACACGGAAGAAATTCTAGAGATGTCTTCGTCAACCCCAACAATAAGAACCAAGGTTACGACTTCCGTTCCAGAGTCGGGCGATCTTTCAGGTGCAGGTGTGGGAGGGGCAGCCAAGATAGCTGTCAGCAATTTGGACTTTTTTTATGGCAAGACCCAGGCGCTGCATGGAATTTCAGTAACCATTCCGCAAAGCGTGGTAATGGCATTTATCGGCCCGTCCGGCTGTGGCAAGTCGACATTTCTGCGCACGCTGAATCGCATGAATGATGTCATTCCGGGAACGCGTGTGGCCGGCGAAGTCCTGATTGATGATAAGGACATCTACGCGCCCGGGACCGATGTGGTAGAACTGCGGCGCAAGGTCGGTATGGTATTTCAGAAGTCGAATCCGTTTCCCAAATCGATCTTTGACAATGTCGCTTATGGGCTCCGAATCAACCGGTTAACTTCCAGCAGTTCAGAGCTCGCAGCGCGAGTGGAGCAGGCCCTTAAAGACGCGGCGTTGTGGGAGGAAGTGAAGGACCGTCTTAAGTCTTCCGCGCTAAGCCTGTCCGGGGGCCAACAGCAGCGGCTTTGCATTGCGCGAGCTTTAGCGGTGCGACCTGAAGTAGTCTTGATGGATGAACCCGCCTCAGCGCTAGATCCCGTGGCCACTTACAAAATTGAAGAACTCATCGTCGAATTGAAGAAGCAATACACAATTGTGATCGTTACACACAACATGCAGCAGGCGGCGCGGGTTTCAGACACGACGGCATTCTTCCTGCTTGGTAAACTCATCGAGGTAAATCCTACCGAGAAGATGTTTACCAATCCCGACCAGAAACTGACAGAGGATTATATAACGGGGAGGTTTGGATAAAATCGAACTCAAGAGCTTTGTGCCTGAACTTTGATTCTCCTTAGTTACTTATCAAAGCTCAAGAGCAAAGCAACAAAGTACAAGGCATAAAAGCTATGGAACATCACCATCGACATCTTGATGACGAACTAAACGAATTGCGGGACCGCGTCCTGCTATTGGGTGGCGAAGTTGAAGCTTCGCTGCAGCAGGCGATGTCCGCACTGCTCGAGCGGGACAGCGACCTGGCTCGCGGGGTCTTAAATCATGACGACGCCATAGACCGCATCGAGGTCGAAATAGATCGTCAGTGCATCGATATTATTGCGCTCCGCCAACCGGCGGCGCGAGATCTCCGCTTTGTAATCTCGGTTGCCAAAATGGCGCCGGTTCTCGAGCGAATCGCCGATCACGCCTGCAACATTGCCCGTGCAGCCATCGATCTGAACAACGAGCCGGAACTAAAACAGACTGACGAACTCCGGGCGATGGCTGACGAGGCGTTTTCCATGTTGCGGGCGGCGCTCGATGCTTTTACCAGCAACGATGCCAAGGCCGCTCGAGAAGTTATAAAGCGAGATACCGAGATTAATGAGCTTTACAATCAAATCTTCCATAGCCTGATCGAAAAAATGGTTTCAGAACCAACAACTGCCACGCGTAACGCCCGCTTGATATTCATCGCCAAGCACCTCGAGCGAATTGGCGATTATGTAACTGATATTTGCGAGTTGACCGTGTACATGGCTGAGGCGGCTTTTATCAAGCACAGCAACTAATTTATGGCGCGCCCTGTCCTAATCATCGAGGACGATCCGGATATCTCTGAGAGTTTGAAGTATAACCTCGAGCGAGAAGGTCTCGTCACTGTGGTAGCCGCAACGGGAGAACAGGGCCTGGTGGAGGCGCTTAACGAGCGCAATCCGCCCCTGTTAATCATGCTCGACCTGATGCTCCCGGGGATGAGTGGCACTGAACTGTGTCGCCGCCTTAGAAGAGAGCCGCTGACTCGCCGCACGCCGATTATTATCCTGACCGCTAAGGGCTCCGAATCGGATCGAGTCGCAGGGCTCGACCTTGGCGCCGACGACTACATCACCAAACCGTTTTCAGTTAGGGAACTTCTGGCCCGCGTCCGTGCAGTGCTGCGGCGCCTCGATGAAACCACGGCACAGAACTACGAAGACGACCACCTGATAATTGACTTTGCTGACATCCGTACGGTCTGTAATGGCCGGAAAGTTAAGCTAACCAACAAAGAGTTTAGTCTCCTGTCGGTACTCGCAAAGAGCGCCGATCGCGTGATTACGCGCCAGCAACTTTTGGATAGTGTCTGGGGCTACAGCTACTATGGCGACGCGCGAACATTGGATGTTCACATCAGACGACTGCGTCAGAAGTTGGAGGAGTGCGGTGACTGCATCGAAACTGTGGTTGGAGTGGGATATCGATTTACAGGTTGCACAAACAAGCCGGACGCCGCCAGTTAAGGAAATAAGGTTAAGAATTGTGTCCAGGCATTACAGTCTCTTGCTCTCTGCTTCCGCCGCAATCGCGGCTGCATTTCTTGTCATTCCGTCCTTCAGTTTCAACGCCCTCGCCGCTATTGGTCTTGCTCTTCTAGCTGGATATTTTTTACGCCAGGGATTGAGGCGTCCCGCGGAAATTTCTCAAGATCTTGCAACGGCCAGTTACTCACCCGAGTCTGCGACCACGGAAATATTTGCGCTTGGCGGGCTTTTTGAAGCCACGCTCGGTGGAATGCGTGAGGGTCTCCTTGTGGTAGACAGCGACATGCGCGTCGTTGCTTCAAATCCGGCTGCCCATCGCCTTTTCAATCTCACCACGGGGGACCTCGACTCCCGGCGTCTAACAGAGCTGACCCGCAATCCAGCGATTTACAGCGCCTTTCTGGATGCGCTCCAAGGTAAGGAGCGTTCAGGTGTCAAGGTTGAAACACACGATCCTGGCCGTCGAGTCTTTGATCTCCGCGTTGTGCCGTTGGGTGTGGGCGGGCGCAAAAACTCAGCGGGTGCTATTGGAGTCTTTTTTGACATCACGCAACTCGAGAAGCTCGAACGTGTCCGTCAGGAATTTCTTTCCAATGTCTCCCATGAATTGCGTACTCCCCTCACCGCGATTCTTGCGTTTGTGGAAACCCTTGAAGCGGGCGCCCTGGACGATCCAGAAAACAGCCGCCGCTTCCTTGCGATCATCCGCAAGAGCGCCACTCGCATGAATGACCTGATAGCCGATATTTTGGAATTGAGTGCCATCGAAGCCGGCACGGTACGAGTTGATGCAGAATCAATAGAACTAGCGGCGCTCGCAAATGACGTGATCACATCTCTCGCGGCACAGGCTGCGGTACGAAGAGTTGCGGTGCGAAATGATGTAGCGCATCGAACGATCGTGTTTGCGGATCCCAGACGGCTGGAACAGATGCTCACGAACCTCGTGGAAAACGCTATCAAGTTCAATCGTGAGGGCGGTGAAGTGACAATCTCCTGCAATAATGGCGACCGAACTCTAATTCGCGTACAGGACAGTGGCGAAGGAATCCCGGCCCAACATCTGAAACGCCTCTTCGAACGCTTTTACCGAGTTGACCGGGCGCGCTCGAGAGATTTAGGCGGCACTGGCCTGGGTTTGGCTATCGTCAAACACTTGGCTCGTGCACACGGAGGCGAGGTTAGAGTTACCTCCGAACTGGGACAGGGGAGTGTTTTCGAGATTGACTTGCCGTTGGAATCAGCGCCGGTGGGTACCGCCGTCGTGGCAGCGCGAGCTACTTAGGTCTAGCTTTCAGCGACCAAACCAAACTTCACAGATTGATTTTTGTCGGACTTTCGCGCGCGTGCGTTTCTGCCGAGGAGAGATTCCGCGAGAATTCTCAAATTGATGGGGATCTCCGGGGGCTTACATTCGCCTTTAGCCGGCGGTTGGTAATGCTCCAGGAGTGACAATTCAGCGTCGCAAAAGTCACACGTTGCGAGATGGTAGCGCAGTAGGGTCATGATTTCAGGTGACTGACCATTCGTAAGAAATGACAGCAGTATGTTTGACGACGGACAACTGGGCGCTTTCATGAATGAAGTTGCGCTAGAGGCTTTCATTGGACCCGCTCAGTGCCTCGGCGACACGTAGATTTCCTTCCTGCGGCATTCGCAAAGATATTCCTCGCACATCCGTTGGGGCAGAGCCAAGGCTTTGCACTCACCGCTCAGGCCGGAATGCTCGGTTATTCACCCTCAGAATAGACCCAATAGAGACCTGATTCCAGAGGCTTGGGCTCTCCCAGTCAAGTTTTTCTCTATTGTTTTCATGCGTTTTGGCCGAGTGCAAAAACTTGTTGCCCAATATTTGTATTCTTGCTACTATGTGGGCCGTTAAGTCAAAGAGCGCCTGCTCTTTGGCCCTCTTACCAGGAAGAACACCCTTCGGTTTTCGAATCGGATTTTGAGTGAGATTCTCCTGTTTGCAGCCTAAAGGACTAGCTTCTTCACCTCTGGAACAAACGGAGGCTGGTCACTTCAAGGCTCCCTAGTCGATCAAACAAGTAATTACTCTCGATCCGACAAAGTCCACATTAGAACCTTAAGGGTCTTCAACGTCTCGACTGGACCTAAAAGAAGCGAAATCCGGCAATTCCCGGATCTGACCCCGCCCTGATCCCTCAGGCCCACGCCTTCGCAAATAAAAACCAAGGAACCGCGCCGACTATAATCCTGTGAAATCCACAACTCACGAAATCGACAAAGCGACTGAAGCGGGTGTTGTCGAGGAACAACCGCAGCGAGCACGCACGCGACGTCCAACGGACCGCCAGGCGAAGAGTGGTAAATGGATCGAAAGCCTTCGTAGCTCAGATGTGGGCCGGCTTTGGATAGAACTCCATAGGGTTGTTTCCCATCATCCTCTGGTCAGGGCCTCGCGCAGTGCGGGCCTGCTCGTTGAAGAAGGCGCCACTACCGCCTACACAGATCTAACGCAGGAGCTCTTTGTTCAACTGCTGAGTAAGAACCGCTTTGAACACTATCTCGAGTCGGCAATGACCGACTACGAAGTCGAATGCGAGATTAGTCAGATTGAGCTTACGAACCTTCTAACCGCCGAGTTGAGAAAGCGGCATCCCGAGAGCTATCGACTAGCCCGAAGGATTTCGACTCTAATTCAGTCAAGCTCCAATTTTCGCCGCTTCGATTCCAGCGGTATCGATGATGAACCGCATCGCCGCCTTGCCGATCGTGTTTATGGGTTAAGCGAATGGCCGGACGGCAAACGGCGGCGCGATTCCCACGAAGTGGAGCAGCGCGCTCACATGGTTCCCGTACGTTCGCGCGACACGCGGATGGTGGGATGCACTGGTGACTCTCAAGTTGTGATAAGCAATCCGGATTTGGAAGACTTGATTGTGTCGGTGCTCGATGCGATCGATTCGCCGGCGGACGTGCGCACTTTGCGCAGTCTCGTGATGTCGCGGCTGCCCGTGATGGACATCTATCTCGTCCCTCTTGATGGGGATGACAGCGACAACGACAATCATTTCGAGCCGGTTGACAAGCGCGAGAATCCCGAACAGGGTCTTTTGCGGCGCGAATCGGAGAATGAAGCGGCTGGATTTGTCGACGAGTTTCTAAAAAGCCTTCATGTCACGGTGCGCGGAAAAATCAAACAATATAACCGTATTCTTGGTGTCCTCTGGCACTGCTATCTTAGCCCTGAAAATTCGACCCAGCTCGAGGTCGCAGCGGTATTAGGCGTTTCAGATTCCCTTGTTTCCGACTACCGCCGTCGTATCGAACAGGAACTACGCGAACTCTCGTTTTCGGAAGTTGAGGAAGCCCGGCGCTTTGAAAGCGCTTTGCGGGACCGCGTTCGTGAGTTGGTTATGGCCAATGAACAGGAAAAATTGGCTGTCTAGTTGAAGGGTGTGAACGTCGGGATTCGCGGTCCCGGTCAGAAGGTTAGGTTCGAGAACAAGCTGCCGCGCAGAATGCGCTTCAGCTTTTTTGTTTTTCAAGTAAGCTTTAAGGCCGTTGTTTGCCCGGCGAGTTGCGGCAGAATGATTTTAGAACCTTCGCTTAGCAAATAGCCCAAACACTGCTGTCGTTAACAATAGGATGCTCGTGGGCTCAGGAACCGGCTGGGCAACATTGAAAGAGTAAGTAAATGAATTAACTTGTCCGCCAGCTCCAGGTCCTGAGGGAAGGATAAAGTCTGGCGAACTATTCAGGAGATCGACGAATAGGGTTGCGGGTACGCCCTGAAAATTTACAGCAGGAGCTGTGACGCTAAAGATAACGAAAAATGGCGGTTGTATCGTTCCGAACAGCGGTATGGCGAAACTTTGGTCAATCACATTACCGGCCGCATCGCTGTATCTAACAAATAAAGTATCAGCGCCTCCTGGAGGTAACGTTCCTAAGATCTCAACTCGAAACGTAATTTGCGGGCCAAACAGGGTCTCGCCCTGGTTTGAGTACAGATCCACAATTGTAGTTCCATTACTTTGAAACGCGCCCACGTTGGCAAAGGTAAGAGGGTCGGCCTGGCTGCCTGTTGCGAAGGCGGCGGTCAAAGCTAATAGCAAGAAGATACGAAGTTTCATGTTAAGAATAGTATAGCGTCGGCGTCGACGAAACAATGAGGCAGGTCGTACTTTGTGAATAAATGGAGAATAAGCTACTTTTCCCAAGTTGAGCACCGAATTCACTTTCGCATTGCCAGGGAGTCAAAAGTGAGTATGCGCGCTCGGAAGGTAGTTGTGTTTAGTAATATTCTTAAAGAGATTGGGACTTAGTCAATTATGTACATTCTCGGGGTTTCAGCTTATTACCACGACTCCGCCGCCTGCCTCGTAAAGGACGGTGAGGTAATCGCCGCTGCTCAAGAGGAACGATTCAGCCGTAAGAAACATGACCACCGGTTTCCGGCTTCGGCGGTCGACTTTTGTTTGCGGCAGGCGGGGGTCGAAGCAGACCAGATCGACTTTGTCACGTTCTATGACAAGCCACTTTTGAAGTTTGAACGGCTGCTGGAAACATATATCGACTTTGCGCCCAGCGGTTTTCGTTCATTTTTGATGTCAATGCCGTTATGGCTTCGCGAAAAGATGTGGATTCGTGAGCAGATCGCAAAAAATTCCCACTATAAGGGAAAAGTCCTTTTCACCGAACACCATGAATCTCACGCCGCATCTGCTTTTTTTCCTTCCCCATTTCAGTCAGCTGCCGTGTTGACAATGGACGGCGTGGGAGAATGGGCCACTTCCTCCCTCGGTTATGGCCGCGACAATGAGCTGCATTTACTTAGTGAGCTCCATTTCCCTCACAGTCTGGGATTGCTCTATTCCGCATTTACGTACTACACCGGGTTCAAAGTTAATTCGGGAGAGTACAAGGTGATGGGTCTCGCCCCATATGGGGAACCTCGGTACGTGAAACTGATACTCGACGAGTTAGTTGACCTGCGAGAAGACGGCTCATTGCGGCTCAACATGAAGTACTTCAATTTTGCCCACGGCTTGACGATGACCAATTCCGCCTTCGATAGATTATTTGAAGGACCACCGCGGAAAGCGGAAGCAACCTTGACTCAACGAGAGATGGATCTCGCGCGTTCTGTGCAGGAGGTTACCGAGCTCTCAATGCTCCGCATGGCCCAGCATGTTCATCGCGAAACGGGCGAACGCAATCTCTGCCTAGCAGGTGGAGTAGCTCTGAACTGTGTAGGAAACGGAAGAATACTTCGCGAGGGACCATTTGAGAATGTTTGGATTCAGCCGGCAGCCGGCGATGCTGGTGGCGCCTTGGGCGCCGCGCTATCTGTTTGGTACCAGTATTTAGGCAACGAACGCGATGTAAAGAAGGTGTGCGGTGGACATCGTGACGGCATGAGGGGGGCATATCTTGGGCCTTCTTTTGATAACGACGAGATAAACGCCTTTCTTGAAACGACCGGAGCGCGTTACCGTCGTATCGACCGTAGAGACCTCGCAAAGCAGGTTGCGCGAATCCTCGCAGATGAAAAGATTGTTGGTTGGTTTCAGGGACGGATGGAGTTTGGCCCACGCGCTCTTGGTGGGCGAAGCATTCTCGGTGATCCCAGATCTTCCCAGATGCAGTCCCAGATGAATTTGAAAATAAAATATCGCGAATCGTTTCGGCCTTTTGCGCCTTCGATTCTCCGGGAGAGAGTTTCAGACTACTTCGAAATGGATTGCGACTCCCCTTATATGCTCCTGGTTGCACCAGTTCGCGAGCATCTGCGGCGGAGAATGACGGATGATGAAGAAGACCTGTTCGGAATCGAAAAGTTAAACGTCGTGCGCTCTACAATTCCTGCCGTTACTCACGTTGATTACTCAGCTCGCGTGCAAACTGTCAGGCGCGAGGACAATCCCATTTATTACGACACCATTGCCGAGTTCGAGCGTTTGACTGGATGTCCAGTCGTCGTAAACACCTCCTTCAACGTGCGAGGAGAGCCTATTGTTTGCACGCCTGAAGAGGCTTTCACTTGCTTCATGCGCACAGAAATGGACTGTCTGGTCATGGAAGATTATGTGCTTCTCAAGGAGGAGCAGGGCGAGGACGTCTTTACCGACGACATAGCCTGGGAGGAAGAGTTTCAGCTTGACTAATCCCTCAGCAAGATCAACAACGCCACGTAAGAAGCGCGCAAGCCACCACACTGATGTTACGGATGCGCAGGCGCGCAAAACTGCCTTCGTGGTAGCGGTTGTCCTGACTCTGATCGCTGCGTGGAACCTTTATCGCGGCCGGATGGTAGTGGTGGGCGTGCTGGGTGGTCTCGGCATCCTGCTTGTATTCGCCGGATTGTTCGTGCCCGTCGCTGCTCGCACCTTCCATCGATTCTGGATGGGGTTTGCCGGCGTGCTGGGTTATGTCAACAGTAGGATTCTCCTCACTGTCTTGTACTATGGATTGTTCACGCCCTACGGGCTCATTTCACGAGCTGTGGGTCGCGATCCCTTATTGCGGCGAGGTGCGAACAGGGAAAGTTATTGGATCAAGCGCGAGAATACCAGACAAACAAAGGATCAATTCGAACGTTTGTTCTAGTATGTCTGCAGAAGTCTCAACGACCGACGCGCCGAACCGTAAGCCCCCTTCATTTCCAAGGGCACTGTTGGGCAAGGCGCTACTACTGCTGTTTGGTACTGTCCTGGCTCTGTTGCTTCTTGAAGTCTTGTTGCACTTTTACAATCCGCTTCAAGTGCGCATTAAAGGTAATCGCATTGTCCTCACGACAAATAAAACCTACCGCATTAACAATGACATAATCAAAGGCCTCGACCCGCAGATTACTGTTACCCGAAACTCAATCGGTTTTCGCGGTCCCAATCCACCATCTGACATGGACAAGTATTTATCCGTTGTCACAATTGGCGGCAGCACAACGCAGTGCTTTTTCCTTTCAGACGACCAAACCTGGACGGCCCGACTGGGTAAGGACCTGGAGCGCTCCTTTAATCCTGTTTGGATTAACAACGCCGGTCTCGACGGCCACTCGACTCATGGTCATCTCGTGCTGCTCGAGGATTTCATCGTAGGTTTACATCCTCAGGTGGCGGTCTTTCTTGTAGGAGCAAATGATGTCGCCCGAGCCAAGATAAGTGATTGGGATTCCGAGAACGTGAAAAGCGGAGTACAGTTTGGATCTCCCAAAGCTTTTATCAAATCCCTTTCCGCTTATAGCGAAGTTGTTGCGCTCCTTCTCAATGGCTATCGGAGTTATACGGCCTACAAAGCCGGACTCATCCATCAGCAGATTGATCTCAAGTCGCAAGGCTATTTAGATATTCCCGAAAGTGAACAGAAACAGAATTTTGAAGAGAACGCGAACGCTGAATTTCTGAAGGGTTATGAGGAGCGACTAACTAAAATCATCGAGGTTTGTAAGAAGGCGGGCATTGAACCAGTTTTCGTAACGCAGCCTTTGTTAGCAGGTTTTGGAACAGATGACGTTACAGGAATTGATCTGGCTCGGGTAAAGGCTTATGGACCGCGACAGACCGGAAAGATGTATTGGGATGTTGTTGAAGCCTACAACGACATAACTCGGAAAGTGGGACGAGCAAACGGGGTTCTAGTTATAGATTTGGCTAAGGAAATGCCCAAGTCCTCTCGTTACTTTTATGATTTTATCCATTACACTCCGGAAGGGGCGAGGCAGATCGGCGACATCCTGGACAAATCCTTATGCCCCGTCCTCCAAAGTAAGTTTGCCAGGTATGCTACGCATCCATGCTTCTCGATGAAATAACCCCATCCGCTTTCGCAACAATATATCTACAGGAGATTTAACACATGTTGTCGATGTTATCCGAGATCTGGGCCCTTCTGCGGGCGCGCAAGAAGTATTGGCTGATGCCGATAATAATAGTGATGTTACTGTTTGGCGCCCTTCTGGTTTTCGCGCAGAGTTCCGCGCTGGCGCCGTTTATTTACACCATCTTCTAGACTAAGTGGTTAAGTCTTAAGAAGGCAGAGGTAGCATGAAGTCTGATCGCCGCGGCTTTGATTACGAACCTGTGACGCGTACGAAGGCAACCCCGAGAAACGAGGTCACAGGTTCGTCGTTCGAACCGATCAAATCCAAACCATTCCCTGCCGAAGCGACTCCCAAAGAAGTTTTACGCCCGGAAGAAGAATCGAAATCTAATGCCGGCACTCAGCAGAGTGAAGGTTCCGCCCGAGAACTCAAGGGACCCGATCAGATCTGGAACAGCAGGCGGGGGCACGGTCTCACCTTTGCAGTTCTTTTTACCTACACGACGCTCGCTTACTTTCGTCCTTACGAACTCTCGCCCGCACTTGCCTGGACTGCGTGGCTTCCATATTCGCTGGCTGTACTTATGGTGGCCATCTTTATTCCCACCGGAATCGCTTTGGAAGGACGAATAACTACACGGCCCCGTGAAGTGAACCTGCTACTGCTGTTCGGTTTGATAGCTCTAATTTCAATTCCTCAGGCGATCGATCGATCGCTGGCCTGGACAACTTTCTACTCGCTGTTCTTTAAGACAGCGATTGTTTTTATCGTGACGGTAAATGTATTGCGGTCGGAGTTTCGTTTGAAGGCGATGATCCTTCTTGGAATCGTAGTGGGCTGCTTTATGAGCGTAAGTGCCTTTGGCAGCCTGGTCAGCGAGGATATGCGTGCAAGGGTGGGGATTAATAATATGTTCGGTGAACCGAATGCGTTGGCGCTCCATCTGGTTACCGTAATTCCGCTCGCAGTAGCCCTGTTGCTAAGTACCCGAAACATCATCAACAAAGCTATCTATATCGTTGCCACGCTTGTAATGCTGGCGGGATTGTTTGCAACCTTCTCACGCGGAGGATTTCTGGGCCTTGTCACTGCCGCTGTGGTGTTGCTTTGGAAATTGGGGAAGCGGAACAGGATGGCCATGCTAGTGGTTCTTATGCTTGCGATTTTTGCAGCGATCTTTCTGGCACCTGGCGGATATGAAGGGCGACTTGAGTCGATTTTCGATTCCAGCAAAGACCTGGTTGGCTCATCCGCTGCGCGCAAAGAGGTTCTTCTGAGATCCGTCTGGATAGTTCTTGGTAGCCCTCTTCTCGGAGTTGGCATTGGCAACTTTCCGATTGTTTCCATACACGGCCAGGTGAGCCATAACAGCTACACACAGGTGGCGGCCGAAATGGGATTGGCGGCGTTGACGTTATTTTTGATGTTCATAATCGTACCGTATAGACGGCTTAAAAAGCCTCAGGACGAGAGCGCCGAGGAGAAGCGACACTCGCGCTTCTATTACTTATCGATTGGGCTTCAGTCGAGCATCATTGGCGGCATGGTAGGCGCATTTTTCCTCTCTGTTGCCTATGAAGGCTACATGTATTCCTTGGTCGCCTACGCTATTTGTCTTCGAGGTCTTTATTCACTTCAGCCGGATGCCGCAAAACCGGCGGGTAGTTGGGCGATCGGCAATTCCGGACCGTCGGTAATTGAAAGGTGAGGCAGTGACGTCCCTGGACGACAAGACAACCTTAACCTCGCGGGCCGCCTGGCTTGTACTTGGTAAGACCTTGGCGTTTTTTTTCGCCTTTGCACTTCCACTCCTCCTTGTAAGGCGGATGAGCCAGTACGAGTTTGGACTCTACAAACAGATCTTTCTTTTTGTTACTACAGCAATGATGCTGTTGCCCCTTGGTTTTCACATGAGCGCTTACTACTTTCTGCCGCGCGAGCCGCAATGGGGCAAGCAAGTAGTATTGAACATCCTGTTGTTTGAAGTCTTGGTTGCGATCATCGCCTGTGTCGTGATCGTATTGTGGCCCTCGTTGTTGATGGCAATGTTCAAGAGTGATGAAATAGCTCGCTTGTCGCCCTCCATAGCCCTGGCTGTTCTGACCTTCATTGTTTCCGCACTTCTGGACCACATGATTCTCGCTCGAGGCGAAACCAAACTGGCCACTGTGCTGGTGGTCGCCTCTCAGTTGACCAAGACACTGGCGCTGCTTACCGCCGCGATAGTGTTCGGTACGGTTCGGTCCCTACTTTACGCATCTATTATTCAGGCTTCTATTCAGGTGTTTGTGCTAATGCTATATCTGCGGGCCAGATTCGCAAACTTCTGGAGAGCATTCAACTGGGGTATTTTTCGGGAGCAGCTCGGATATGCATTGCCACTGGGTATTGCGTCCCAACTCTGGATGCTACAAACCACGCTCGACAATTTCTTTGTCTCCTATACATTTGGACCAGGCGATTATGCGATCTATGCCGTCGGCTGTTTCCAATTGCCGCTGGTGGTCATAGTAACTGAATCGCTTGGACTTACGACTATTCCGCGCCTGAGCCAGATGCAAAAGGAAGGGCGCATGCGTGAAATTCGCGAGTTGCTAGCCAGGATGATGCGGAAACAGGCAGCAATCTTCGTCCCGCTCTACGTGTTGCTCCTTGTCATAGGACGGGAATTCATCGTCGCGCTCTTCACGCGGCAATATCTGGCGAGTTGGCCAATTTTCGCGATAAATCTGATTTTGGTTCCGCTTGCGATCGTTACCAGCGCCACCGATCCCGTCATGCGTTCTTATTCTGAACATCGTTACTTTCTTTTGCGGCTGAGAATAGCTTTGGTGGCTCTTTTGGCAACTGCCCTGTGGTTTGGCACTGCGCGTTACGGACTGATTGGAGCAATATCGATAATGGCTGGAGTGAACATCATCCAAACAATCATAATCGCAGTAAAAACCACGAGGATTCTTCAGCTCAGCAGAAGCGATTGGTTGCTCTTTAGAGACTTCGGCAAGATTTTACTGGCGTCAGTCCTTGCCGGAGTGGCCGCCTTACTTATAAAGATCGCTTTAGTTGGTTCTCCCGCAATCATTACGGTTCTGGTTTGCGGAGCAGTTTTTGGAATGGTTTACCTTTGTTTCTTTCTTTTGTTTAAAACACCGACGCCGGAAGAGCGTGAAGGATTGGGCCGCATGGCAACGCGTTTGTGGCAACAGCTGTTTTCGAAAAGTACTTCACCAGTTCAAAGTCTCTAATGATGTTTGAATGAGAAATCAATTGCTCGAAGACGATAACACTACTGATAACGAGCGACTGCGCGTCGGATTGTTAGTCGACTCTTTAAGCCAGCCGCGGTGGATCGAATCAGTCATTCGGTCCATACAGGCGTCAGGTATTGCCGAAGTTGTTCTGGTTGTTAAGAATAACGAGTCACCGCCGGAAAAGAAGTGGAGGTATCAACGCTACTGGCAAAATCGCAAGCACCTTCTATACGCGGCTTACAACAGATTTGACGAGTTCAAAACAAAGATAGATCCGGACGCATTTGAAACCGTTGATGTTGAGCCGCTCCTGCAGAATGTTCCGGTAATCTCCGTGGGGCCCCTCACCACCAAATTCACCGATCGGTTCAAAGAGAAAGACGTAAAGGCGATCCTCGATTACAAACTCGACGTTGCACTGCGTCTTGGCTTTCGTATTTTGAAAGGTGAGGTGTTGGATATAGCGAAATACGGACTTTGGTCCTATCACCACGGAGATGGTGCCGTTAACCGTGGCGGTCCAGCAGGCTTTTGGGAAGTGATGGAAGGTGAGTCGGTTACCGGCGCAGTGCTTCAGGTTTTAACGGAGGAGCTCGATAACGGTAAAATAATCTGCCGATCGTGGTCGCCGACGAGTGACAAATTTTCGGCGCGGCTGAATAGAAATCACTACTACTGGAAAGCATCGTCGTTCGTTATGCGGGCTCTGCGGCGGATTCATGCCGGTCAATTGCTGACGGAAGAGAACTCATATCGACCTTACAGTAACCGGCTTTACAAGACGCCTTCCAATGTTGAAATGATGAGAATGGGATCGAATTTGGTGGGGAAGTATTTCGTCAACAAGGTGCGATCCCTGACGTCGTTCGGTCAGTGGTCTCTGGCTTATCGTTTCAGAGTCGGCGCAGACGATCCAAACAATACGTTTTACAAGTTCAAGTACATCATTCCGCCGCGCGACCGTTTCTGGGCGGATCCTTTTCCCGTTTGTGTGGCGGGTAAGTACTTCGTCTTTGTCGAGGAATTCGTTTATCGAATCGGCAAAGGTCACATCTCGGTAATAGAGCTGGATCGCAAGGGAAACTACACGTCTCCGATGACAGTATTGGAAACGGATTACCATCTTTCTTACCCGTGCGTGTTTGAATGGCAGGGCGAGTTTTACATGATTCCCGAGACTAGGGATGATCGCTCGATCCAGTTGTACCGGTGCGCCAAGTTTCCGGCGAAGTGGGAGTTGGACACAGTGTTGCTTGATGATTTGAACGCGACCGATGCCACGGTTATGGAGCACAATGGTCGCTGGTGGATGTTTGCGAATTTGGGCGAGAAATATTATCCGAGTGACTGGGATGAACTCAATATCTTTCATGCCGAGACGCTCAGAGGCCCGTGGCTTGCGCATGCACAGAATCCTGTCAAGTCTGACGTGCGTGGTTCCCGACCCGCGGGAAAGATTTTTGAGTGGTGCGGCAGCCTATATCGTCCCGCTCAGGACTCGTCAAAACTTTATGGTTATGCCATGTCGATAAACAGGATCACCAGTCTGAGCCCTGATGAGTACAGTGAGAAAGAGGTTGCCGCGATTCTGCCGCGTTGGAACAAGAGGGTAATCGGGACGCATACAATAAACAGTTGCCAGGATCTGACAGTGATTGATTGTTTGATGAAGCGAAGTCGTTTTTGAGACGTACTTGCCAAGTTTGCAAGCTGGAGGCTAGCCATGCATGTTCATTATGAAGAACTAAATGACGTCGCGCGCTACATAGAGAACCATGCCCATGTGACTCTAGAGGATCAAAGACCGACACTTCAGCACATGCTGAAAAACATCATGCAGTTCAAGAAGCTTGATGAGCACTCTCGAATGCTGGAGATCGGAGTGGGTAGCGGGTGGTTTCAGATCTACTGCAGGCAGCAACGGCTGAATATTCACGGTCTCGAAATCAGCCCACAGCTAATCGAAGTGGCTCGTGAATTTGGTCGTCGTTACAATACGGAGCTGGATTTGGCCGTCGGCAATATTGAAGAAACTGAAATAGGCGAATCGACATACGACGTCATTGTGGCTTCCTCTGTTTTCGAGCACGTTGAAGATTGGCAAAAAGGAGTTAAGAAGATCTTTCAAGCGTTGAAACCGGGCGGAGTCTTTTATTTTGATAGTACAAACAAATTCAGCTTTACCTCAGGCGAGTACAACTTCCCGCTTTATGGCTGGATGCCCAACAGCTGGCGATACCAGCTCCGGAAGTCGCGTCAGGGTGAAGACATTATGAAACTCGGCATAGATTTTCATCAGTTTACTTATCCACAGCTGAGAGGATTTTTTCAGGACGTGGGCTTTTCAAAAGTACTGGATGTCGTAGACTTCAAGGATACCTCTCGAATGGCGACACAAACTCCCATGAGAAAGGCGATCCTTACTTCGATAAAAACGATTAAACCGGTAAAGCATGTAGTTCTTACTTTTTTGCCCGCAACCATATTTATCTGCATCAAGTGATTGCCTAAAAACTAATGTGTGGAATTGCCGGCTTAGTTGGAAATTTTGAACGTCACGCAGGTGCGGCGACAGTTCAATCTATGATTGACGCACTGGCTCGCCGTGGACCAGATGGTGAAGGAATTGAATGCTGGGATGGCGCAGTTCTGGGTCACCGGCGGCTGGCCATCTTTGATCTCAGCCCCCTGGGCCGTCAGCCGATGCTCTCGCCCAGCCAGGACGTAGGCATAGTTTTCAATGGAGCCATTTATAACTTCCGCGAGCTTAGAAAAGAGCTTGAGGCGAGGGGGTATGGGTTTAAAACCCAGACCGACACCGAAGTTTTAATTCACGGTTACGACGCCTGGGGTATTGACGAACTGGTCAATAGAATCCGAGGGATGTTCGCCTTCGCGCTTTGGGATGCGAAGCGTCGCCGGTTGTTTCTGGTGCGCGACCGTCTTGGCGTAAAGCCTCTTGTTTATGCAGTAGACAACGGAAGGCTGGGATTCGCTTCCACTGTCAGGGCTTTACGAAAGGCAGGCTTTGTAAACGAAATTGATAGCGATGCGCTTGTAGAATACCTGGAGTTTGGGTATGTCACAGACGATCGCGCAATCTATCGGGGCGCCGTTAAAGTTCCGGCAGCCACCATCGTCGAATGGTCAGAGGGGGAGCTGAACGCACGTCAATACTGGACGCCACCGCTAGCCCGAAGCGATCCGTCAATTTCATTTGAAGATTCGGTTGAAGAGGTTGAGCGGCTGTTCCTGGAAGCAGTTGAGAAGCGGCTCTTTGCGGACGTACCTGTCGGAGCTCTTTTGAGCGGTGGTATCGATTCCAGTTTGGTTTGTTGGGCAATCGCCAAGCTGGGCGGTAACGTTACGGCCTTCACCGTGGGTACACCGGGAGATCCCTGGGACGAATCGACTGACGCGCGCGCGACAGCTTCACATCTTGGTCTTCCTCATCGCGTGCTGAATCTTTCGGGTGATGAGGCGCCGGAAATTAGTGAACTTGTAACTGCGTTCGCCGAACCGTTTGCCTGCGCTTCGGCCCTGGGCATGCTTAGAGTTTCGCGCGCAGTGGCGTCTGAGGCGACAGTATTGCTAACCGGTGACGGCGGTGATGACGTCTTTCTTGGTTATCCGGAACATCGAAACATCTGGAAGGCACAGAGAGGCGCTCAAGCGGTACCGCGCTGGGCGGCTGGAGCATGGATCGCTTCGCGCGACCACCTGCCAAAACCGGGAGCGCTAAAACGGGCAGGTTCGTTCATGGATTACATGTGCGGTGGTCTCGGAGCGGTGGCGTGCGCGCATGACGGACTGCCGAGTTACCACAAGCATGGTTTGCTTGGTGACCGTTTGCTCGAGGCACAGGTGCAACACAGAACGATTCCCTGGTCGCAGCAGTCCGCCAGGCAAGTACTCTCAGACTTTCTGAATTACGATCGTAAGACGCGCTTTGTGGGTGAATACATGACGAAAGTGGACGGAGCAACCATGCACTACGCATTGGAGGCACGTGCACCTTTCCTGGATCAGGAGTTATGGGAATTCGCCGCAGCATTGCCTTTTGAAATTCGGCTGCGGCGGGGTCGCCTAAAAGCTATCCTGCGCGAAATCGCAGCCAGGAGAATTGGCGAACGGGTATCCAGTGGTCGCAAGCGTGGGTTTAGCATTCCGGTCCAGCGATGGTTAGCAGGACGCTGGCGCAGTAAGTTGGAAGACTTGTTACACAATTCCCAATTGGAAAAAGAAGGGTGGATACGATCTGCTCAAGCTCTTCAACTTCTGGACAAGACATCACGCACAGGCTGGGTACCTAATCAACTGTGGTACATATTTGTTCTCGAATCGTGGCTAAATCATGAGAAGGGTGAAGAAGAGAACTGGGGATCGACAAGCGACGAAAGAATATCCGTTGCTTCCTGAGTAAACACCCGCGTGATCCGGGCTCTCTTCGTTAAACTCGATTCGGGATCCAACCATTCTTTTCCTGCCGCAGAACCCCGCTACCTTTTCAAATGTCGCCAAAGCGCAAAGTGCTCATCATGGTCGACAGCTTTGATACTGGTGGAGCTGAAAGCCAGGCGCTGCTGTTAACACGTCGTCTATTGGATCAGGGACGTTACGAACCATTTTTGGCTTGCCTGAAGCGTCGCGGGGTGTTGCTTGCCGAAGCAGACCAACTCGGACTCGGCCAGATCCCAGAGTTTCCGCTGACAAGTTTTTATGATGCCAACATGGTGAGACAGTTGTGCCGGTTCATTCAATACGTGCGTGAGCGAAGAATTGACGTTGTACATCCGCAGAGTTTCTATACGAACATCTTTGCCATCACCGGGGCTGCGCTGGCACGAGTGCCGGTGCGCATAGCCTTCCGCGGCGAAACTGAAGGATGGCGAACACCGGCACAAAACTTCGTCGAGCGCTGGGCTTACCGGATTGCGAGCGCCGTTCATGCAAACTCGGATGCTGTGCGAAAGTATTTGATCGAGAATGGCGTTGCCCCGGCCAGGATTATTACCGTGCATAACGGCCTTGAAATGTCTCGAGTAACGCCGGCCCCGGGCGTCGACCGGTTGCAGTTGCAGGCTGAACTGGGGCTGCCACATCGTGAAGACGAAAGCTTCGTAACGATAATCGCGAACATGCGTCATGACGTGAAAGACCATCCGATGTTCCTGCGAGCAGCAGCTCGTGTTGCCAAAGAAATTCCCCAAACCCGATTTGTTCTCGCGGGCGAAGGAGAGTTGTCGGGGAGCTTGCAGAGCCTGGCGGCGGAGCTGGGTATTTCAGAGCAAACTCATTTCATCGGCAGATGCGACAAAGTTGCGGAGTTGCTCAGCCTATCTGACGTTTGCGTCTTAAGTTCTAAAGCGGAAGGCTTTTCCAACTCGATTCTGGAATACATGGCCGCAGGGTGTCCGGTGGTGGCAACTGACGTCGGAGGAGCGCGCGAAGCGATCCTCGAAGGGCAATGCGGTTTTCTGGTTTTGTCTGGCGACTACGAAACGATGGCAGACCGGATAGTCTTGCTGCTGCGCGATCCGCAGCGCGCTCAGAGTATGGGCGCCCGAGGCAGACAGATTGTCGAAGAAAGGTTTTCCGATAGGGCGCTGGCGGAAAACACGCAGGCTATGTATGACCATTTATTTGAGAGCTCGCGTGGAAAATCTGTCGACATGGAGAAGGTGAACCGCGAAAGCGTGTAAAGAGTCTTTAACTTGCCTGTGCGTAAAAATCTTCTTTGGGAGGGTCAGAGAGCAGTTCACTGGTGGCATTCCGCAAAGGTCGTTTGTAAGTAGCCACGAGGCTGACTCCTAAAGGAAATGTGGCACGATGAAGCAACCAACTTTCCGCGCCAAATAACGATGCCAGCATTTCGTTGACTAAGCCCGGATGATTGTCGTCGAAATCGCTTCGAGGCCGATCCCCCTTACCAAGTGCTCGACGTGAAAGACGAATGCCGGCGGCTAACGGAAACAGGATGCTGTTGAAGTACTTGATTTGATAACCGGCGATCTCCACGTCGTCGAACAGTTGCCTCAGGCTCCTACGGGTGTATCTGCGACGGTGCTCACTTACGACGTCTTGTCCACCCCACAAACTCGGCAATGCAGGAACTGTGATTAGAAGCAGCCCGCCTGGCTTCACCAATCGGACAGCCTCCAGCAGGCTATTATGATCGTCATCCATGTGTTCGAGCACATCGAGGGCAAGAACTAGGTCGAACGAGGCATTCTTAAGAGGCGCATCACCAAGGCTACCCACCACAAAACCCAACGTGGCATCCACTCCGCTCGCATGAAGTGGTTCGATGTCGAGTCCGAACACTCTTCCGTTCTTTCCAGCGAATGGCGTGAGCCACTTTAAGCCTTCGGCAGGGCCGCAACCGACGGACAGAATACGCCGCGAGACATTCTGAGGTCCGAGCTCGCGGTGAAGAATGGATTCGATGATTCTTCGCCGGCCTCGGAACCACCAATGCCATTGTTCAAGATTGCCGTATTGTTTGGCGAAGTCTTTTTTCATTCTTACGCTTTTAACTCAGCCTTCGACATTTCCGTGTTGTGGATCAACGCATCACTTCCTGAAAAACCAACACGGTTGCTAACTACATATAGTGGACGTTGTCGTACTTCATCGTAAACCCGTCCCAAATATTCACCAATTACTCCGAGCATGATCAGTTGCACGCCACCAACAAAGAGGATGATTGCGATAGTGGAGGCCCAGCCTTGCGGAACATCAAACGCGAACACCCGGCTTAATATCACCCAGATGGCCATGATGAAACCAGCCGATGCTGATGATAAGCCGAGCCACGATGCGAGTCTGAGTGGGAACGAGGAAAAGCCGACATAACCGGATAAGGCCAGCGCGACTAATTTTCTGAAAGTGTACTTTGGCTCGCCGGCATTGCGAGCGTCGCGTTCGTATTCGACCCCAATCTGCTTGAATCCCACCCAGCTGCGCAGCCCTCGTAAAAATCGATTTCTCTCCCGCAGAGCAACTAGGGTATCCACAACCCGCCGATCCATCAGGCAGAAGTCGCCGGCATCAAGCGGCGCATCGATTTCGGCGATAATTCTCATCGTGCGGTAAAAGCTGGCGTAAGCCATCCGCTTCAGGATGTTCTCTTTTCGTTTCTTCCTGACTGCATAGACTACTTCATAACCCTCGCCCCACTTTTCCAGGAATTGAGTCACGAGTTCAGGAGGATCCTGGAGGTCAGCATCCATCAGGACGACGCACCGGCCGCGTGCCGCATCAAGGCCCGCTTGTAGCGCAGCCTGATGCCCAAAGTTCCTTGAGAAATGAACGACCTTATAACGGCCGTCGCGTTCGTTGATAACGTCCAGCATCTCGGCTGATCCATCGCGGCTTCCGTCGTCAACAAACACCACCTCGAACGACCCCAGTGCAGCCTCCTCCAGAACTGGATTAACGCGCTTAACCAGCGTGTCGAGATTCTCAATCTCGTTGTAAACGGGGAAGATTACCGAGATCAGAGGTTGCATACTCGAGAGTTCTTTAGCAACGAGGCCTAACTCTTTATCGCTTGTAAACACTCAGCTCCTTTATCCTCTCGCGTGTAAGTTGCCGCCGGAAGGTGAAAATACCTTAGAACGTCCACCGTGGCTATAGTCATTCTATCGAACGCCCGGCTTAGTATAAACGCCCAAGCCGAGACCAGTTCCAAGCCTGGCCGTCTCGCAACACCCTTCTTTCGGAATCCTCAAAGCCAGGAAAGCATGAGCCACTGGAAATGTTATATTGTTTCCGCGGTTTTGCTGGATGTTTTTCCCGATTAGGAGCTTGGGACAAATTTCAATATGAAACAGTGGTTGGGTATTCTCGCCATATTGGCGTTTGTCGGTCTCTTGTATGCCCGAATTCCTTCAACTTACTTTTGTGGCTACGACGACTTTAACGAGAACAATCGGGCTGCGTTTGAGGAGCGTAAGGAGCCACTCAGATTGCTGACGGCCACGCATTTCAACTCTTATAAGTATCGCCCCCTCAGCCACACCCTTCACTACGCAACATATTGGCTGGGGCATGGAAACCCTGCCTTCTTTCGAATCAGGAATGTAATCTTCCATCTGCTCAATGTCCTGCTGGTTTATGGGATTGGCATGCTGCTTTTCCGGAATTGGTTGACGAGCGCTGGAGCCGCGCTTCTCTTCGGAGTGCATCCGCTGGCCAATCAACCTGTGGTCGCCGCGAGCTTCACAATTACCGCCGCCCATGTGGGGTTCCTTTTTGCCGTATTCTGTTTCCTCTACTCACTGCGCAAAAAGCCGGAGAGTTTGCCGTGGCTTTGCCTTGGCCTTCTCTCCGGATGGTTAAGTCTACTGACTTATGAATCATCCATCAGTGTTTTTGTCCTGATGTTTGGTTACCTGTTCATTCAGTTTGTAATTGTTCGAGAGCTGCCTGTTAGCAGGAAATACTTGCTGGTGCTTGTCATCGGAACGGTTCTCCTCGTTGGGTCTTATTTTGGAATGCGACGGATGTTTGTCACCGTTGCTGCCAAGCAAGCTGTTCCGACTGTGAAGACGTTAGTGGCCAGTACAATGATGTATGCCGGCGCGCTCGTTTCACCGATGGATTCAGTTCTGGCGAACCATTGGTTTGGGACTCCGCTTCCCAGTGAAGTGCAGCTCAGCAGCATCAGCAGCGGTTGGAAAGTGGTATTTCTTGTCATTGCGATAATTGGGGTGATTGGTCTTGCCTCACTTGTGAAGGTCTTGATGAATCGTCTGAATCGGCATGCCCTGGCAATTTATCTGTTCTTATTGTCGGCCATAATCCTGTCTCTGCTTCCTTTGATAGTTTTCACGCCTAAACCGTCTGAGACCTATATGTACCTGGCTGTGGCCTTTGGGGCACTCCTTTTCAGCGCCATTCTTAACGTGGTGGTTAAGGTGGAGGAACCGAGAGGGCGTGCAGTTTTTGCTGGGGTTTTTGGGGTTTTAGCCATTTCTTTCAGTTGTGCAACGTGGGTTAGAAATGGAAGTGTGGCTAGCTGCGGTCAGACTGCGAAAAGAATAATGGGTCAATTGCAGGAAGAGCGCTTCCAACAAGGCGCCTGGTCGGTTTGGCTGGCGGCTGCGCCGGGAGAGCCGAAAGTACAACGCTACGGTATTTACCGCTGTCGTGGAATCGAAACAATCGGGGCGTCCGGAATCGAATCTGCCGTGCGAGTCGCCAACAATAATGAAGCTCTAAGCGCACATGTAGTTGATGCGTTGTCGCCCGCCAACTGTGAAGCAACTCGTGCTGTCTGTTTACTGGTACATGACGACGGCAGCGTGGTTGAGATGAAATCAAGTAGAACAGCTCAATGACAAGCTGTGGCTTGGTTGAGGTGGGGCTGCTGACGAGGCAAATAAAGGCATGAGCCGAGGTTTGAAACCTGACGTGTTGGCCTAATGGAAGAAATTGAATCAAACCGGTCTCCAGAATAAGTCTGCCGCCATTCCGGCCCGTGTGCGTGTCCTCATCGTTGCGCCGTCGCTAGGAATACTTGGTGGTCAGGCCGTGCAAGCTGCTCGCCTAATGGAGAGGCTCAAGCAGGAGTCGGCTCTGGACGTCGGCTTTCTCCCAGTCAATCCACAATTGCCTGGTCCGTTCAGTCACTTACAAAGCGTTAAATATCTTCGGACCGTCGTTACTGAAGTAGCCTATCTGATCTCATTAGCAGCGCGGATTCCGCGGTTCGACGTCATACACATTTTCTCGGCCTCTTATACATCGTTCATTCTCGCGCCCGCCCCGGCCGTATTGATCTCCCGGTTGTTTGGTAAGAAGTCCATCCTGAATTATCGAAGCGGAGAGGCTGAAGATCATTTAACACATTGGCCCGGCACTACCTTGCCGGTGCTTAGAAGGGTTGACGAAATTGTGGTGCCCTCAGGCTATCTCGTCGATGTATTCGGGCGGTTTGGTTTTAGGGTACGTTCAGTCTTTAATTTCGTGGATACTACTCGGTTCCGATTTCGTGAACGAGCACCGCTGAGGCCCGTCTTCTTTTCCAATCGAAATTTCGAGTCACACTACAACGTCGCCTGCGTTCTAAGAGCATTTGCGATAATTCAAAAAACATTTCCAGAAGCCGAGCTAACAATTGCGGGCGATGGAAAGCAAAGAAGCCAACTGGAGTCTCTGGCGACGCAGCTCGATCTTCGGAAGGTAAAATTCGTCGGCCTCGTGCCGCAGGAGAAGATGGCTGAACTGTATGATGGAGCTGACATCTTCCTTAATTGTCCGAACATCGACAACATGCCCGGATCAATCATAGAGGCTTTCGCCTCGGGTCTGCCCGTCGTAACAACCGAAGCGGGGGGTATCCCTTATATCGTCACCAATGGTCACAACGGTTTGCTGGTTTCTTGCGGAGACTATGAAGGCGTCGCGGGCGCTGCCCTTCGATTGCTGGAAGATCCGGCACTCACGGCGTTAATAACCAGGACTGCGTACAGGGAGTGCGAGAAATACGATTGGGAATCAGTTCGCGACGAGTGGCTAAAGTTATACTTTGAGCTTGCGAAAGATCGGGCCGTGAGAGGACGCCTTATTGAAAAGCCTGGCACCGAATAAAGATGATCAGGTTTATTTCTGCGGCGCAGATGATTAGCAATTCTGTGAGCTTTTATGGCCAGGTTTAAGAACCAATTACGAAAGCTGACGCAGATGAGTGCGGGCGAACTCCGTGGACGAAGCGCTCAGAAGGCTGCGGCATTCACAGAGCGTCGAGGCTGGTCATCGCGGTCAAACTTACCGGACGACCAGACTTTCCTGGCGACGCTGGATGTAGCGCCAGCAGGGAAAGGCATTCGATCAGCCCAGGAGTTTCTCGATCGTTTTTGTTTGCGTTCAGAGCCAACGTTTTTTGCTGGACTCAGTGACAAGGACGCAACAGTTCAGCAATTACGAAACAGGTGGCCCGATGCTGAACTTGAAATTGTGGGTCGTGCCAATCGCATAATCAATGGGCAATTTGATCTTCTCGGGTTGCGAGATCTGAACTTTGGGAGGCCGATCGACTGGCATCTCGAACCGATTTCAGGAAAACGCACTCCATTGATTCATTGGAGCAAACTGGATTATCTCGACCGAGAACTTGCCGGCGACAAAAAAGTTACTTGGGAGCTCAACCGTCAGCAGTACTTCACGACGCTGGGCCAAGCCTACTGGCTGACAAACGACGAGCGTTATGCGCAAGCCTTCAACTCCCATCTCGACTCATGGATGGATCAAAATCCTCCTAAGCTGGGCATCAACTGGGCCAGCAGTCTAGAGGTCGCATTTCGATCGATCTCATGGCTCTGGGGATTTTACTTTTTTAAAGATTCGCCCTCATTGAACGCCGGCACTTTTCTGCGTGCAGTGAAGTTTCTCTACCTGCATGCCCGTCACTTGGAAACTTACTTATCTACGTACTTCAGCCCCAACACACATCTCACTGGAGAGGCTTTGGGGCTGTTCTATCTGGGCCTGTTTCTTCCCGAACTTGCTGGTGCCCCGCGGTGGAAGGAAAAGGGAAGGGCGATTCTTTTGCAGCAACTCTCGCGTCACGTGAAACCCGACGGAGTGTATTTTGAACAATCCAGCTACTACCATCGGTACACCACTGACTTCTACACACACTTCCTGATTCTTTCTCAGGCGAACGGTGAGGATGCTTTCGGAGATATTCTGAGTACAATCCAGGCATTGCTGGACCATTTGATGCATATCACGCGCCCCGATGGCACCACGCCGTTCTTCGGAGACGACGATGGTGGGCGACTCGTCCCGCTTGATCGACGTCCGGTAAACGATTTTCGCGCGGCTCTATCAACCGGCTCTGCACTCTTTAATCGGGCGGATTACAAATTCGTCTCGGGCGAAACTGCCGAGCAAACATTATGGCTGCTCGGTCTAGGCGCGCTCGAAAAGGTGGATTGTCTTGAAGCGCGACCACCGGCCCAGCAGTCGGTGGCCTTCAAGGATGGCGGCTACTACGTGATGCGTGATGGCTGGGGACCCGACGCAAACTTTCTATTGTTCGATTGCGGTCCGCATGGCGAGATTAGTTGCGGGCACGCACATGCTGATGCGCTCTCCTTTGAATTGGCGGCAAATGGCCGGTCAATGCTGGTTGACCCCGGCACGTACACCTACACTGGTTCGAAAGAGATGCGTGACTGGTTTCGCAGTTCAATCGCTCATAACACACTGACAATCGAGGGTGAATCTTCCTCGGTTCCAGACGGCCCGTTCTCCTGGCGGAGCATAGCCCAATGCACAACCGCGAATTGGATCAGCACCGGGCGATTCGACTATGTTGAGGGCAGTCACGACGGCTATTTGCGATTGCCAAAACCTGCGGTGCATTCCCGCGCCATCCTGTTTCTGAAAAAGAATTACTGGGTGGCGCGCGACCGAGTGATCGCCGATACCGAACACCGAGCGGATTTGTGGTTTCACTTCGATTCCAACGCGGCGCCACTGATTGAAGTCCTCGATGGACAGATTGCTAATCTCGTTGAACATGGCGGCGGGAACGGATTGGGTGTCGTGACCTTTGCTAGCACTGGTCATTGGAGAAGGGAAGATGGCTGGGTTTCACACTGTTATGGAGAAAAGTCCCCGGCGCGAGTCTACTGTTACTCAGCGCTGGTAGAGGGCGACGATGAGCTGGTGACCTTCATGCTGCCGCGCGAGTCCGCGTCCAAGTTCCAGCCCCGGGTCAAGGAGGTGGAAGCTATTGGAGGCAAAGCCTTTGAGCTCACTCACGAAATTGGTGTGGATATTGTTATGATTCGAAAACCAGGTTCCGGCCAGCCCGTTGAAATGGAACGTCTGGCTTCGGATTTTGAATGGACATGGGCGCGGTTTGCGGGCCATGGAGAGCCAATTCCTGAGGAATTAATACTGATAGGCGGTCAATCGCTACGGCTGGATGGAAGAGAGATTGTGAAGTTGGAAAAGCGGCTTGAATACATGTCGGCCAGTCGTCAGGAAAATCAATTCCAGATAAGGACGGACGCCGGCACAGTAAACCTGGGTTTGCCGGTGAACAATTTGGACAGTCTATAGGCTGATTCGAAGCCGACGAAACCTTAAGGCCGAATACGATCTCGGGAGCCGGATTTGAAATTGAGATAAACGCGTTATGTGCGGAATAAACGGTATAGCCTTCTCGAGTCGCTCGCGACGCATTATAGATGTCGCGGTGCTCAAGCGTATGCGCGACGTGATCACACACCGAGGGCCGGACGATGATGGAATCTTTATTGACGGCCGGATTGGCTTAGGCCATCGTCGCCTTAGCATTGTCGATGTCGCTGCGGGTCATCAGCCGATGACTAACGAAGATGGCTCACTGCACATAACTTACAACGGCGAAATCTACAATCACGGAGATTTCCGAGCCGACCTCGAAGCTAAGGGTCACGTTTACAGCACGCATTGCGATACCGAAACTATTCTGCATCTCTACGAAGAGCACGGTGCTGGTTGCGTGGACCATCTACGCGGCATGTTTGCTTTTGCCATTTGGGACCGCCGGCAGCAAAAATTGTTCATTGCGCGCGACCGTCTGGGAGTGAAGCCGCTTTACTACGTCCATACAGAGGATGGGTCACTTTATTTCGGCTCCGAAATAAAAGCTCTGCTCGAAGCTGCCGCGATTAGACCGAAACTCAACTACCACGCCCTCCCTGACTATCTCGCCAACCACGGTACATCGAATGATGAAACATTATTCGCGGGTGTAAAGCGGTTATCGCCAGGACACACACTCACGTGGAACGATGGCTCGCTCGTAATCAAGCAATACTGGGACGTGAGCTTCACTGATGAGGGTTCTGAAGAAGGGCGAAGCGACGATGAATTAATTGCGGAGTGGTCAGAGCTATTCCGTGAGTCGGTCCGATTGCGCTTGATGGCAGATGTGCCGCTGGGAATGTTCTTGTCAGGTGGTATCGATTCTTCGGCCATCGCCGCCGTAATGAGCGATTTGGTAGACGAGCCGATCAAGACTTTCTCGGTAGCTTTCGCCGAACGCGAAGCCAACGAGTTGGCTTATGCGCGCCTGGTGGCGGAAAGATTCAAAACCGATCACCACGAAGTGGTCGTCAGCCCGCGAGAATTTTTTGCGGCGCTGCCGAGAATGGTCTGGCACGAAGACGAACCACTCGCACATCCCTCCAGCGTGGCGCTTTATTTCGTTTCACGTCTGGCCGCCGACCACGTAAAGGTAGTACTCACAGGCGAGGGTAGCGATGAGCTACTGGGTGGTTACGAGCGCTACTACAAAACCATCTACAATCTGGCCCTCGGGCGTCGCTATCAGGGGCTCATGCCCACAGTGCTTCGCCAGGCTCTGGACGAAAGAATTCGCGCTTTGCCGGTGAACTCAAAGATCCGGCACAAGCTCACGCGCACATTTTTGTGTCTGCCGTCCGACATAGAGAATTTGTATTTCGACAACTTCGCAGTCGTGACCCGTGGGATGCAGCAGGAATTGTTAACCGACGAAACGAAGGAACGCATCGGTGTGATTGATCCATATCGACAGATGCGCTCCTATTTCGAAGGCTCAGACGCGCAGTCCCTGCTCAATCGCATGCTCTATACCGACATCAAGTCTTACCTGCATGAGCTGTTGATGAAACAAGACCAAATGAGCATGGCCGCTTCCATCGAAAGCCGCGTGCCTTTTCTTGATCACAAATTGGTTGAGTTTACGAGTCGACTCCCGGAGCGGCTTAAGGTAAGGAACAGCTGGACCACAAAGTATGTTTTACGACGAGCTATGAAAGGGGTGCTGCCCGAACCGATTCTGGCGCGAAAAAAGATGGGGTTCCCGGTGCCGGTTGGCAAATGGTTTAGAGGAGAGTTTGCCCACGTGATAGATGAATACGTGCTCGGCGAGCGAGCCGCCGCACGAGGTATTTTCAACCCGGAATTTGTGCGTTCCCTTGTCGCGCGCCATCAGGCGGGGGAAAACCATTCTGAACGGCTGTGGGCGCTGGTGAATTTTGAGATGTGGCAGCGCCGGTTTTTCGATGAGGAGCATCTGGGCGCCAGCCAGCCATTAATGGCTGAAGCGATGGCCAGCTAGCTAACAGGCGGAGTAGAGGGGTGGAGTTTTAGTTCATGGGCATTATTGGGGGCAGGTTGGGATATCGGTTATTGCATCTGATCGCATCTGAAGGAGGTTCGAAGTACTGCGCCGATGGCATTCCGGAAATCTACCAAGGACGCAGTAAACTCGAAGTGCTTTTTGGGCCGCAGTTGTGGGAATTCCTGGCACAGAAGGTAGTAATTGACTTTGGTTGCGGTTACGGCGGCGAAGTGATCGACATCGCGCAACATGGCGCACGGAGAGTCATCGGACTTGATGTACGCGAATACGTCCTGACTGAGGCGATCCGAAGGGCCGAAGCGAAGCGCGTCGCTGACCGGTGTCTCTTCACCACCGCCACTGATGAGAAGGCGGATGTGATCATGTCTGTTGATGCTTTTGAACACTTTTCCGATCCAGCAGAGATCCTGCGCATCATGCGCGGGCTGATCAAGGAAGACGGGCGCGCGATCGTATCTTTCGGGCCCACATGGTATCACCCTATCGGGGGGCATTCGTTTTCTGTTTTCCCCTGGGCGCACCTTGTTTTCACTGAGAACGCATTACTGCGTTGGCACAGAGACTTCAAAGGGGGCCAAGCGGTGCGTTTCCAGGAGATTGATGGCGGTCTCAACAAAATGACCATTAGGAGTTTTGAGCGTATCGTGGCCGCCAGCGACTTTGAGTTCGAGAGCTTCGAGGCCGTCCCAATTAGGCGGCTGCGCCCGGTGCACAATAGGCTAACGCGCGAATTCTGCTCGTCCATTGTTCGTTGTCGATTGAAACCGCGAACGGTGAGTTCTTAATTCGCTAGTCGCTTCATAACTGCACTTAACCTCGAAACTGCCACGAGACCCGAAGTATCGCTGCGGACTAATCACATCTTGCGGATTCTGTGGATAAAAACCGAACTGCTTCATCCAATCGATAAGGGCGGGAAGATCCGGACCTACCAAATGCTTAAGGAGTTGAAACGCGAGCATCACGTTACTTACATCGCCCTCGACGACGGCTCGGCTGACGCTGACGCCCGCACACGTTCTGCCGAGTATTGCGATGAACTGGTCTGCATCCCTCACCACACGAGACCGAAATTCTCCCCTGGCTTTTACGCTGAGTTGGCGGGCAATCTGCTCTCATCGCTGCCGTACTTCATGAAGAAGTATGAATCGTCTGGAATGCGTCGCGCTATTGAAGAGCAATTGAGCCGGAATGCCTTTGATGTACTCGTGTGCGACTTCCTGCAGCCCAGTATCAATGTGCCTGAGCGCCTTCCAGTTGCGTGTGTGCTCTTCCAGCATAACGTTGAAGCAATGATTTGGAAGCGCCATTACGAAGTACAGAGTAATCCGGTTAAGCGTGCTTATCTTTTCGGCCAATGGCGAAAAACCAGGAGCTATGAACGCGCGGCGAGCAATCGTTTTGATACTGTCGTGGCTGTGTCACGTGAAGATCGAGAGCTCATGAAGAATGAGTATGGAGTGGAGCACATCGATGATGTGCCGACGGGCGTAGACACGGATTTTTTTTCCGCCACAGGTAAATCACCTGAATTGCCGAATAACCTGGTCTTCACGGGTTCCATGGATTGGCTTCCAAATGAGGACGCAATGCAATACTTCACCAGGGAGATCCTGCCCCTTGTACGCAAACAGATTCCGGATTTGACCCTGACCGTGGTGGGACGAAATCCTTATCCAAGTCTGGTCGAGTTAAGCAAGAAGGATCGCGGTATCACTGTCACAGGAAGAGTCGATGACGTGCGGCCTTACATCGAGCGTTCCTCGGCCTACGTTGTGCCGATTCGAATTGGCGGCGGAACGCGTCTGAAGATTTACGAAGCAATGGCGATGGGCAAACCAGTTATTTCCACAACTGTGGGAGCAGAAGGTCTGCCGATCAGGAACAACACCGAAATACTGCTGGCGGACACGCCAGGTTCGTTTGCTGGAGCCATTGTGCGAGTGCTGCAGGATAAACGACTCGCCGGGGAACTCGGTGCGAACGCAAAGCGATTGGTTTGCGAAAACTTTGGCTGGGAGAACGTCTCGGCGAGTTTTGCGAGAATCTGTGAGAACACGATCTTACGGTTCCGTGTTCCGGCCTACGCCGACTTCAAGGAAGGTGTGCAGCCGGTAAACTGAGTATGAGTTATCTGGCGGAGCCCATTGCCGTGACTGACGGGAGCGAGAGACCCACTGTGACTCATGACTCGGTTTCTGTGGTGATTCCCTGCTTCAACGAAGAACAGTTTATTGGAACTGTTTTGCAGAACCTGGCTGGTCAATATCCGCCTGGCGAATACGAAATCATTGTTGTAGATGGACAATCGACTGACGGTACTCGAAAAGTGATTAGCGGATTTGCCGCGGCGAATCCAGGCGTGCATGTTTCGGTGGTAGATAATCCGGCGCGAAATATTCCCGTGGCCCTGAATCTCGGAATCGAAGCGGCGCGCGGAGAATTCATTGTTCGAATGGATGCCCACTCAGTTCCCTCTTCCAATTATGTTTCGCGCTGTGTGGAACTATTGAAGGCTGAGCAGGCCTCGGTGGTGGGCATGTCCTGGCACATCAAGCCCGGTGACGCGTCCACTGTTGCACGAGCGATTTCGTTAGCCGTTGCGCATCCGTTCGGCGTTGGCGATGCGCGCTATCGTCTCGCCACTACTACTGCCCAGTTCGTCGACACTGTTCCGTTTGGGGCTTTCAGAAAGAGCTTGTGGCAAACAGTCGGAGGCTTCAATGAGGATCTGCTGGCAAACGAAGACTACGATTTTAACTATCGTGTACGGCAGCGTGGCGGAAAGGTTCTATTGGATTCCGATGCACATTGCGACTACTTCGCGCGACCGACAATTTCGCAACTGGCGCGACAGTATTGGCGCTATGGGAGCTGGAAAGCCCGGATGTTAAGGCTACACCCATCCTCAGTTAAGTTGAGACAGGTGGTTGCACCTCTGTTCGTTGCCTCGTTACTGCTGACCTTCGCACTGGGATTCTTCTGGGGGGTTGCCTGGTGGCTGCTTGCGGCGACGATCGCCTTCTACGCTCTGGTCGCCGTTATTTCTTCTTTGCAACTTGCTTTGCAAAGCCGAGACATACGTTCACTGTTTGTCTTGCCGTTTGTTTTTTTCACAATTCACTGGACGTGGGGTAGCGGTTTTCTCTTGGGTCTAATCAGGCGGCCATGACGACAAGGGCGATCTACCACCTGAAACGCTGGAAAGAGGACTATTGATGAAGCTGAGTATTTTCGGACTGGGTTACGTTGGCTGTGTTTCGGCAGCATGCTTCGCAAAAGAGGGGCACGACGTATTAGGCGTGGACGTTAGCCCGGTTAAGGTGGGAATTATCAATGAAGGCCGAAGTCCAATCGTAGAGGTTGGAATAAATGAGCTGATTAACGAGATGGTGACGAGCGGTAAACTCAAGGCCACGACTGATGCGGCGGAAGCCGTTGCTAGTTCTGACGTCTCGCTGGTCTGTGTGGGCACGCCGAGTAATGCCAACGGCTCGCTTGATTTCACTTACGTCAAACGAGTTTGCGAGGAGATTGGCGCGGCGGTGGCGAAAAAGAGTCAGCCGCACACGATCATCATTCGCAGCACCATGCTGCCGGGAACCATGGAGAGCGTGGTAGTGCCTGCGTTGGAGTCGTCCTCCGGTAAAAAAAAGGGGTTCGGATTTGATGTTTGCTTCAATCCTGAATTTTTGCGAGAGGGCTCTTCGCTGAAAGACTTTTACTCGCCGCCTTTCACGCTGATTGGCGCAGATACCGAACGCGTGACGGCGACGACCAGCGGCTTGTATTCAGGAGTGAAAGCTCCGCTCTACACCGTGAGCGTGAAAGCTGCCGAGATGGTGAAATACGCCTGCAACTGCTTTCATGCGTTGAAGGTGAGTTTTGCGAACGAGATCGGAAATATTTGCAAGGGACTTAGTATCGACAGTCACGAAGTAATGGATGTTTTTTGTCAGGACACCAAACTCAACCTGTCTCCCTATTATCTCAAGCCCGGCTTTGCGTTTGGCGGCTCCTGCCTGCCGAAGGACCTGCGCGCCCTCTCCTACAAATCAAAAGAGTTGGATCTGGAGACGCCGGTTCTTTCAGCAATTCTGCAAAGCAACAAACGTCAAATCGAAAGAGCGATCGAAATGGTGCTGGCGACAAAAAAGAAACGCATCGGCGTGCTTGGTTTCAGTTTCAAAGCCGGCACTGACGACCTGAGGGAGTCGCCAATGGTTACCTTGATCGAGACATTGATTGGAAAGGGCATGGAGCTGGTGATCTATGACCGAGACGTTTCCCTGGCGCGGCTTTTCGGAGCTAACAAGGATTATATCGAGCGGGAGATACCGCACATTTCTCAGCTAATGCGCAGCAGTGTGTCGGAGGTTCTCACCACGAGCGACGTTATCGTCATTGGCAACAAAGCAGCAGAGTTTCTTGAAATCGAAGGACAGTTACGCAGTGATCAAGTTGTCATAGACCTTGTCAGACTCTTCAATGGACGTGTCAGCGACGAGAATTATCAAGGTATATGCTGGTAGAGAGCTTATGGACAAGAGGAGTTCGCTGAATGGCCCTGCGTGAATCGCTCTACGGTATCTATCAAAAATGCGAGCAACTGCTTGTCCCAGGCTTGCAGTATTCGCAGACCGTCTACGAGCAGGTGCTCGGGCAGTACATTCATCCAGATACTGTCTGGCTGGATCTGGGCTGTGGTCATCAAGTCTTACCTGGTTGGCGTGAAGCTGAAGAGACACGGCTTGTAGCTGGATGCAAAGAGATCGTGGGGATCGACTACGACCACCATTCGCTGTTGAATCATCGAACGATCAGCAGACGCGTGCGAGGGGATGTCAGCTCCTTACCTTTTCGTGAAGACTATTTTGATTTGGTCACGGCCAACATGGTCGTGGAGCATCTCGCTGATCCCGCAGCGCAATTTCGGGAGGTGCGTCGCATACTCAAGCCCGGAGGATACTTCATCTTTCACACGCCAAACTCGCGAGGCTATAGCACTGCAATTGCCCGTCTCGTTCCTGAAGGCCTTAAGGGAAAGTTAATCTATCTGCTTGATGGACGACAGGAAGAGGACGTATTCGAGACTCATTACAAAGCAAATACGCCCGAGCAGATTGACGACCTTGCGCGCGAGACCCGGTTCAGGTTAGTTGAACTTAGGACCCTGGTCACAAACGCGACGTTTGCCTTGATACTGCCTTTAGCTTTGCCGGAGTTACTAGTAATCCGATTACTTAGAAACGAAGCCTTCAAGAAATATAGAACGGGCATAATCACCGTCTGGCAGAAACTGGCTGAATAGCTCGGTGGCGCGTATGAAGTATTCGCTGACGTCAACCCAACACGCCCTATTGCTTGAAAGCTCCCTCAAACCGTGGCGATATTTCAAGACACACCGAATCGGTAAAACGCTGGTCCTGTTTGCTGCTGCCCTGGCAGCCTGGTCGCTGGTTGCATGGGTCGCAGCGGAAGCACTTATCACCAGCGCCCCTCTGCCTAGAGCGGACGCGATTCTTGTTCTTTCCAACTCCAGTACCTACCAGGAGCGCGCCCAATATGCTGCAGGCCTCTGGAACCAACAGCGTGCTCCACGAGTCCTCTTAACCAACGACACCACGGTGAGTGGGTGGTCAGAATCCGAACAGCGCAATCCTCTTTTTGTTGAGCGTCTAACGCAGGAACTGGAACGGTCTGGCGTAGCGCATGGCGCCATCGAATGCTTACCTGGAGAGGTCGAAAATACCTATGACGAAGCGGTGGCGCTGCGAGGATATGTCGAACAAAATAAGCTCAAGTCAGTCTTAGTAGTGACCTCTGCCTACCATTCGCGTCGAGCACTGTCGATCTTCAGACGGGTATTCCGCGATAGTGACGTGAAAATTGGACTCGAGGCGGTGCCGCCTGGTCAACAAACACCAAGAGCCGGATTCTGGTGGGTGGAAGCACGCGGCTGGAGGATGGTAGCAACCGAGTACCCGAAGTTTGTTTCCTTCTGGATGCGAAATTTATTTGGCGAGTCTTCAGCAACCGTCGCAAACACCGCTGAAGGAAGCTTGAACACTTACACAGGCCAGCTGCTCTCCGCGCCGGCGACCGCATACGTCGACGAGGTCGTCTTGATCGATGCGCGGGGAGCCAATGGTATTTCGCCGCTGCCTCAAGCGGATGGATCACCTTCGGTTGAGCTTGATTTTGGAGACGGCTTTTCAGCAAACATTCTCGCTTCGGGACACGCATATCGCAGACCCGGAACATATACCATTCGAGTTTCCGGCAAGGACGATTCAGGCCGTAACGTGGTCAATGAAGCGCGAACAATCAATGTTGTGGCGATCCCCGCGGCTTCAGCTGCGAACGTACATGTCATCAAGGACACTGGGAATCCCAAAGCGAATGCTGCGACTCTCCAGCGCGCCATTGATCAGGCGGCAAAGAGCAACACCATGGAAAGTGAGATTGTGTTGCCTGCAAAGGCGGTGTTCGCCGGACCCATAGTTTTGACGACGCCGGCGGGTACCGGAAGTAGCAGGAAATACATCACCATCAGGAGCGCTTCACTTGCCTCGTTGCCGCCCCCGGGTAACCGCGTCGACCCGGGTTATGCGTCATTAATGCCTACGATCACGGCGCCTAGCTCGACAAACGAAACGCAGTCGGCGATGTGGACTCCTAATCCTGCTCCAGCGATTCCTTCTCATCATTACCGTCTCCAGGGACTCCATTTTAAGAAAGATGACGACAACCGTTATGCACAGGCTCTTGTGAGCATCGGAGATAGCAATAGAGTGCAGGACAAGGTTTCCGAACTACCGAGCTTTTTTATTGTCGACCGGTGTTACTTCGACGGAGGCTCAGCAAAGAGTGCGACCAAAGACGGCCTGCGGATCAACGCTGACTTCACGAGTGTGGTCGATTCGTATCTTGCTCCTTTTCAGATTGCGGTTGGCCCCGACGCTACCGCTATTTCGATAGGCAAGGGCCACGGACCGTGGGCCATATGGAACTCCTACATGGAAGTGACTTCGGAGAATTTCTTTATCGGTGGAGGCGGTGTTGCGGACAGTTGGAGTGGAAACATATCCGGCGCGACAACGACCGGTTGCACGCTGAGCACGACCACAGGTTTAGAGATCGACATGAACATCGCTCTGCCTGTCGGCGGGAAATACGGTCCGGACCAGACTACGGTAGTCAGATCAGTTTCCGGCAACCGGATAACCTACGATCCGATTCCGCAGGCACCGGACAATGGAGGCGTTGCCAGGTGGGCCGTGACGCCTTCTTTTCTCGAGTTTAGAAGGAACTATTTGTTCAAGCCGACGAGGTGGCGGCAGGGAAGTTCGGACCATGATGGTTCAAACTGGCAGCTCAAGAATCTCTGGGAAACGAAGTTCCTGCGGTACGGTGTGATCGACGGCAACGTGATGCAGAACTCTTGGGTAAAAGACCAGCCCTTCGCAATTGTGCTGACTCCGCGCAATACAAATGGAGGCGACCATCCTGCCGTGATTGTGAGAGACCTACAATTCTCAAACAACATTTTTCGAAATCTGGGCAATGGCGTCGCCATCATGCCGTCCGACACACAGGGTGGTTACAACCCAACGCAGAGAACAACAGGAATTACTTTTTGCAATAATCTTTTTTGGAACGTGGGTGAGAATTGGGACCCGGGATATCGACAGTTTTTCAGTTATCTTGACGGCACTTCTCCAAATGATAGGTCAGTAAGAATTAATTTTGTCCACAACACATTCGACAATGGCGTGCCGAAAAACGCGCAAGGCATGATTACTGACTTTGGTTCCAACGGAGGCGCAACCCAGAGCATTTGGAAAAACAACGTGGCTCCTCATGCTGGTTATGGTTTTCGTAGTGCGGAATCTAATGAGCCGTTAGCGAACATCATCAAGTTTCTTCCCCCGAGTCTGCGTTCATGGGACCGGAACCTTATCGCTAACATCGGAACAGCTGACTACCCGCCGCGGCCGCGTGGTATCTACGTCTCAGGCTCCTGGCCGGCAATGTTCGCAGACTATACAAATGGCGACTTTACGCTGTCCCCTAATTCCCCGGGCAAGGGAAAGGCCCTTGATGGTACCGATGTGGGGGTGAATATGACCGCACTGAAAGCCGCTACGCACGCAACAAAAACCGGAAATTGGAATCCTCAATAAACTCTTCGTAGGCACTCCTCGAGACTAGGGTGCCGATGGTTACGAAGACCTTGAGGAGGGTTAAACCGGCCGACCCTTTCAAAGTTTGAGCAAACCGTACGAGACGAGGCAAAATGAGCGTGGAATCCATTCGCTACTTCCCCACAAAGGGCCTTCCCCTGGTGGGAAAATCCCCATAGTTAGGGGAATTTTGGGTCAGTGTGCCACCTGTATTTTGCGAAAAGACTGAGCAAAACAAAGTTCTTGACAGTGAGGGCGTAAAGCCGTTAAATGCTGTTGGCCACCGCGTGAAGCATCGTGGTGGATAGTTCTTTCAGAACACTGACGATTGCATACGATAAAGGCAAACCTGTCGTGAGACAGGGACGCAAAGCCGTGAGTCTTCTCGTGGAGCTGACCTCCGAAGACTGTCTGGTTGCCGAAGGCGATCGGAGAACGTTTGGGACTCGTCTTTCGCGCCTGTGGTGTTAACAAAACACCCAGGTTTGCGGAATCAAGAGAGTTTAGCCAAACCGGAACCGCCGAAAAGCTGTTATTTGTCCTGCAATCGACGCTTCCTCCCTCCTTTCACTTTTCATTTCGGCAATTCAATCACACCTAGAACCCGGCTTGCTCGTCGGGCGAGAACTCCCCTGTGGTCAACGCCCTCTGACCGCTGGTTAAACTCGCCACAAACCGAAGCGCCGTCTAATAACAGACGATACGCCACCGATAAATGGCACCCCCATAGTGATGTGGGTTCGCAAAGTCAGGAGTCTCGGGACTTCACCCGAGATCGTCCGATTACCGAAGTGAGGCTCAGCAATGTCGTTTTCCCCCGGGTCGCGGATTTCAAAACAGATCTGTCAGTCACGTTTTTCGTTCTTACGTTTCGCACTATTTCTAGCTGGTGCTGTCTACCTTCTGAGCCTGGTTAGCTCTGTATCAGAAGCTGCTCCTGGGCTTTCGATCTCGGCCCCATCAAGCGCATACGTTAATGAAGCAGTCTTGATCGATGCTCGCCAATCGGCCGGAGTCTCAAAGGTTCCTCAGGCCGATGGCTCGCCGTCGATAACTATCGACTTTGGCGATGGCTTCTCCGCGAACCTGCTCGCCAGTGGGCACGCATATCGGGCGCCGGGAACCTACACCATTACTGTCACCGCAAAGGATAGCAATGGATCGACGGCGGTCTCCCAAAGCAGCATCGTGGTGTCGAGTATTCCCACGGTAACGGGGAGCAACGTTCAGGTCGTGACTGACTCTGGAAACCCCAACGTTAACGGCGTGACGCTCCAAAATGCGATCAACTTTGCCGCTCTAAGTAATTCCGTCGAACAAGAAATTATCCTGGCACCGGGAGCTACGTTTGCCGGACCAATTGTCTTGACACTTCCTCTTAGCAATAAATTCATCACAATTCGCGGTGCGAATCTTTCGGCAGAGGGAAACCGCGTCGGTCCTGCAGACGCTGCCACAATGCCTGTAATCACCGCACCAAGTTCTATAAGTAATTCGCTCGCAGCGATGTGGACACCGAATCCCGCATCGGCTACACCGAGTCATCACTACAGACTTCAAGGTTTGAAATTTAAGAAAGATCAAGACAGCAATCAATCACAGGTCCTGCTCTCACTCGGCGATCACAATGTAGGTCAGAACACTTATTCAATGCAGCCGGCGAACTTCATTGTTGACCGTTGCTTCTTCGACGGCGGTCCGAACGGTGTTAGCAATCTGGGATTGAGAATCGCTGCCGACAAGGTCACTGTTCGCGATTCTTATTTTACGAACTTCAAAGTCGCGACAGGCGTCGACGCAAACGCAATTGCGATTTCTAAAGGAAAGGGCCCTTGGGCAATTTGGAATAACTTCCTCGAAGCTTCCTCCGAAAATTTCTACGTTGGCTCCGGACCGATTCAAAGTTGGTCGGCTAATATTTCCAATCCCACTACGACAAGCTGCACATTGTCTTCGGTAGCTGGTTTGGAAGTGGATATGAACATTGCTCTTCCCGTTGGCGGCAATTATGGAGTAGCGCAATCGACGATAGTTAGATCCATCTCAGGCAACAACATTACGTTCGATGTGATTCCCTCCATTCCCGACAATGGCGGTACTGCGAAGTGGGCGATCACGCCTTCGTTTCTCGAGTTCCGTCATAACTATTGTTTCAAACCTCTGAAATGGCGCAGGTCTGACCCGAGCTGGGATGGGTCGAACTGGCAAATCAAGAATCTATGGGAAACCAAGTTTCTTCGCTATGCGGTGATTGATGGAAATGTTTTGCAAAACACCTGGGTACAGGACCAAACTTTCGGGATTGCTCTGACACCTCGAAATACCAACGGAGGAGAAGGCCCATGGGCCGTAGTGCGTGACCTTCAATTTTCAAATAACATTTTCCGCAACATGGGTAATGGACCTTCCATTGCTCCGATGGACGATCAGGGTGGCAATAATCCCGTGCAGCTAACCAGCGATATAACGTTCCGCAATAATCTCTGGTGGAACGTGGGTGAGAATTGGGATCCCGTCACAGGCCCTTATCGCCAGTTTTTTACAATCACTCCCAGTGTGCCCACAGGAATTCATCCGAAGCGGATTAACTTCATCCACAACACTTTTGACAACGGCACGCCAAACAGCTCGCAAGGCACAATCACGGATTTTGGTGCTGACGGCGGCGCCAGTCAGAGCGTCTTTAAGAACAATGTGGCTCCGCATTCAGGTCATGGTTTTCGCAGCAGCGTTGCAAACGATATGACAGTGAATATCACCACGTTCCTCCCTGCCGGTGATGCGACCATCTGGGACAAGAACATGATCGCCAATGTCGGAGCCTCAAACTATCCTGCGAGTCCGCGTGGCGTTTACCCGACCGGCCCATGGCCTGCCATGTTCGCGAACTATGCAGCGGGGGATTTTTCGCTTGTTAGTAGTTGTCCCGGTAAGAATGCGGCTGCGGACGGCACCGACATGGGCGTTACGATGACAGCGCTTCAGAATGCAACGCTGCACTGCGTTGGTGGACAATGGGGCTCCGGGGCCCAGCCCACTCCAACCCCCACGCCAACTCCAATGGCTACCCCAACGCCGACACCAACGGCGACCCCCACGCCGACACCAACGGCGACCCCCACGCCGACGCCAACGGCGACCCCCACGCCGACACCAACGGCGACCCCCACGCCGACACCAACGGCGACCCCCACGCCGACACCGACTCCCAGCCAAACCACGTTATCTCGGGCGTTGTTCGTACAGCTGGACACGGCTACAAAGGGTAATTGGAAAGGTATCTATGGGACCCAGGGCTATAACACAATAAACGATTCGCTGAACTACCCGAGCTACGCTCAAGTGAGTGTGACCGGTTACACCTCGCCGACCTGGATGGCATCAACCACCGACATACGAGCCCTCCAAAAAGCCGCTGGCACCGATCGAGTTGCAGCTCGATGGAGTGCGAGTTCGGTTTTCACAATTGATCTGAATATAACTGACGGCCAAACTCACCGTGTTGCGCTTTACAACCTGGATTGGGATGGAAACAACAGGTCGCAGAGAATAGATCTCTTCGACTGGGCAACTAATGCACCATTGGACAGCAGGACAATTTCTTCCTTCAACGGTGGCCAATACCTCGTTTGGGACGTATCCGGCCGAGTCAAGATAGTAGTAACTCGGACAGGCGCCAAGACTGCAGTTCTCAGCGGTTTGTTTTTCGGCGGTCCGGCGACGCCAACTCCAACACCGACTCCGTCGCCTTCGCCGACTCCCGGCAACAATACTCCTCCGACAGTGGCCGTAAGCTCGCCGGCAAGTAGTTCGGTTTTCGGCACGGGTTCGAACATTACGATTGACTCCAACGCGAACGATGCCGATGGTGCGGTCAGCAAGGTGGATTTCTACTCCAACGGCGTCCTCATTGGCACTGCGACATCCAGCCCCTACCGCGTGGTTTGGGCCAGCGCTCCGACCGGTAACTTCTCCCTGACTGCGAAAGCGACCGACAATGTCGGGGCAACAACCACTTCCAGCGGAGTTGCAATTGCGGTTAAAAACTCTCCGGCAAGTGTCGAAAGAGCAAAGGGCCGTGGAAATAATCTAATCAGTGAGTTGAGCGTATCCCCATCTTACGGAGGAGGCGACAGCAGTATCTCAATGGCTGCGCTTACTTCCGATCTCCAGTTATTGATAACTGATGTTCAGACGGCTTACGCAGACTTCAACACGGAACGAAGTTCATTTGGCTCGGTGGCTAACTGGGTTGATGCACACCTGCAGGCTTCTCTCTACTTCACCATCTCCGATGCCGCTTTGGCATCTAAGCTTGGTCCTTCAAACAGCGTGAAGGATCATCTGCGGCGAGTCGTCGCCCATCTGGCTGTAGCGGAAGACTTGCTGCTTTATGGCAGCATCTCTTCGCCCACTGTAACCCTGGCAGCTGCATCAAAAGCACGGCTTGACGTGGTCATCGGGTCGACGCTTGCGGCTTACGGCTCAAGCAGCCCCGCACGTCTCGCACCATTGAGTCTGGGATCAGCATTTGGAAATGAAGCGACATCCCCTCTAAGTTCACAAACGCTTTTCGCTACGATTGGCTCAGACGGAATCGTCCCTTATGAATTGGCGGGAGTTAACGTAACCGTGGGCGGCAAAGCCGTGCCGGTGCTGTATGTATCTCCGTCCCGGATTTCCTTCCACGTTGCGCCGGATGTAGCACAGGGGAGTGTTGACGTAGTCATCACGTCTCAAAATGGGTACATCTCGCGCGGCGTTACGACCATCGCGCCAATGACTCGACTGATGACGACATCCGATGTTGAGAATGGAACTGCTCTCGCCCTGAATAGTGCGAAACAAACCAGCGCGACCTTCTTAACTATAACGTCGGAGAATTTTGGCTCCGACAAGAGAACGCGGCTGACGATCTATGCAACAGGAATCAGCGGCAGTGCAATTAACTCGAATGCAACGAACGACATTCTGATCGGCGGCCTGCAGAGGCCCAACTTCGCTGAGGCTGTAACGGTTGAAGCTCGCTTGGCGACCGGCACCATCTTCAACTTACCTGTTGAGTTTGCCGGCGCACAAGGTCTGTTGCCAGGCTTGGATCAAGTCAATGTGATCCTGACACCGCAACTGGCTGGGGCCGGGCTGGTGCGGCTGACACTGATTGTCGGAGGTCAAAGAAGTAACGCACCCACGATTCTCATGCAGTAAAAAAACCTGCAGCAAACCGACCTCGTTGAGGTTTGTAAGACCAGAGGTGGCTCATAGGAGTCACCTCTTTTTCCTTAGGGCTTGAGGAAGCAGCGCGTAAATCTAACGGCGCCGCCATTTGGACTTGTGGATTCGGTCGAGCTGCCTGGGGGGCCTTGCACCTGCCGGCCAGCCTCATTTCCAGCTGTCCAGGCGTCAGTCCAATAAATTCCGAAAAGGCGGGCAAAACCGCGGGCAAATGCAGCAACTAAGAAAAGACTGGAATCCACGCGGCTTTGTCTGTTTAGACAAATGGCCGGCCTTAGACTGCCGGAGTATTGAACCTGGCAGCTACTTGAGCTAAGCTCCATCCCAGGTTCGGGTTGATCGCAGTTTGAATAACCCGCTGGTTTTGTAAGGGAACTTGCCCTTTTCTTACAGAAGCATTTTCAAGGGAATTTCGATTAATGAGTGTCAAAGCAACCACACATCTGTGGCGACCTCTCGCCATCTCCACTGCATTAGTCTTTGTTTACGCCTTTGTGCTCGTGAAACTCGGGCACGATTGGTGGACCGATGAGAATTATTCTCACGGCCTGCTCATTCCTTTCATCATCGTTTACATAATTTGGACGCAACGTGAACGGTTCAATCGCGAAGTAACACGTCCGGCCACACTCCTCGGCTTCGTCTTAATCCTGTTAGCGTTGCTGGCGCTATTTGCCGGCACGGCGGGCGCTGAACTTTTCATGCAGCGGATCTCGCTGGTGTTGATGCTGGCGGGAATAGTTATTTACTTCTGGGGCTATCGGCTCTTGCGCCTTTTGCTGGTTCCAATGGGCTTGCTCTTGCTAGCCATTCCGATTCCGGCAATCGTCTTTAACAAAGTGGCCATTCCCTTGCAGCTCTTTGCTTCCAGGTGCGCAGTCTGGTCGATGGGCCTGTTTGATATTCCAGTATTGCGGCAAGGCAACGTTATTGAGTTGCTGCCTCTCGGCGCGCGCGAGACAAAGAAGCTTGAGGTCGTTGAAGCGTGCAGTGGAATTCGTTCGTTGATGACGCTCGTAACCCTGGCGGTTGTCTTCGCCTACTTCACCCATCCCAGGCCTGAGGAACCGACCGACGGTCAAAAACGAGGCGGCATGGAGTGGTTGAAGAGTTTTGGGGTGTGGCGTTCCGCGATAATTGTGGTGTCGGCCGTACCGATAGCCATCCTGACAAATGCGCTTAGAGTTAGCGGGACGGGGGTGTTATCTCACTACTACGGAACAGAGGTAGCAGACGGATTTTTTCATTCCTTTTCGGGATGGGTAATTTATATCGTCGCTTTCCTGTTGCTCTTTGCGGTTGGCTGGATAGTTGATCGTTTTCGACCTTCGCGTGATGAGGTTGTTTCAAACACACCGCCCACCAGTGGCGCGGTGGTTAATCCGGTCGAAGGCCACACGGTTGGGGAGTCGGCAGCCGTTGCCCCTCAGGCGATTCAAGCGGAAGGAACGGAATAGATGAAAAACTCCTGGCGCTTTATTGTTTTGGTTGCGCTTCTTCTGGTAGGTGGCGTCGTAATTAACAGCTGGCAGTACATTGGTGAAGCGCACGTCGAACGTAAAGAACTGAAAGACTTTCCCAAGCAAGTGGGACCCTGGCAGCAGTCCGGGGGCGATCAGTTGTTTGATAGCGAGACCCTCAGCGTTTTGAGGGCCAGTGACTACCTCTCGCGCGACTACCGCGCCGCGGATGGCCGGTTTGCCAATTTTTACGTCGGCTATTACGCCACCCAGCGCAATGGCGCAAGTTATCACAGCCCCTTGAACTGTCTTCCGGGGTCTGGCTGGATCATGAACAACCCGGGCAGGATCACGATCAAACCGATGGACGGAAAACCGTCTTTCGAAGCTAACCGGTATCTGATAGAGAACGGCGGCTCAAAGAGCATTTTGGTCTATTGGTACCAGGGACGCGGACGAAATATTGCCAGCGAGTACTGGGGTAAGATCTATACCGTCCTTGATAGTGTGAGGATGCGTCGCTCAGACGGAGCCATGGTGCGGGTGTTAGTGCCTGTACGGGAATCTGAAGCGGCGTCACTTGAGGCCGCTGCCAGCCTTTCTGCAAATGTCGCAACGGCGCTTCCAGAGTTTGTGCCGAACTGAGGATACGAAAATGGTCAGGAATTTTTCGGCCTGATTTGTTCAATTTGCGGAAATGGAGCGGAAGTGGTCATTTTTTATCATTGACTAACGGGGTGAGTATCGGGAGGTGTTGCCCGCCAAGGATGCTCAACCTAAGTGAGAACAAGACGCGAACGGGAGACTAGTTCGCGAAGCGGAGTCTAAAAGAGAATGAATATGCAGTGCCAAAAATACGTCAAATACGTCACCCTGCTGTCCTTCGTCCTTGCGAGTGCGCTTGCACTGAGCGGCTGCGCGAATCCCGAAAAAGCCAAAGCTGAGCACCTCAGTAAGGGTGAGGCCTATCTAAAAGAATCAAAATTTCAGGAAGCTGTCCTCGAGTTTCGCAACGCCGTTCAGATTGACGATAAATTAGCGGCTGGCTACTGGGGTCTTGCCCGCGCCTATGAGGGGTTGCAGAGAGGTCAGGAGTCTTTTGAAGCGCTTAGAAAAACGATTGAACTCGATGCGAACAATCTCGACGCTCGAGTCAAGTTGGGGACCATTTACGTGGCTTTGAGTAGGGGCAAGCCAGATCTTGTCGCCGAAGCTGAACGGTTGGCCAAAGAAGTGCTGCAGAAGGAGCCTAATCACATTGAGGGTCATATTTTAACGGCCAATATCTTTTTCGCGCAGAACCAAAACGATAAGGCGCTCGAGGAGCTTAATCGGGCCGTAGAGTTGGATCCGAAACGCGTTGAGTCGTACATGAGCCTTGCCCGCTTCTATATCGTTACGAACGATCAGGCAAAGGCCGAAGAAACTTTCAAGCGCGCGATTTCAATAAATAATAATTCAGCTATGGGTCATACCGAGTACGGAAAGTTTCTCTTGCAGGTCAACCGCCCGGCTGAAGCTGAGGTGGAGTTTCAGAAAGCCGTCGAAGTAGAGCCGTCAAATCGTGCTTCACGGTATGTTCTCGCCGGCTTTTATCTCGTAAACAAAAAATTAGATAAAGCCGAAGAAGCCTACAAAGCGCTTGTTGATTTAGATAAGGACAAACCAGAGAGCCAGGCGTTGTTGGCCGATTTTTATTCCGCGATCAAGCGTGATGATGACGCAATCAGGATTTACCAGGGAATATTAGAAAAGTCGCCTGATTTCAATCAGGGTCGCTATCGTCTGGGTGAAATCATGCTCTCGCGGGGTGACACACAGGGAGCAACTGCTCAGATTAATGAGGTCCTGAAGAAGGACGAACACGACAGGCAAGCGCTTCTCCTGCGCGCGCAAATGCGATCGCGAACGGGCAGAAGTGATGAATTGAAAGCTGCGATCGAAGACTTGAAAGACGTTTTGAGGCAGGAACCAACTTCGAAAATCGGGCTGTACTTCATGGCCCAAGCTAATTTCAGTCTTGGCGCGATCGATCAGGCCCGCGCTTTCGCGTCCGACCTGGAACGAAACTATCCGGATTATCTTCCCGCCAAGTTACTCCAGGCGCAGTTAAGTCTTGCCGCTGGAGATCCGAAAGCCGCCCTGGCGCTTTCCTCTGATTTGCTTAATCGGCTGGCAAAGGCACCGCCTGACCGCGAGAATTCGCCTCAGTTGATCGCCGAGATGCGATTAAAAACTTACATCGTTCGTGGCGCGGCGCAGACACAGTTAGGAAACACCGCAGCTGCACGTCAGGATTTTTTGGCTGCGCGAGAAATAGGCCCGCGGTATTCCGATGTCTATATCAACCTCGCTGCGGTTGCTATGAAGGAGAACAAGCCAGACGAAGCGGCGGGGTTTTATGAAAACGCTCTATCCATCGCGGCGACAGATTTCGGCGCTTTGAATGGCTTGATTAAACTCTATGCCAACCGCAACGAACTCGGTAAAGCGCACGCCCGAATTGATCAGGCACTCAGTTCTTATCCCAATGACGCTTCGTTGCATTATCTCAAGGCGGAGGTTTACGCCAATGAGCGCAATCAACAGGGAGCCGAAAGCGAGCTTCGCAAGGCGCTGGAACTGGACTCCAACTACCTCACCGCGTATTCGGCGCTCGGAGCTCTGTTCATCAATACGAAACAGGAAGAGCGGGCTATCGCAGAATTCAAAAAGGTCGTGGAGCGGAGCCCGGATAACTCAAGTGCCTATACGATAATCGGGATGCTGTACGACGCCCGCAAAGACTACTTTGCCGCTGCGGAGAATTACCGCAAGGCGCTTGAGAAAGATCAGAATGCCACGATTGCCGCAAACAACCTGGCATGGCTCTATGCTGTCCGGCCAGAGGTAAATGGCAATCTTGATGAAGCAGTGCGTCTCGCACAGAGTGTGGTTCAGAAGAATTCAAACGTTGCTGGTTTTAACGATACGCTGGGTTGGGTCTATTACAAGAAGGCCCTCTACGCCGTCGCTGTCGAACAGCTACAGAAGGCTGTCGCGATGGACGAAGTAGCGGCCCGAAAGGCCAACGTTTCACCGAGCCCAACTTATCGCTACCACCTCGGAATGGCGCTCAAAGCCAAGGGTGATAACAATGGCGCAAAACGCGAGTTGGGGTTGGCGCTGCGGTTAGCTGATAAGGCGCCGTTTCCGGACGCGGATGAAGCTCGCAAGGTTTTGGCGACGTTATAAAGCTCCTTATTGCAGCCTGGCCAGGAAGGAAACCGGAAAGCGTTTTGTTTTTCTGATTGCAGACTTTGAGAACAATCTTGACGAGATTGCAGCTTAGCCAAATGCCCGGTGAAATGCGGCTGAACGTCAGCAGTGATGGTTAGAAAAAGAGGAGTGTCTTATGAGTGTTGAATTCCGCAAGCGGAACCCCGGAGAGTATGCGAGGATAATCTGGCAGCACAAGTGGCTGGTTATTCTTCCCACAATCGCAGTGGCCGTCTCAGTGGGCTGGGTGGTTTACCGGCTCCCCGATGTTTATGAGTCTTCCACTCTGATTGTCGTCACACCATCAACCCTCCCAACTTCGGTGATTCCCACCATGTCCGAGGACACCATCACTCGTCAGTTGAGCGGCATCGCGCAAGTGGTCACGAGCCGGAGTTCGCTGGAACCGCTCGTTGAAAAATTTTCCCTTTACGGGGTCGAGCGCGGGCGCGGCGAGCCGATGGAAGTCATTATCGACATGATGCGCAAGGACATTAATGTTGAGGTGAACACCAGCCGTAACGACATCACTAACGGCTTCAACATTAGCTATCGATACCGAGATCCAAAAATCACTCAGGCGGTCACTGCCGCCCTGGCTAGCAAGTACATCGACGAGCAAACAAGGAATACGATCAATTCCACGACCTCGGCCAAGCAGTTCATCGACAACCAGGCCCAGCAAGCGAAGGATGAGCTTGATGCGATAGACAAACAGCGTCTGGAGTTTATGCAGAAGAATGTCGGCAACCTGCCATCGGAGGCCGTGTCTCTGGTTAGCCAGCTAACAGGTTTGCGCGAACAGCAGAAGGCCTATATTTCCGAAGTAGGCCGTTACCAGGATCGCCGCTCGGCGCTCGCGGGCCAGCTTTCGCTGATCAAGAAATCTTCAGAGCAGATTAAGGACGAAGCAATCGAAAGCACTACCGATCCCAAAACGACACTGGGTTGGGCTGAATTGGTCAAACGCAAGGCCGACCTCGAGGCGCAGATGCAACGCATGTTGACCGAGTTGCGACCGAAGCACCCGGATGTGATTGCCAAAGAGGCCGAGATAAATTCCGTCAAGAAAGAGATGGATCAAATGGTCGGCGAGTGGCAGGAAAAGATTAAGGTGAAACAGGAAAAGTATCGTGATCGTCCTGATCTTGGTGTTGCAAATCTGGAGGCCGAAATAAAACTTACCGACGGTGAAATAAAGCGGCAGCAGAAGGTGCTTTCTGATATCGATGGACAGATCGGCCAGATAATGCAGCGGATAAACAGCGTTCCCGGAGCCGAAGTCGCATTAGGAGCCCTCGATCGCGAATATCAGACGAAGAAGGCTGCGTACGATTCAGTACTCCTGCAACAGCAGAGAATAGGTCTCGGCGCGGACGCAGCCAGCCAGCAGCAGGGCGAAGGCATTCAAGTGATCGATTCCGCGAACCTGCCGTCCAAACCTGTAGCCCCCAAGCGAATATTGCTCTTTGGCCTGGGCCTGGGATTAGGACTGGGTATTGGTCTGTTGCTGGCCGGAGCGTTTGAAGTTCCCAAGCTGCTGACTATCCAGAACGCAGAAGACGCGGCGCATTACACCGGTTTGCCGGTTCTTGTGTCGGTTCCAGATCTGCTTACTCCACAAGAGGCTCGCGCTATTCCCCGCCGCCGCCGGCTGCTTTTGGCTGCGGGTATTGCGGTGACTATTGTGAGCATTCCTTTGCTCGCCCTAATCCTGAGAGCAACTCACATTTTCGAGTTCTTTTCTTCGGGACGCGCCTGATCACGACTTCCGGCATGCCCGTTGGCAAGACCGGGGATTCCCAGTACGGAGGTTCAAGAAAAGTGTACGCAGAATTTTACGGATTGAGAGAGTTGCCATTCGCGCTGACACCCGATCCGCGTTTCATCTACTTTACGCCCTCGCACACCGAAGTGATGGCCAACCTTCATTATGGGATTGAAAGCGGCAAGGGTTTGGTGGTGGTGACGGGAGAAGTGGGTACTGGAAAAACGACAATCCTGCGCTGGATGATGCAGCGACTCGACCGCACAGTGCTGGTGGCTTACATCTTCAACCCCCGCCTGTCCGTCACGGAGTTTTATCAGCATGTGGCGACTCTGCTCGAGGTGCAGAAGTGGGAGACTAAATCGGAGCTGTTAATAGAACTGGGGCGGGCATTGGAGTCGCGGCATTCGCGGGGATTGCGCACGGTGCTAATCATCGATGAGGCCCAGGGGCTATCGCCTCACGTGCTTGAAGAGATTCGTTTGCTCTCAAACTTCGAGTCGAACACTGCCAAGCACCTGCAGATTGTCTTAACGGGCCAGCCGGAACTGCGCGATGTGCTTAACAATCCCGACCTGCGCCAACTTAAACAACGCATTGCCCTGCGCTGCGTCATCAACCCGCTGCCCAACGTGGAAGAGACGGAACGTTACATTACCTCTCGTCTGCTGGTTGCCGGCGCTGAGCGCATCAATATCTTTGATTCCGCAGCGATCGACTACATCTATCGTTGTTCAGAGGGGATTCCCCGGAACGTAAATAATCTTTGCGACAATGCCCTGCTGGCCGGCTATGCGGCAGGTGACGCCACGATTGGTCGAGATGTAATTCAAGAGGTTGCCGAAACGTTCGACATGTTACCGGCGCGGGATCGCGCCAGGCAGCCCGCAGAAGAACGGGAAGCGCCGGCGCGAATATTTTCGCCAGCCGGGCGTGCCGAACTCTGGGCTGCCGGCACCGGTTCACAAGAGGGCGAAACGGAAATGGATTCGCCTATGCCGATCGAACAGTAATTCGGAAGAGAAGACCACGAGTCAGTTGCGGCCATTTGGGAGTTTTGACCAGGGTCGCGCGAATTTAGAAGGAGATCTGATGGGAAGAGTTTTCGATGCAATCACTCGCTCCAGCGCTACTCAGAAGAGTGGCGCTGCGAAGCCGCAACCATCACAAAGTTCTGAGCACCGCAGCGAAGGGAAAGATCGTGTGCTTCCCTCCGCCAGGCAGGTTGAGGAGCAGCTGTTCAGCGGTTCTTCAATCCTGACCATCGATGATGCGGTGCAGAGTTCAGCGTCCACTGCGCACACTGCGGATGCACCCGACGGGTCGGCACTCCCCGGCGGAATGACTTCGCGTGCTGTTGGGGCAACTTTGGGCGCTGCCGGGGCGACGCGTGCCGCGGGATTCGTTTCTTATGACGTTTCCGCGGCGCGCGTTGAGCCTCACCTT
>JBPCNX010000048.1:0-25565 GCA_051000815.1 Pyrinomonadaceae bacterium
GCGGCGCTTTCTTGCACTCTTCGAAGTTCGCAACTTGAATCACCTGTTCGCTAACTTGCCCAGTCCAAACTTGGGCCGCAGCTGGATGACTTCTGAGTTCTGACACAGGCTCTGAAGTGCTGGGCTACTGTCATCCGTCCGCTACGCGGACTGCGCAGGACATTAACCCTCTTTTTTTGTGCAAATCTGTGAAACCTGTGACTGTTCTCGAAACTGAACGCCTGGCTCTTCGTGAAATAACAACCGATGATGCGCCGTTTCTCCTTCAGCTGCTGAATGAGCCCTCTTTCATAAGCAACATTGGCGACCGGAATGTGCGGAACAACGAGGACGCGTGTCGCTACGCTCTCAACGGACCGGTCGCGAGTTACGCACAGCATGGCTTTGGATTGTATTTGGTTGAACTTAAAGAACCGCTCACCGCAATAGGAATTTGCGGGCTCGTCAAAAGAGAGTCGTTACCGGACGCGGACATCGGTTTCGCGTTTCTCCCAACTTTTTGGCGCAAGGGATATGCAGTGGAGTCGGCATTGGCGGTGAAGCACTACGCTTTCAACGTGCTGGGACTTCCGCGTATTCTGGCGATTGTTAATCCTCAAAACGCGGGTTCCATTCGAGTGCTTGAAAAAATCGGGCTCGGTTATGACTGCATGACTCGCGTTACACCGGAGGCGCCCGAGATCTGTTTATATAGCTCAGAGAAATAGGAGGTCACTTGGGTTGTTCAAGGACTGTTCTGGGATCGCGGGCGTCCCGCCCGCAATGAGCGCGAAGCGCGAATAGCAGTGTTCCCGAACTCGTGCAGGTTTCCAGAAGGATGCGCGCCTGACGGCGCACTGCGGGCGGGACGCCCGCGCTCGCAGTATTCACGCATTGCGTTCACAGTAATGGGAACGGAGTTGACATCGACATGGCTGAAGCCAAGACAAAAAAGACAAAAGCCAGCGTGACTGCTTTCCTCAATAAGATTGAGGATGAGCAGCGATGCAAAGACTGTTTCGCGGTGCTCGAGTTGATGAAGCAGGGGACGGGCGTAGAACCTAAGATGTGGGGCAGTAGCATCGTTGGTTTCGGTAGTTATAAGTATCGCTACGAGAGTGGGCGCGAAGGCGAATGGCCAGTCATCGGCTTTTCGCCGCGTAAGAACGATTTGACGCTTTACATCCTGCCCGGTTTTGAGGTGTTTGAAACACTGCTGGCAAAACTCGGCAAGTACAAGACTGGAAAGTCCTGCCTGTACATCAAGAAGTTGGACGACGTAGAAATACCCGTGTTGAAAAGGTTGATTGCGAATTCAGTCGAGAAGATGGCTAAGCAGCGGGTCAGTTAAATCTTAAGCGAGTTTTTGTGTGGAGGTGTGAGGGTGCAGCAATCGTTTATGTCGTCAGTTCTGTCCGCAGTTTTATTATGTTCCGTTATTGCGGGCGTGTCGCCCGTGGGAAGCCGCGCGCAAACACCTCGACGCTTCGCAGCAGAGACTCTGCCGCAACCGCGTTTCGCCGACCCGGATCGCGCGCAGAAACTTGCCGCCGCGTTTCCCGAAATCGAACGGATGTTCCTGGAGCGCGTCGAACGTCAACACATACCCGGCGCCGTGTTTGGCATCATCATCGACGACAGACTTGTTTGGGTGAAAAGTGCCGGCGTCAGTGATGTGAAGAGCCGTGCTGCTGTGACCCCGGATACCGTCTTTCGCATCGCGTCGATGACCAAGAGCTTTACCGCGATGGCAATCCTTAAGCTTCGCGACGAAGGCAAGCTTTCTCTCGACGATCCCGTTTCAAAGTATGTGCCTGCACTAGCAGACCTGCCCTATCCGACCCGCGATTCCCCGGCGCTGACGATTCACCATCTGCTGACACACTCCGAAGGATTCCCCGAGGACAATCCCTGGGGTGATCGTCAATTGGCTCAGAGCGACGAAGCCATTAAGACCTTCATGCGCCTCGGGATCCCCTTCTCTAATGCGCCAGGCGTGGCTTTCGAGTACTCAAACTTCGGCTTTGCGATTCTCGGACAAGTTGTTGCCCGAGCCTCCGGTAAGGCTTATCAGGATTACATGCGCGATCAGATTCTCCTGCCTCTCGGAATGCGTGCCTCCACGTTTGAAGCGGCGCAAGTTCCGCGCGATAGGATCGCGCCTGGTTATCGTTGGGAAGACAACGCCTGGAAGGACGAACCCATACTCGCCCATGGATCATTTGGGGCGATGGGCGGGCTCTGGACGTCGGCCAACGATCTTGCTCGCTATGTTTCTTTTCTGATGTCGGCGTTTCCCCCGCGCGATGAACGCGACAAAGGCCCGATACGCCGAAGCAGCGCAAGGGACATGCAACAGGCGGCGCGTTGGCAGCCGGCGTTTGCCTTGCGAAACGCAGTTGATGGGCCACTCCAGTTTGGTGTTTCTACCTATGGTTATGGTTTGGGAGTGACCCAGGATTGTCGTTTCAGTCATGTTGTCGCACACGGCGGCGGTTTGCCGGGTTATGGATCGCTGATGCGCTGGTGGCCGGAGTATGGCGTGGGAATGATCGCGATGGGCAATCTTACCTACGCAGGATTTGGAGGTTTGTTTGCAGACGCGGCAACCGCGCTTCATCGCACCGGAGCGATGCAACCCCGCGTGGCGCAACCATCGCAGGCACTTTTGGCAGCGCAAAAGGATGTATCTCAACTGATCATCAAGTGGGACGATGCACTTGCGACTCGCATCGCAGCAGATAATTTGTTCCTTGATGAAACAGCCAGCCGGCGTGCGGCGCGGATGCGCGAGTTAAATGCGAAGCATGGCGCGTGCAGTTTGGGTAAGACGATTGATGCCGAGAATGCTTTGCGCGGCAAATGGCGAATGCCCTGCGAGCGCGGCTGGCTCGACGTAGGAATCACCCTCGCACCCACGATGCCGCCCCGAGTGCAATTCATCGGCGTGCAATCGACACTGCCGCCGGATACCGGAATGACAAAAACCTTCGATGCGATCATGAAGGTAATGAGCCGTTGGGACGCAAAAACAGCGGAAACATTCGCAGCACCTGGTTTCGATCTCGAGAAACTGCGACGTCAGGTTTCAGCTTCGTCAGGGTGGGGCACGTGTAAATTGGGAGAGACTGTTGGCGGCGATGGCAAGGGCGACAGCGCTGTGAAACTCATCTGCGAACGTGGCAACCTCTTCGCGCGCATTTCCCTCGATCCGGAAACCAACCGGATGAAGACGATTGATCTGGTGCCGACACGTGAACAGCGTTGCGTCCCATAGAAAAGGATGAAGGATGAGGGATGAAGGATGAAAGAGAGGATACGCAAAGGCCAAAGACCAAAAGGCGCAAGATCAAAGGCCAAAGACCAAGGCCAGAGTTCCCTGGTCGTCTAATTCAAGACGTTAACAGTAAGGTGCGAGCGATATTGTCCGTTGCGGTAAATGCGCTGCGTGGCTTTTTGAAAGTCCGCCTCTGTGGCTTTGTAGATATTGACGAATTTCTGAGGGTTGCGATCGACTAACGGAAACCAGGTGCTCTGGATTTGAATCATGATCCGGTGGCCCTTCAGGAACGAGTGATTCACATCCGGGAGGGTGAACTCCACCTTCGTCACTCGGTTAGCAATCATCGCTTCCGGCTTTTCGAAGCTATTGCGAAAACGAGCTCGCATCGGTTCACCTCGTACGAGCATTTCATAACCACCCATCTTCACGCCTGTAGGGTTGGGATCGGGGTCGGGGCTATCGTTCGGAAAAACATCAATCAACTTTACGACGTAATCAGCGTCCGTTCCGGAGGTGGAAACGAACAGAGTTGCCGTAACCGGCCCACCGAGGGTGACGTTCTGTGCTAAGGGTTCTGACTGATAAACGAGAACATCGGGACGGCGCGAGGCAAAACGCTGATCTTCAACCATGTACTCGCGCGTCATTCCAATAGCGATGCCGTTTATAAATGGCACCGGCCTTTGCGGATCGCTCATATACTCATCAAAGGCGGAAGAGTGACTCTTAGGCGCTTCAAAAGACAACCGGCCGCCGGCGCCGAGATACAGCGCTCTTTCAGTTCCAGCGGGTGGCCAGTGTTTGTACCGGCGCCACTGATTAGATCCGGTCTCGAAGACAAGGGCCTCCGGCAATTTTTCGCCGCATCTGTCCTTCAGAACGCAGTTGAAAAACGGCAGTTCGACATACTCGCGGTAGTAAAGCGAAGTCTTGGCGTCGAAGTTTATATTTCCCAGGAAGTCCCCATCGCTTCGTGCCCAGCCGCCGTGAAACCACGGACCCATCACCAGAGTGTTGGCGGCGCCCGGGTTTAGTTTCTCGATCGTCTTGTAAGTATGGAGAGCGCCATAAAGATTTTCGGCATCGAACCATCCGCCGACAGTCATTACCGCGGGCCTGATGTTTTTCAAGTGAGGAAGCGTGCTGCGCGACTGCCAGTAGTCGTCATAATTCGGATGCTCCATCATCTCGTTCCAGAAAGGAACTCGATCATGCAGGTGCTTCTTATTGGCGTTTGCCACCGGACCCATTTCCAGAAAGAAGCTATAGCCATCAGGCGTTCCATGTTTGAAACCCGGGGGAAAGTCCGTCGTCGGTTGTGGGCGCGGTAGTCCAAACGCAGAGAGGAAATTAAACCCGTGGGGCAGGAAAAGCGTTCCGTTGTGGTGAAAATCGTCGCCCAGAAACCAATCGGCAATCGGCGCCTGCGGTGAAGCAGCTCTTAAAGCCGGATGCGCCTCCATGACGCCCAGCGCAACATAGAAACCCGGATAGGAAATTCCCCACATCCCGACTCGTCCCGTGTTGTGGGGAACATTTTTAACCAGCCAGTCAATCGCATCGTAAGTGTCGGAGCTCTCGTCGATGTTCGTCCCGCTCTTGTTCGGGTTGTGCGGACGCATGTTCACATATTCACCCTCCGACATAAACTTTCCGCGCACGTCCTGGTAGACAAATATGAATCGCTCTTGTTGGAAGAGTGTTGAGGGCCCGAGTGCTGTTTTGTAATCGTTCAAACCGTAGGGTGGGACACTGTAGGGAGTACGGATCAACATGATGGGATATTTCCGTGAGGTGTCGCGGGGTGAGTAGATCGAGGTGAAGAGTTTCACGCCGTCGCGCATCGGGATCAATTGCTCATGCTTGGTATAATCGGCCTTTACTTCGGCGTCGTCCTGAGCAGCGGCTGAACCGGTGCAGAGAAACAATCCGAGAATCACTAAACAAAATAAGGAAGCCTGGTTTCTAGACGGGTTCATAGGAAGCTCCTGCTTCGCCTGGGGAATCCGTGACTGGAGGGGAAACCTAATTCGCTACAGCGCTTCAACGACCAGCTCGCGTCCGAAAGTGAAGTTAGGACGTTTGCGACCCTTCATGTACTTGGCGGCTGTCTGCGAGAGCGCAGTAATCAGAATTGGTAGCGCGATCGTGGCGTCACAGTTTACATAAGCGGTGTGCGCTCCGCGCGCCAACTTGCCGTAGATCAATCCTTCATCGAACGAGACCGCGTTGGATCTGCCACCGGGATGAGGCGTATCGGTGGTGATCTGAATCGCGTACTTGTGCCCATGGTGATGATCTTTTGAAATAAAGGATGACACTTCGGTCTGCTGAATAAAGCTCTTTGGTGTGCCGCCGCCAAGATTGATTACTCCGGTCACGCGAGCGCGACCGGTGATGTTCATCATGTCGAGAACGTCCTGAACGATATCGAACATGAAGTTGTTCTTCTTTTCAAAACGCGAGGCCGCGATGCCCACCGCGATCCCGCTATCGGCCATCGCCGGACAAAAAATCGGCACGCGAGCCTTGTAAGCAGACGTCAGCACGCCATCCTCTGAGGCAATCTCCGCCAGTTCACGCCCGATCAAATGAAGAAACTCGCGTGTCGAGTAAGGGCGCGATTGATCGAGTTGGTTTGTAAAACCGCCGACCCATTCGTTCGCTTCTCGATATTCTTCATCGCTTGCAAGCAGGTCCCACATGCGGGTGATCTGTGCCGAGTCGAGCTCCGCGTCGGTCATTGTGGGATGAGCCTGGAAGTGGTAGCGGCCGAGGGTCTCATGCAAATCGTGGAACAACATCGAACCGGAAAGAACGAGCACGTCAACAAAGCGATTCTTGATTACATAGGCCAGCAGCCGTCGCATTCCCGCCGGAACCAGGGCGCCGGAACCTGCCACCATGATCGTCGTGTTATCGCCCAGCATATCCAGCCAGATGCGATGAGCTTCCGCCAATTGTCGACCACCAAAGCCGGTCCCTTCCATTTTTTCGAGGAGGCCGGCAACGGAGCGATCGCGGTCTACCTGAACCGGCCGAGTGGGAGTGATGAGATATTTCGATGCTTTCGGTTTTCGCTGCGTGACCATACGGTTGTCAACCTCTCGCTAGTGGCTTTCCAAAATGATTGCGTTATCTACGTTACTGAGTATCTATATTCAGGTTTTAAAAATCAGTTTTCCGCCTCGCGCGTGGGCTGGCGCCATTGACGGAAAGATAGGTGTAGGCGTCGTAACGTGATTCATAAAACTGGGCCAGCTCCGCGCCCTCAGCCTCACTAAGTTCGCCGTCTTTAACTCGTCGATTAATCAGCCGGCGAAAACCATCGTGCAACATAGTTCGTTCGTAGCGTGCGCCTTCGGCTGCCTCTCCTACGGTTCTGCCGCGAATCACCTTCTTGATCAGGTAACCTTCCTCATCGATGTAGATGTGCGCCTCGTGAGGAGCGCCGAAGAGGTTGTGATTATTGCCCATCACTTCCTGATAAGCGCCGACTAGCAAAAACGCCAGATAATAAGTCTGTCCGGGAACCAGGGCGTGCAGTTCGAGGACCTGCTTTACGTCATGAAGATCGACAAATTTGTCGACGATCCCGTCGGAATCGCAAGTGATATCGCAGAGCGTGGCGTATTCAGTAGGTGATTTATTAAGCCAGTGGATCGGAACAATAGGAAAGAGTTGATCCAGAGCCCAGTGATCGGGCACCGAGCGAAACACGGAAAAATTCGTCAGATACTTGGCGCATAGAAGGCGGCGCAGGTCGTCAAACTCTTCCGAAACATATTTGGCTTGCTGCGCATATTTGTCGGCGCGTTCGCAGACGTCCCAAAATAGCACCTCGCCCTTCGCCCGATCCTCGAGAGACACCAGACCCAGGTTGAAAAGTGTAAACAACTCTTCGCGGTGTTCCAGCGCGTCGTGATAATACTCGCGATAATTCTTGACTGTGATTGAGGCTCGTAAGTCTCCCAACTCGGTAACGACCTGCGGATCGTCGTCGTCGATTTCGATCGGTGTAATATCCTCGACTATTGTTTCAATCTCGTCCTGAACATTGGTTACCAGGATCGCATGGTAGGCAGCCAGGTAACGTCCCGACTCCTGGATAATCGTCGGGTGCGGCACATTCTCATCGTCGCAGACCTGCTTGATTGTATAGATAACATCATTGGCAAACTCCTGGGCTGTATAGTTTGCCGAGGAATCAAATGCGGTTTTGGAACCATCGTAGTCCACCGCCATCCCGCCGCCGACGTCCAGAAGATCAACCGGCACCTTCATCTGGTAGACCTTGGCGTAGACCCGCGCGGCTTCCTTCATCGCATTCTTGATGCGCTTGATATCGGTGAGCTGCGAGCCGATGTGGAAATGAAGCAGACGCAGCATTTCAATTCGGCCAACCTGCTCGAGACGGCGAATCACTTCCAGCATCTCGGTTGTTGTCAGACCAAATTTTGCCGCCTCGCCTCCCGACTTCTCCCAGCGTCCGGAGCCCTTCGAGTAGAGTTTGACGCGCATACCGAGGATCGGCATATCGCCTTCATGACCTTCGGCTACGTTTAGCACGTGATCGAGCTCGTTAAGTTTCTCAATCACGATCACCACGCGCTTGCCGCAGCGCGCTCCGGCAAAGGCGAGTTCGACAAACTCCTGATCCTTAAACCCGTTCAGCACCAGGAGACTGGCAGGAGTTTGCTCCAACGCCAGCGCGGCATAGAGTTCCGCCTTCGAACCGGCTTCCAAACCGAAGTCGTAGCGGGAACCCTCGCGCAGGTATTCCTCAACAACGGAGCGCTGCTGGTTAACCTTCATCGGATAGACGCACAGATGTGCACCCTGGTATTCAAACTCTCGGATCGAGCGGCTGAATGCGCGTTGAAGTTTTCTAACTTGTGCCGCCACCAGTTGCGGAAATCTCAAAAGTACAGGTGTGCCGATGCCTCGTTTTGCGAGGTCGTCTATGATTTCCTTTAAGTCGGCGGAGCGAGGATCCCCTTCGGCGGGACGGACTATCAGATTCCCCTTGCGATTTACGTCAAAGTAACCAGCGGCCCAATTCTCGATGCCATAAGTTTCTAAAGTCTGCTCGATTGCCGTCGTCAATTCGGGGTCTCCTGGCTGAACTGCGGAACAGCGTACATACCAATAATTGCCGTCACGAAAACGTGATTGTATCTCATCCGATTCGAGTGCGGAGATTTCAGGGATGGAACGCTTAGTCGCCGCAATGTAACAGAAAACCTGGGGACGGTCTATAACTTTTTTGTTTTAGATGACGTCTTTGGTGGAGCTAAGTCGTTACCAGTAAGTAGGTTAATCCGGAATTGAGGAATTGCTTGCTGAAAGTTGCGGCAAAAGTCTTGACATAGTAGTCTGGCTCACTATAATGCAAACTTTTTTGCGCGCCGTCGCTACATGACGTTCGTTAGTTTCTACGGATCAGTTCCGCTTCCCAAAACACTTCGCACCACCAAACACGCCGGGGCGAAGAGCACCCCCAACACTCCCTTTTGCAATCAGGAGAACTCATGAACCCTAAGACTGTCTTGAAGTATGCCTCTGATCAAGGCGCAAAATTCGTTTCCGTGCGTTTCACGGATCTGCCAGGATCATGGCAGCACCTTACATTCCCCATCGGCGAGTTAGATGAAGGCAAGTTCGAAGATGGCTTCGGATTCGACGCTTCATCCATCCGCGGTTGGGCGGCGATCCACGAGTCCGACATGCTTCTTGTGCCTGATGCGTCACGATTTTGGATGGATCCTTTTTCCGACTACCCTACGCTCTGTGTGTTCGGTAACGCCGTCGATCCGATTACCAAAGAAGGTTATGCCTACGACCCGCGCTCGGTTGCTGTGAGAGCCGAGAGTTATCTTAAATTTACTGGTCTGGCTGATATCGCCTACTTTGGACCTGAAGCAGAATTTTTTGTTTTTGATTCGGTCAAGTTTCATAACGACCAGCATTCAGCCGGCTATACGGTCGACTCCGATGAGGCCCACTGGAATAGCGGCCGCGATGCCAACGAGTTTTCGGGTTCGAACCTCGGTTTTCGTATTCGGCCGAAGGAAGGCTATGTTCCGGTCCCACCGCTTGATTCACTAAGCGACCTGCGGTCTGAGATTTCCCTAACGCTCCTGAAATGTGGAATCAACGTTGAATGCCATCATCATGAAGTTGCCACCGCCGGCCAGTGTGAGATCGACTTTCGCTATTCCACCATGCTAGGTACCGCCGATAATCTTCAGGTTTTCAAATATGTCGTGCGCAATACTGCGTTTCAGATTGGGAAGGCCGCTACCTTCATGCCGAAGCCACTCTATGGCGACAATGGTTCAGGAATGCATTGTCACCAGTCCCTATGGAAAGGCGACAAGCCACTCTTCGCGGGCGACGGATACGCCGGCCTGTCGGAAATGGCGCGCTATTACATCGGCGGATTGTTGAAACACGCAGCGGCGGTCGTCGCTTTTGCGGCGCCGACTACCAACAGCTATAAGCGTCTGGTTCCAGGGTTCGAAGCTCCGGTTAATCTTGCCTACTCGGCACGAAATCGTTCGGCTGCGATTCGTATTCCTATGTTTTCGACGAATCCCAAACTCAAGCGGCTGGAGTTTCGTCCGCCCGATCCCTCATGCAATGCCTACCTGGCGTTTTCAGCGATGTTGTTGGCCGGATTAGATGGTGTTCAGAACCGTATTGATCCAGGTGAACCGCTAGAGAAAGACATCTACGATCTCTCGCCGGAAGAGTTGAAGGATGTTCCGACGCTCCCAGGCTCGCTGGACGACTCACTCAAAGCGCTTGAGGCTGATCATGACTTCCTACTTAAGGGCGATGTATTTAGTCCGCAGTTAATTGAGCGTTGGATTACCTACAAACGGGAGAAAGAGATCCAGCCGTTGCGTATGCGTCCGCATCCGCTGGAGTTTGGGATGTACTTTGACATTTAACGGTCTCAAGTCTCAGGTCTCATGGCCCAAGTCTCGAGTCATCAAGGCGAACCCAGCTGTTTAGGTTGGGACTCTTGAAACTTGGGCTTGGGCTTCGCCTTAGGACCTGAGACCTGAGACTTGAGACTTGAGACTTGGAACCTGAAACACGGAACCCGAAACCTGCACCTGCAGGGGTTGAAGCGTTAGTTCGCGACTTGCCTGACGAGCAGGGCGCGCGACTCTTTCTTGAGCGATTTGCGACGGAGCACCCTCACGCCTACCGAAAACTGACAAAGGAAGCAGGACTACTCTCGGACACGTTGTCTCTTGCCGCATGGAGCCCGCTGCTTGCCACCACGCTTGAGCAGAATCCTGACTACGTTTCCTGGCTGCTGCGCGAGCGCCTCAATTCGCGCGTAAGAAGTCGCGAGGAATTACAGGAATCGCTGGCGCGTTTCGCGCTCACGAACTCCACTCTCACTCATCAAGTTCTGCTGGCCCGTTTCCGCCGTCGCGAACTGCTGCGGATTTACCTGGAAGACATTCGTCGTACTCATGCCCTGGTAGAGACCACGGAAGAACTGTCGAATCTTGCCGACGCGATTCTTGATTACGCTTTAAGTCTCGCGCGCCAGGAGCTGGACAATCGCTATGGCCCACCATTGCACACCGACGAGCGGGGGCGAAGAGCGGTTGCCGAATTCTGCATCGTGGCCCTCGGCAAACTCGGTTCTCTGGAACTCAATTACGCCTCAGACATCGATCTCGTCTTCATTTATTCAGAGGATGGCACGACCTCGGGCGCGGGCGAGCGGGGCGAAGTCAGCAATCGCGAGTACTTCATAAAACTCTCGGAAGCTGTGACAAAGCTCGTCGGCCAACCAGCTGGTGAGGGCGCCGCGTATCGTGTCGACCTGCGCTTACGTCCTCATGGACGTGATGGAACCCTTACAACACCCCTCAGCGAGGCGGTTCGCTACTACCGCGAAACTGCTCAGGCCTGGGAACTGCAGGCGCTGATTCGCTCACGGGCGGCGGCTGGTTCTGCTTCATTGTTTACCCGTTTCGCCGCAGAGATTCGCAGCAGCGTCTTTCGACCTGGCATGTCGGTTAAGGAAGCCCTCGCGAGCGTGCGGCTGGCGAAACAAAAGATTGACAAGCACATCGAGCGCAACGCGGGCGGTTACAACGTCAAGCTGAATCGCGGCGGCATTCGCGAAATTGAGTTCATCGCGCAGGCGCTCCAACTTGCTCACGGGGGCGATGACGATTGGTTGCGCGTTCCCCACACCCTGATCAGCCTCGGCCGTCTGGCTGATCGAGGCTTGATAACTGAGCAGGAACGTACCGCGCTTTCCGAAGCCTATACGTTTTTGCGCACGCTGGAACATCGTCTGCAAATGGAGCATGGCTTGCAAACTCATTCGGTCCCGCTTGCCGTTGAGCAACGGGCACTGGTTGCGCGTCGCATGAAATTCGCGGGCCTCGATGCACTTGCCAGGTTTGACATCGCGCTGGAGATGCATACCTCAAATGTGCGCCGCGCGTATGATCGGGTTTTCCGGGTTGCGGAAAGCTCGGACCCGGAAGACGCAATTGCCTCATCTGATACGGCAGTGCAGGGGGTCGGCACTTCAGTGGCTAATACCGTCGAAGAGACCGGCCTTAGTGCGGCAGCCAAAGTGTTTGCTTCGCGTCTAACACCGGAAGCGCCGGACGAGAAGGCAACCCCGCTAGACAGCGAATCACTAGCCCAATCGCTGCAGGAAATCGCTCAGCGTTCGCTGAATTCGCACCGGGCGCTCTCCGTTGTTACTCGCGTCGCTTCGTCTCTGGAAAAGTCAGCCAGTTCGATCAAGATCTCCCAACGAAACCTTTCAGCTCTGGTTCGGCTTTGCGGGTCATCAGAATTCCTGGGTGAGATGGTTGCAAGCAGTCCTTCGCTGATCTCGATTCTGGGCGAAGGTGCAGCTTCAGTCCGCAGGGATTATCGTTCGATACTTCGAACAAGTGTCAACGCTGAGAAAAGCTTCGCAGGCGAATTGTCTGCGCTCCGCCGCGCCTGGTCGAAGCTGCTGTTGGAAATTGGCGCGCTTGATGCCGGCGGCAAAATTTCAGTGGCGGAAGCCAATCGTTTACAGACCGAACTGGGCATCGCCAGTATCAATGTCGCTTTCCTGATTGCGCGAAGGGAACTAGTGCGCCGCTATGGAAACCTTACCGGCGGGCCTCGAATTGCCGTTCTTGGCCTGGGTCGTTTAGCTAGCGGCGGAGTTGATTATGGTTCGGACCTCGATGTCGTACTTGTTTACGATTCGCTTGTGCAAGCGCCGGTCGCTTCCTTGTCGCGCGATGAAGCTTACGCGCGACTGGGAGAGATTATGATCGCGGCGCTTTCCAGCCTGACGCGCGAAGGCCATCTGTATCGCGTCGACATGCGCCTGCGTCCGGATGGACAGGATGGTCCGCTCGTCGCCAGTTCGGAAGGATTTCTTGACTATCTTAAGCAGCGTACCGCGGTTTGGGAGTGGCTGGCGTATGTGAAATTACGCGCCGTCGCGGGTGATTTGGAATTGGGCAAGATGATCGAGACTCACGCGAGACACGCCATACATGAAAGAGCAAGCAAACATGATCCGGAAGAGTTGCAGCGAGAAACGCGTCACGTCCGCGATCGCCTCGAGAAAGAAAAAGGACATCGTGTCCGGCGCAGTGGCGTTGACATTAAATTTGCCGCGGGCGGGATGCTGGACGTCTACTTTGCGACTCGCTACCTGCAGTTGCGATATGACGTGCCTGATGAAGGAGATGATAGGTCAACCACTACCACGCTGGAACGTCTGCGTGCGACAGGGGCATTGGATGACCAGGACTTTGAACAACTAAACAGCGGCTATGTACTGCTGCGCTCAATTGATCATTATCATCGATTGATCCTCGGGCGTCAGGCACGGCTACCCGCAACGGATCATCCTGCTTTGCAGGACATCGCGAAACAACTGGGTTTCACTTCGGCGGCGGCGTTGCACGAAACGCTTGGGATGAAGATGCGGGAAATTCATGAGGCTTACGACAGGATTACGGGCGGTGAAGGCTCAGGCCTCTGATGCTCTATTCGCAGTCTCGTGCCAACAGCGTGTGCACCAACGGTGATTTCGTTGCCGGTCTTCCTGGGAATACTCGCGCGCTGCGGGCAAACGTTTCACCACCTCGCGCTCGTCGGCATTCAGCTCCGACCACGATTTCAAGCGGCTATCAATGCAGCCCGGGCATCTACTGTCACGATTCATTGGCATGCAAGGTCAATTCTATTGAAACAAAACATGGTGACGCAAATTGTTACTCTCAGCGCAAGTTAAATACCTGAGCCACCCTAAAAATTCACGTTTACTGATCCTCCGTCATCGTGTAACTTTAACGTTGACGTTTGCATGGTGCAACACTGGGCCGCCAGCAAGCATCAAGGTAATCGGGAGAGATCACGGGAGAACGAATGTTCAGAATAAAAGCCTCATACACGGAACAACTGGAACTAAAAACAACGATCGAGCGAGCTCGGGAATTCTTTAGCGAGTTTGGTAACTTTGTCGATTTAATGCCCGGCATCGAAGGCATTCGCAAAGAGGCAGGCGGAATCATGCGCTGGATTGTGCGCGCCGAAGTGCCGGTGATTGGCGCGGTGCACGCGAGTTTTGCGGTAGAGAAAACTGAAGATGGACCGGACCGGTTGGAGTGGTCGCCAGCGCGGAGCGAAGTGAAGAATTATCTGCGTTATGCAGCGGCGTTTGAAGAGCGGGGCCAGAAAGTCTTGATCCGCATTGCGCAACACGTTGAGTTACGCCGGCCCCACGCCAGGGATTTGCACCGGCTGGCCAGTCTGGTTGGTGAAGGACCGATCAGCGCCGAGATGCAGAAACGCGTGCGTGAGATGATCAAGACCTTCCTCCAACGCGCCCAGGCAAAACTGGAGAGCGAGCCTGAGTACGAGCCGCAGCCGGTCCAGGTTCCTTAGGCCTTCTCACCAATCGTCCGGTTAGAGTAATTGTAGGGCGTCCCGACCGTGGGCGCCTTTCTTGTTTGTTACACATCATGGGGCGGGCACCGAGACCCGCCCTACAATCCCACCCTACTTTCCATAGCTAATCATGTTCGCAAGCATTCGGTACGCGCCGGGGACACCCGCTCGCAACTGCCGGTACCAGACCATACTCGTATAGATGTAGTTGCCTTTGCCGTAGCGAGCAACCAGAAGTCCGCCGCGCAACGGCTTTTCGCCTTTGTCACCGCTTGAGAATAGCGCGATGTAGTGAGGATCCCATTCCTTCGGATAATTCAGCCCGCGTTCCTGAATCCAGTAATCAAAATCCGCCTTCCTGATCCGATTTGGGTAATTCAACAACCGATGGCGTGGCTGGATGAAACTAATCGGAGCATCTTCCTCCGTCACCCGCTCGTCTCCGAGGATGATCGGATAGGGTGCGAGCTGGGGACGACCGCGATCCGAATTTGGATTCCACTCGCTGTCCTTGTGATAGAAGACAATCAAAGTTCCGCCTTCCTTTACGTAATCGAGCAAGGTTGAATTCGCGGCAATCAACTCCGGATGAGCGTAGTAGCCACGGTTGTCGATGATCACCGCTTCATATTGGCCAAGCTCGTTCTTCTGAATATTGGCGACGCTCAGCTCAGTGGCGGCGACTCCCAGCGCGGACAGTGACTGTTTGAGCGTTTGATCAAAACTGGGCAGGTAGCCGACGCGCAGCTTTTCCGGCACTCGAGCATCGGCATATCTCACTTGAACAGAACGCTCTGCGATCGGCTGACTGGATCCTGCGGGAACGACGGAGAGTCCCACCAGGGCTGACTGTCTCAGTTCGGCGACGGGTTCTCGGTCTGGGCGCGAATTGGCGTCAACCATCGTCTCACTACGTGTTTCGTCCGGCGCTAAGGCAATGTCGCGTCTTGTTTCGCGAACGTGCGTACCTCTGAAAGGAGTTACCGCAGTCTTTACCTGGCCGGCAAATGGTTTGGCCGAATGATTTGTCAGCATCACCTGAAATGAATTGCAGCGATCAAGCGTCTGGGGCGTCCTAACGCAGGGTGATGGGGAGATGTTTTTGATCTCGACAATCGGGACAACGTCCAGAGTTCTTTCGGCGTGGACTGAAAATTTCGCTCCATCAATTTCGAGGTTCGCCTCCGCAGTGAAGCAATCGCCGAAGAGTCGCCCGTCGTAAAGATGATCTGCGTGCGGAACTGTGATCGTCGCAGTAATTGGAGTCACGAGATCGACGGGGACGATGGTTTCAGTGTCTGCGCTCAAGATCTCGGCAGCTTCAAGGGGGACCTTCTTTCCCCAACCCACGAGCGACACCTTTATGATCTGAACTGCCCTGTTACCGGCATTGGCAATATTGATCGCAAAGCTCGCGGGCATTCCCGGCACTAGCAGGGTCTCACGCGAACTGAGACTCGCTGAGACGCCTGAAGCAACCGCGAGTGCTCGATCGACTCGCTCGGCCATTAGCCGCCACCGGTGACGCTCTGCCCCTGATAGTGAAACTGATCCGGTTCGACGGCGCCAAGCAATCAGCGCGTTTAGCACCCGGTCTGGTTGGTCGACTAAGTCAGTTAGCGCCTGGCCCTCGATTTCTGGCGGGGTCAGACTGGGCGGCAGGGTCTGCTCAAGATTTAAACCATCGAAGAACATTTTTGCTTTAGCAGGCAGAGCGGACACTCCACTCGCTTCTCGCGTTAAGCGGTAAAAAATAAGTGGGAGTTTGCCCGAAGGATTGCCCAGCAGTCTTTCCGCAATGGATTTGGGCCATGGTCCCTGTGAAGCATGTTTTTGTAGAGCGCTCAGCGCCTGCTCGGCGAAGATTGTTCCGCGTATCAGATCGCGCTCGTTGGGATCGATGGTGACAAACCTCTCCACCTGTTGGCTTGTTCCCGCGACGAGGTTGCTGTTCCCAGCCGTCTGTCGCGCGCGCACAAAAAGCCGTTTCGCTTGCCAGACTGTGACGCTGGAAAGTTGTTCGGGAAAGCGGTTCGGATCCGCAGCTGCCTCGAAGGCTTCGAGCGCAAGGCGACCAGTCGCCTGATGATGGCCGTGGCCGGTTGTCGTGTCATGATTAGTAATGATGACATCCGGTCGGAGTTCCCTAATTTTCAGCACCATGCGCCGCAGCGCCTCATCGTGACCCCACACGCGAAACGCCTCAGCGGCAGATGTTGAAAAACCGAAATCCTTAAGGCCGAGAAAGTGTGGTTCGGAACCTTGAATGTGCGCGGCCTCCATCGTCTCGCGTGCACGGATTACGCCGAGCTCTTCATAGAGTTCTGGCCCGACGGCGTTTTGTCCCCCTTCGCCATACGTGGAAAACAAACTCACCGTGTGCACGCCATACTTGCGTCGCAAGACGGTCAGGGTGGTGCCATCTTCGTCATCCGGGTGGGCGGCGACACACATGACTGTGGCTGGGTTTGTTAGATCGAGGAGTGCCTGATGAAGTTCAGCTCTGTCCCTGGGAATCGCGCTGAAAATCGGCTCCTGCGCGTGGGAAAGCGGGCCAATCGGCCCCCACAGGAGAAGCGCAATTACGAAGAAAAGTATAAAGAATCGAATTGAAGTAAGCCGAGGGTCTCTCGGTAGACGGAAGTTCATTTATTGGATTCCTTCCGGACTGAGCATGCTCAGGTGTCGCCTCTGAAGCCACAGAAGAGCCTTCACTCAAACTCGCGCTCCTCTTTCCAGTTTTGCCGCCACTATCATGCTGACGCCGATGATGACAATCAGAATCATCCCGTAGGCGGCTGCGGAGCCGAGATTGAAATCACGTAACTCGGAAGCGATGGCGATTGAGATAGGACGGTTTGCCGGGACGAAAACCAGCACCGAGGCAACATACTCACCCAAAGCTATGACAAACGCCAGCAGGGTACCGGCCACTGCGCCGGGCCAAACAAGCGGCAGAGTGATCCGCCAGAATCTCTGCCACCAGCGCGCGCCCAGGCTTCCCGCCGCTTCCTCAAGCGCCGGATCGAGCTGCTCCATGCTTGCCTGCACCGAGCGCACGACAAGCGGCATGAAACGCAGAAAATAAATAACAGGCAAGATCCAGAATGTGCCGACAAGTATGAAAGATCCCAGCAGCGGCGAAGGTCTGCCGTATGCTTCGGCAATGGATATCGCGACCACGGTTCCGGGCAAGGCCCAGGGAATAAGGACCAGCAGGGAAAGCAAACGCCGCCATCTTCCTGGGCGCTTACCCGCGACGAGTGTTGCAACGCAGAAACTCCAAATGAGCGCGGCAACCGAAGCGATACCGGCCATCGACAGACTGTTCAAGAAGACCTCGCGTGCATCTTGATCCTTCAGAATCCGGCTGTAATTGCCGAGTGTGTACGAAGGCGGAAGAGTCTGTGTCGTCCACTCACCGTCGCGCGCAAAGCTCACGAGTGCGAGTGTGGCAACCGGTAGAACAAGTGTAAGTGAGAAAATAATTCCGCAGACGATTGCCGCCAGTCGCCCCTTGCCGCTGGTAATTGGTTTGAGCCGGCGTCCGGCGCCCTTGAGTGCAGCGGCGGCAAATCGTCGCGTTCCTTCGTAACGCTGGAACAGAATAAGCGCACTCAGGGAAATCACCGCGAGAATCACCGTCTCAGTCAAAGCTACCGCCGCATCGCCGCGTTGGCGCGCTGTAAAAATCTCGAGCGTCAGTACACGAACATTGCCGCCAAAGAGAAGCGGCGCGCTGAATGATGCCATCGAGACCATAAACGTCAACAAGCCGGCCGCCAGCAATGAGGGTGTCAGTTGCGGCAAAACAATCCGGAACAGAACGACGAAAGAGCTGGCCCCCAGACTTCTTCCCGCCTCCGCGAGGCCGGCGTCGATTCGTCGCAACCCGGCGCCGGTGAACACGTAAAAAAACGGATACATAGTATAGGTATGGAATAGCAGCAGGGCACTCCAACCACGTAAAGACCAGGGCGCCTCGTCAAGTCTGAAAGCCGCCTGTACCAGTCGCGCCAAAATGCCGGACTCACCACAGAGGAGGATGAAGGCGACTGTTCCGACTAGCGGAGGTAAGACGAGAGGCAAGGCGGCGAAAACCGCGAACAAACGCCGTAGAGGAAATGTGAAGCGTTCAAATAGAAATGCTAACGGGATACCCACCAGGGCGCAGAGGAGAACAGTTAGAGCTGAGACCCCAAGACTGGTGACAACGGATTCGAGCACCGCGCCCTGGGCCAAAACGTCTCGATAAGTGGCAAGTGACCAGGAGCCGTTCACCTGAAACGAACTGATGAAAATCTGCGCGTTGGGATAAACGACACCGTAGAATAGAACGACAGCGGTGATCAGGATGAGAAGGAGACGCGGGGACAGCGTGATTTTGAAACGGCTTGAGGAGTCGAGAGGACGATTCGCAGGTAATGGGTGCTTAGTGCTCATCAGCGCTGCGCTTGCCCACTTCCTGACCTGCGAGTTGGCGGGCATGCTCTCCTACTCATGCTTCATCCCTCATCCTTCAGTTAAGAGTGAGATCCGGTCGGGGGGTAACTGGACGAAGGAGAAATCTCCGACGACAAACCCGTCCGGCTCAAGTACCAGTGCCTCAAGTTGGAGACCATTCGCGTCGAGTTTGATACTGGAAGTCGCGCCGGCAAAACTGATTTCGGTCACCTGGGCTTTCAAGACGTTTTCCGCGTGCGCGTTTGTCTTGTTGAGTATCAGGTGTTCCGGCCGGATTGCGAGAGAGCAGGGCTTGTTCAGTGGAACTAATTTGTCCTGTGCCGACGGCAACCGCAGAGTGTGCCCACCGTCGAGTGTCTTAAATTCGGCGAGCTCGGCTTTGCTTGAGCTGAGACGCATCACGCGGATGAGATTATTCCGGCCGAGGAATTCCGCCACCGAAACTTGCGATGGATGTTCATATAGTTCGCGCGGCCGGCCGGTCTGCAAAATACGTCCGCCCATCATCACGCCGATGCGATCACACAAAGCAAAAGCCTCTTCCTGGTCGTGCGTTACATAAACAGCTGTCAGCCCAAGCCGGTTAACTAACTGACGCAACTCACCTCTAGTCTCCTCGCGCAGGGCCACGTCGAGATTTGAAAGCGGTTCATCGAAAAGCAGAAGGGCCGGCTCAATTGCTATCGCCCGCGCGATCGCCACTCGTTGCTGCTGGCCCCCCGAGAGTTCGTCAACTTTCCTTTTTTGGTAGCCTGGAAGTTGGACGAGGTCTAATGCACTTTCCACGGCTTTAATGATTTCCGCCTTGGGCTGATGGCGCGCTCGTAATCCGAACGCGACATTCTCGAAAACGTTGAGGTGCGGAAAGAGCGCATAGTTCTGAAAGACCATGCCGAAGCCGCGTTTTTCAGGCGAGAGTCGGGTGATATCGCGATCGGCGAATTGGATCGTTCCGGAATCAGGTGTTTCGAGGCCGGCGATCATTCTCAGCGTCGTCGTCTTGCCGCAGCCCGAGGGGCCCAGGAGACCAAAGAACTCTCCTCGTTCCACGTCGAGAGAGACGTCGGCTACCGCGGTTGTCTCCGCAAAGCGTTTTGAAATCCTGTCTAGCAACAGTAGCGACATGTTCGATCGGTTCCGGGTTTCGGTCATGATTTCGAATTCGATTTTGTGCGCCGTTACGGCGCAAGCCCATAGGGCAAATAGACCAGCCGTTTACGGCTGGTGAGGCCTCGCACTACTTCTTCCAGGTCGCTTCAGCGACCTTTCACTGAGCTTCAAGACCGCTGAAGCAGCCTCAGCTGATTACCCAGTCTGTTCCCAGCCATAGGAACACGAAACTACTTGTTGCGTCCTCGTATCTCCGTATCCCAATAACGCAGCCAATCGCCGCCTTCCTTTCGTAGCAATTCCCAGTCGAGCGGCATCCGCGTGAATGGCTCGTTCATCCAAGATGGTAATTGTTTGCTATCAATATCTGTGCGCACCGGAATGCGATAGTAAACCTGCGCAGCGAGCGTCAGGCTTTCCGTCGTCGTCACGAACTCGTAAAACCGTCGCGCTTCAGCTTCGTTGGGCGCGCCGCGGACAATCGCGATGCCGTCCGTGATTACCGGCGTGCCGCTCGCAGGAATCACGTATGCCACCGGCAAACCTTTTTGTTTGTAGACCCACACGTCGGGCAGGTTCCAGAGACTAACGAGGCCTTCGCGACGTGCCAGCTTCTGCATCAGTAACGTGCCGTCGGCGGTGTATTCATGAACGTTGGCGTCTAGGCGGCGCAGCCAATCATAGCCCTTCTCCGGTGAGCCAGTGTCCTTATAGAAGCGCCAGATCATGGCGCCAAAGATCGCGCGCATCGAATCTGACGGGTTGGGATTGCGGATCAAGACCTTATCGCGCCAACGCGGGCCAAGCACATCGTCCCAATCTCGTGGCGCCTCTTCAGGACGCACGGCGTCGCTGTTGTAAACGATCACTTGCGGCGTTTCATAAGTCCCATACCAACGGTCCTGTTGGTCGCGGCTGCTTTCCGGAATCTTGTCGGCCCAGCTTGGGCGGTAGGGAGCGAGAAGACCTTCGTCAGCCGCAGTTTGAAACGTGGTATGGGCCGCGCCCCACCAGATATCCGCTTGCGGCCGGTTGCGCTCGGCGCGCACGCGCTCAAGAATCTCGCGCGAACCCATATCAAGAAACTGCACATCAACGTCCGGGTGCTGCTGTTTGTAGCGCCCGACGAAGTCTTTTAGTTGTGCCTGGCCGTGGGGTGTGTAGATGAGCAGCCTGGGAGACGACGGTGTTCCCGTGCGATTGCATGAGGAAAGTATCCCTGAAACAAAAATGGCAACAAATAGAAGAGAAACTTTGACGCGCATCAAGTTAACTGGAGACCGGTTGTTTAAGTGCGGGCATGCTAGCATATAGCTTTGAAACGCGGCGACTGCGAGGTAACGCAAACTGTTAGTTTGCGTGCAGCTAAACAGTCCGTATCAAATGAAACCGAACTCGACCAACATGATGCCAAAGCCAAAAAAGGGAGTAGTTAAAAGAGGCGCCTGGGAGATTACCAAAAAACTCCTCAAGGCGATTCCTATCATTGGTCCGGTGTTCACGGTGGGATTTGCTGGCCACGACATCCACAAGAAGGGCCTGGTCCCAGGCGCTGTGCACGTGGCCCTGGATGTGACGCCGGTAGTGGGAACGGCGAAGAACGTTGTCGAGATCTTTACTGGCGATTGGATTCCCGATAAAGCGATTGCCGAGGTGCCAGCGAAGGAAGCCGTACAGCCTGCCGAGAACAATTCCTAGCCAGTTGAAAAAATTCACAGGTCAGGAAGGGGACCCTGTCCCCGCTTCCCCTTGTCAGCGTTCACCATCAGAGCATATCGACCATGGTGACTCTCAAAGGGTTCAGAGCTACAACTTGTCCTTGAATATCTCGCGGCTTGCAGCGGGGACAGGGTCCCCTTCCTGACCTGTGAATTGCAACTGGCTCCTCAACACTATCAGACAGTCTTTTCACACACTCTCAGTAGCGGGTGGACCAATTGGCAATCGGAAATCGGCAATTGGCAATGACATTCGCTAGGCATGTATGGGCGGACGCGCGGCGAAGGGGCACGCTTGCTCGTAAGCATGCGCGAGTTTGAAAAGGTTCGATTCGGACCAGTAGGGCCCGAGCAGTTGAAACCCAATCGGCAGATTCTCAGACGACAGGCCGCAGGGAACGTTGATGCCAGGCACACCTGCAAGATTCGCCGTTACAGTGTAGACATCGTTGAGGTACATCGAGAGCGGGTCGTCTACCTTTTCGCCCAGCCTGAATGCCGGAGTTGGCGAGGTGGGCGTGATGATCGCATCACAGCTTGAGAATGCCTTGCGAAAGTCTTCTTTCAAAAGGGCGCGCACCTGTTGCGCCTTACGATAATAGGCATCGTAGTAGCCAGCCGAGAGCACGTAAGTCCCCAGCATGATGCGCCGCTTAACCTCCGCTCCAAATCCTTCATCACGGGTCTTGCGATACATTTGGCGCAACTCCGGGGTGTCCTCCGCGCGAAACCCGTAACGCACTCCGTCAAAGCGGGCGAGGTTGGACGACGCTTCAGCGGTGGCGATGATGTAGTAGACCGCGATGCAATACTTCGCGCGCGGCAGTTCCACTTCGACGATCTCCGCACCGAGTTTTCGGTATTCTTCAATCGCCTGCTCGACGGAGGCACGCACCTCCGCATCGAGGCCTTCACCAAAAAGCGCCCGCGGAAAGCCGAGTCTGAGATTTTTAACGTCGCCCGTAAGCGCAGCGACGTAGTCAGGGACAGGTACGTCCGCCGTTGTCGCGTCGTGAGGATCACGTCCCGCGATCACACTGAGGACAGTGGCAACGTCTTGAGTGCTGCGTCCAAGGATTCCAACCTGGTCTAAGGACGAAGCGAAGGCCACGAGACCGTAACGGGAGTTGCGACCATAAGTCGGCTTGAGTCCAACCACCCCACAGAGCGAAGCAGGTTGACGCACCGAGCCGCCCGTATCGGAGCCGAGCGCGACAGGGACGATTCCGGCAGCGACTGCCGCGGCGGAACCTCCTGACGAACCGCCCGGCACACGCTCGAGATCCCAGGGGTTCTTCACGGGCCCGAAAGCCGAGTTCTCGTTTGATGAACCCATCGCAAATTCATCGCAGTTTGTTTTGCCGATAATTACGGCGCCGGCCTTTTGTAAGCGTTCGATGACTGTCGCGTCGTAGGGCGGATGGTAGTCGCCGAGAATCTTCGAACCGCAGGACGTTTGCATGCCTCTGACGCAGATGTTGTCTTTGATGGCGAGGGGCACGCCGGCGAGAGTTTGAAGCTGAGACTGGTCACTTTCATCGATCACCTTAGCGCGCTTCAAAGCTCCCTCACGATCAATCTGCAAGAATGCATTTAGATCCCGCTGCAACCCTTCGGCCGATTTGAGCGCGGACTCCGCTATCGCCTGGGCGGTCGTCTGGGAATTCGCGAGTCGCTCTCGTATTTCTGAGACTGTGTTCATTCTTCAACTGTCTCAAGTCCCAGGTCTCAGGTCTCAATAAGTGATCTTGAGACATGGGACCTGAGACTTGAGACTCTCTTCACAAAATTTTCGGTACTCGAAAATGTCCCGACGCCGCGTCGGGTGCTTCGGCCAGGGCCAGCTTTTGACCCAGCGAAGGCAGGACCAAATCGTCACGCGCGGAATCCGTCGCTTCACCTTCGGGAGTCAGGCCACCCAGCGACGGTTCGATGTTGCTTGTGTCGAGCGCGTTAAGTTGCTCGACGTAAGTCACTATCTCTGTCATCTGCGGAGCGAACAAAGCGAGTTCTGCTTGCGTGATCTCGAGATGCGCAAGCTCAGCAATTTTCTCGATGTCGGATTCTTTTATCTGCATAACTCCGGTCCCAGGTCTCAGGTTTCAGGTCTCAGGTTTCAGGTCTCAGACTTCAGTTTCTCGTCGTCGTGCAGTCGCTTAAGGCAGCTGGCGGCCGCCCCTAAAAAGGCGCGCCGCAAATCTTTGTCCTGAATACCGGCCGCTGCTGAAACCAACTCTGCCGGTATCGCCGCTGGCTCGGCGTTGTGATCGCTTGTAACGAGATCCTGGCGCGCTTTGGCTACCGCGTGCTGGTCTTCGCGAAATTCAAGAAAGGTAACAAGCGGTTGCCCGAGAATTGAGTTCAAACGAAACAACAGTTGACCGCTCAACGACTGCATTTGCTTTCGCCAGGCTGCGTCGGGAACCGCAATGACCAGCGTCCTCTCGTTAAGTCGCAAAGGTATGGCATTACCACGCAGGCCCTGGCCGGCGGCATGTTTCCAGGCTGCGATGCACGCGGCTTCGGCGACTTCGGTCGAGTCGCCTGCGGCGCTTAGGATTGCGGGCAGAGTTTTGAGCAAGCTATCCATTCATCCAGAGTCGCGGCCGGAATTGTTGAGAAGCAGCGGGCAGTGTAGCGGAGAAGTCTGAAAACGAACAAGCGAGGGTTTGGGGTACTGATGCAGTTTGGGAGTGAGGTCGGTACCACCAGGCGGTAGCCGGTGGGTTTGGATGGATTGCCGATTGCCAATTGCCGATTAGTTGAGGTCAGTACCACCAGGCGGTAGCCGGTGGGCCGAGATGCCGGCACTCAATCCTTGCGGCATCGCGCCCAACATCATGAGTTCGAGTAATGAATCATTACCACACGAGGACTAAGTGCTAGCGCACCGGCCACCCGCTACCGCGTGGTGGTACTGACCTCACTCCCGCGGCTTCAGCCCGGTGACAATCAACCGTCCAGGGTCTCTCGCCGCTTTTCACTACTACTTGCTTGAATTGTTTTCGAGCTTCCTGATCATCTTGTAAACCAATCTGATTGGCAGACCCACGATATTGAAATAATCTCCCTGAATCTCTTCGATAAATAGGGCTGCCCGGCCCTGGATAGCGTAAGCGCCTGCCTTACCCAGCGGCTCATGTGTAGAGATGTATTCTTCGATCTCTTTTTTCGACAGGCCGGCAAAGAGGACGCGCGTCAATTCGCAGTCAATCAAAGAACGGTTGCTATTGCCTGTGTTCACGAGAGCCACACCCGTCAACACCTCATGCCACTTGCCGCTCAACAGATTCAACATGCGCCGCGCATCATCATCGTCGCGCGGCTGTCCCAGAATTTCGTGATCGACTAGAACAACGGTGTCGGCGCCCACCACCAAAGCGCCGGGAAATTGTTTTGCCACTGTTTCGGCTTTTGTTTGGGCGAGTCGCTTTACGTATGAAACCGCATCCTCATGGGAAGCGCGGGTCTCATCGATGTTTGGGGCTACCGCTTCGAAAGGCCAGCCAACAGCGCGTAGGATCTCCGCCCGGCGCGGACTCTTTGACGCCAGGATCAGGTTGTTCGTGTTATTCACGTCGCTCGAGAGCATTCAGATTTGTGGCATGAGGTCAGTACCACCAAGCGGGTGGGTCGCGCATGCGCAGATTCAACTAGGAAGTGCAACAAAGCTGTGACGAGCAATTACGGTACGCGAGCGGTAGCGACCGCACTCAAGCAACACAATCATTCATGAAATGATGCTCCTAGCCACCCTCAGTCGCCGACCATTGGTTTATTGCTTCTTGTTCTTGGTGCGCGTTGAGTGCGGTCGCTACCGCTCCCGTACCGTAATTGCTCATTGCGCATCGAGTGTTGCACTTCAAACTTGAATTCACCCGATCCCGTAAGTTGCTAATCGGCAATTGGCAATGAGCAATCGGCAATCTTAAGACCCACCCGCTTGTATGTTAAGAGCATGCAAGTTAGAAAGTGTCTATCGCCTGTGGCCAGTCGCCGGTAAGCAAAAGCGATTGGTCCAAGGGGTGCAGCAGATCGTCCACCCGCTTGGCAGCTTA